>JAFVQW010000041.1 GCA_017504605.1 Clostridia bacterium
AAGAAGTTCTTCTCAAATTCCTCCATCGCTTTGAAAGGGTCATAGGAACCAAGAAAATGGTTGTTGCGTGCAAAGGGTGTAAGTTCAAACATAACAGAATCCTCCTTATAGATTTGTAAGTGTATTATTTGTTGAAAGGATTATTTTTATTCGAGATCCAGGCGCCATTCGGATCTCTTCCTTTCACGATTATATTGTAAGCCCAAATTGTTTCGTAATTGTTATGAAAATATGTCATAATTGTAAATATTAGCACTCTGATGCGTAGAGTGCTAACAAAGACGAAGCAAAAATGAACAACAAAATTCTTAAGACGCAAAATCGTTAGCAAAATAATGCCACATATGCTAAAAATAAGCGACTATATAATTATTTATTCTGCTTACGTAAACCTCTTCTTACACGATTGATATGACGTTCAAGGTCGCCGTTGTCAATAAGTTTATGCCGCGCTTCGCAAATACGAAGGGCGAATGTTTCACTTTACAATCCAACAAAATTGTGTTACAATGTAAGCGGAAAGGCGGTAATATCGGCCGCTAAAGGAGACTTAGGAGGAGTTATGCGCGAGAGCACGAGTGGATTTTGGGTCACCGAGGAGGACGGCAGAATAAGTATAGGATATGCCGATTACGGCGTGTCCGAGTTCGGCGGGGGCGATTTTGAGAGAACCTACTACCTCGACGAGGAAAATTCAAAGAAATTCCTTGCCGCGCTCGGAAAGGAGCACCGAGGCTCGCTTTGCCAAATGATAGAGGCGGCCTTCGGCCGAGGATTTTGCGACTCAAAATTTTGGGATTTCTGCAAAATAAACTCGATTGAATACTCCTCTTCCACGTGGAGCGGCTGATAGAAACAGGCTATTAGGGGCGCAAACCGCGCCGACCAAAAAACACGCCTCGCGGCGAAAGCCGCGGGGCGTGTTGAGTTTTATGTAATGTTTTTTGGAGTTTTGTAAATGATTGTTTACTTTTTAAGCAACGGTGTGCTCTGCGCTTCTCTCGAATGCGAGGTGCTCGCGCGGTAATCGGTCGGGGTCATACCGACGTTCTTCTTGAACGCGGTGGTAAAGTAGCTACAGGACTGGAAGCCACAGACCTGACTTATCGTGCGCAGGTCAAGGTCGGTGTGCGTGAGCTTGTATTTTGCCTGCTCGAGACGAACCTCCATCAGCTTCTTCGCATAGGTCACTCCGTACTCGCGGAAAACTATGCGCGAGGCGTGTCGGCGCGAGACGTTGATGGTGTCGGCGAGGTCCTGAAGCTTTATGTCATTCATATATCCGTCGTAGAAGAAGGAATTGAGCTTTCTGCGCCAGGTGTCGGTGTACTTGATTTCCTCCTGACCGAGCAGGCGGTGCTCCTCGTCGGCAAAGCGGAGAAGCTCGACCACAAGAGCCAGACACATTCCCTGCAGATAATTGAAGAAGCCGTCCTGCTTGTGACGTATCTCTCGCGAGATGCTCTCGAGAATAGGAAGGAAAATCGAGGCGTTCTTTATAACCTCTATGCCCGTGAGGAAATCAACGGCACGCTCGTAGGCGGCCCTCGTGCTCTCCGCGGCGGTATCAAGAGGCGCCTTCACGTGCAGGAAAAGAGAATACTGAACGAGGTCGGAGCAATTTTTATCAACCGTCTCGTAGTGAATGGAGCGCGGCGGTATGACGAGAAGATTGCCCTGTGCGGTGCGTATCTGCTCACCGTCAACGACGTGCAGAGCTCTGCCGCTCGCTATGTATTTGAGCTGAAATGCGCCGTGGTTATGAGGAGAAACGGCACATTCCGAGCCGTCCTGCCGTATGACGTCGTTGAGACGGATTTCAATATTTATGCCTGCGATGCTGACCGGAACTACCAGCTGATAGCCGCCATTATCTCGGTACATATTCAGTGCTCCTTTCTGTCCTCCCTTGCAGAGGTCGAAAATCGATGCTTTAGGGGGCGCTGCCCGACGGTATTTCGTGCTGCCGACGGAGCGGGACGCCCCGGGGACGTGCGAAAAGCAAGGAAAACCAGCAAAATACCTTGCATAAATATTGTACAATGAAATCCCGCCGATTTCAATGACAAAAAATCTTAAAAAATACCCAAAAATTCACGTTTTTGGAAGTTGTGGCGCTAAAATCAAATGTTTTTTATCAAGTGCAACGGAAGAGGAGCCTTGTCCTGTTTCCAATTCGCCTATGCTTTCCGCTTCTTTTGTCAATGACACTAATATTGTACCATCGCCCGTTGCCGCTCTGCAAGACAAAACGGGGCAAAAAGCAAGAAAAAATTTAGCATTTTTCCCGCCGCGGCGCTCGCGCAAATTAATACTCGTACGGGTAGTCTCGCGCCCAAGGGGGAAATGCGTGTCGCTTCCTTGAAATTTCGGGCAAGACGCATAAACGGCCGTTGATATTTTTTGCCAAGGCCGTCAAAAACTTCCTTAACGTACGGACACCGCTCGCGCGGCGCGGGGCTCTATGCTATTGCATTTTTGCATAAAATAGCGGCCTCGCGCCCCCCGCTCATCGGTGCAGAGTGACTATATATTCGCTCTAACGTTCGTTTTTTTGCCTTTCGAAGGTGTAAAAAAGAGACATAAATTATTGAAATAGAGCCAAGATTGTGAACAAATTGTTAAAACGGCTTTTTGGCTCTTGAACGGAGTGCGCCGCCCTTATATAATAAAGACAAATAATGAAATCGCCCGCACTGAAAAGGTGCGGGCTTACATAACAAAACGCCGAGTCGGCCGGGCTTGGCTCGGAAAGGTAGGACAAAATGAAAAAAAGAAGGTTGCTGTACATCGCTCTTGCGCTTTTACTCGCGGTGACACTCACGGTCACACTCGCGGGCGCTGAGGCCGATAAATATACCGGTGAGCTCTCCGTTGCGGAGGCCATGCTCGGCGTTGCCGACAGCTCCGAGACATCGGCGGGTGTCGCAGAAATTCTCGTTGACGTCGAGGGATATCTTAAGAGCAATCCCATCGATCCCGCGACCGAGGGCCTTGCCGCCTTTTTGGAGCGGTTCAATACGGCTAAATTTGAGTGCGCCGAGGTGCTTCTTGACGAAATCCGTGCTACCGCAAAGGCGGCGGCGCGCAAGGGCGCTATAGAGGCTCTTGACGAATATCTCGCGGCTTGCAGCATACTCCCGGGCACCGAAGGGTATGAGGCCCTGCTTTCGGATTTTGTCACCGAGAAGTATGCCTGCGCCGAGCTCTACATAAGTGAAATACACGCGGCCGAGGGCACGCCTGAGGCGGCTAAGTGGCGCGAGGCTCTCTCTGCTCTTCGCGCATATACCGCATCACTCAATATTGATAAGGAAGCACAGGAATACCTTAATCTTACGGCTAAGATAGCCAAGGAGGAGCTCGGCTGTGCCGAGGCATTCCTCTCCGAGGCGCGGGCCGTCGAGACTGCGGCCGAGAAGGATAGACTTCTCGTTACGCTCGGACTGTATCTGACTGTCGACGTTACGCTTGACACCGAGCTTGACGGATACGCGGAGTTCGCCGCGGGGCTCGAGGCCGAGAGATTTGAGTGTGCAAGGACCTATCTTTCGGAAATCGAGGAGGCAAGGAACGGCACGGCGAAGCGCGAGCTGATTTATGCGCTCGGCACCTTCCTTGACGGCAACCCGATAAGCCCCGACATTCCCGGCTATACCGAGTTTTACGAGAGCCTTGATGCGCGCGCATTTGAGTGTGCCGAGGCGCTTCTCGCCGAGCTCGCCGATGCGGCCGACTTTGAGTCGGGAGCGGCGGTTGTGACCAAGAACGGAGTTGCTCTGCGCCGTCTTTATAAATTCCTCGAGGTCTTTCCCGTTGACGGAGAGGACGAGGCATCGCAGCAGTATGCCGCGGAGCTCGAGGCAAAGATTAAGGCACACGACGACCGGGTTGAGGCCTGCCGCATCAAGATGATGGCCGAGGCCGCCTACGCGGACCACTATCTTAGCTCTCTTTTCTACAATAATTTTGATGAGTCGGGCGACGAGATGCCCGTCAAGCTTCCCGATGTTAATAATTTTGCCGGCATCGAGACGGGTGCCGACGGAAATAAGTACTTCACCACGCGCTACGGCGCTAAGGTGCATACCCGCCCCGAGGTAGCGATAAGCGATGCGTCGGGCGGAGTCGTGGTCGACTTTGACGTTACGACCTTTAACGTTCTTCCGAGCGGCGGAATCACTGCCGAGAACGGAAGCTATACCTTCACCGACGGCTCGAAGGGCTCTACGAGCTATTTCGGCATTTCGCCTGACGGCGACATTTCCATTGGCGGCACGGTGGTTCTTGAGGAGGCGGTTGCCAAGGGCGGCTGGACTCATATTACTATGATATATCTTCCCGTGGCCGAGAAGGACGGGACGAACCTGCTTCTCTACGTTGACTACACCCATGTGGGCTCGACCCGCGTGGGCAGCGATACCGAGGACCTTATTATGAAGCACTTCCGCTTCGGCTCCTCCTCGTCGGATAAGGGCGAGTTTTCGCTTGACAACTTTGCCATTTATCAGGGCACGGGCCTGCGCGACGTTGATTACCTTGAGGGGATGACCGACGAGGAGCTCTTCGCATTCTACGGTCGGGCGCTCTACGAGGACGGAATTTCGAGCAATCTCAAGCGTATGTCCTACAATTATATGAAGAATTTAATCGGCTCGGTATTCAAGGACCTGAACGGTAACGGCGTGTGCGACGACGGTGAGTGCGATGCCGGGGCCGAAACCGAGGAGCTTGTCCGTGCTATCAATGTGTACAACGAATTCGACAAGAGGGACAAGGACGGCGTCAACGGATACGACAGACTTCTTCAGCAGATTATGGACGAGAACGCGCTTAAGTATTACGAGCTCGCCGACGCGGCCGCGAGGATAGCTCGCTCCGCGGATACTCTTGCCAAGAGGCGGGCGGCTATAACGGCGGCGGAGAGCTTCCTTTCCTCGCTTAAGGGCGAGATTAATGCGAGCGCTATCGAGTACGTCAGGGCCGTCGAGTATCTGTCGCGCGTTAAGATCGAGATTGAAAGCGAGGAAAAGGCTAACGACTTCGTCGCTGACGTAAAGGCATTCTTCCTTCTTAACGAGCAGGCATCGGTTGCAAGTGAGTACGAGAAGCTTCGTGCCACCTGCGAGGAGCTTCTTGCCAACCGAGACACCGCGGAGCTGCTTCAGAACGGCTCGTACACCGCCTTCCGCGATGCCTACAACAGATTTATTACCGAGTCCGAGGCCTACGTGGCCGAGGCTACCGCTATCGCTAACGCCAAGCAGTTTGTGGCGATTATGAGATTCGTTGCCAACTACGAGACCGAGGCTGAGTGGGAGGCGAACTTCGCATCTCTTGACAGCTATATGACCACCGCAAGAGAGCTCTCGAACGGTATTCTCGACGAGTATTACCCCGGCTTTGACGAGGCGATGGAGACGTTTTTACGGACCGACCCTTATTTCTACAAGAGGCTTCAGCAGAAGCACGAGGCGTATCTTGAGAGCGAGCTTCTCGTTTGCGAGACGAGCAGCTTCTATACCGAGCGTGCGGGAGCCTGCGCATCCATCGGCGCCTACCTTAAGGCGAACAACGTCGACCTTACCTTTGGCGGGATACCCGAGCTTATGGCGCGTTACGAGGAATATAGGTCCTATCTTGCAGAGGACGAGGCGAGCTACCTCGAGCTTCTCATTCAGAACAGCATACTGCTGCTCGACCTCGTTGACGAGCTTCGGGCAGAGACGGATTACGCTAAACGTATGGAGCTTCTCGTCGAGTGCGAGAAGTACGTAGCATTCTCCGACCTCACGGTTACGGGTGCGTCGGAGGCCTGCCTGTACGTTGAGGCCTGCCGTGCGGCTGTTGATGCGGCCGAGAGCACGCTTACGGCCTTTACCGCCGCGCTCGGCGAGGCACTCGTTGCAACGAGCCTTGACGAGAGGTTCGCGGCTATGGCTCTTGCCGCAACCATTCGAGCCTCGCTTGAGGAGGAGCTTCCCGCGGCCGCCGCCGTTATTTCGGCGTATGATGCGGCGCTCGGGCTTCTCGAGGGCGAAATAGGCGAAATAAACGGCGAGCTCGCCGAGCTCGCGGCCGCGGCCGGCGCGCTCGTAACCGAGCGCTGCGGCGGCTCGGTGATAACCCCCGATGCAAAATAAGAAAGGAGATATGGAATTAATGAATATGAACAGCGCAAAGAGAAGACTTATAGCATTCCTTCTTTTCCTCTCCGTTCTTGTTTCTCTCTTATCGGTTTATTCCTTTGCCGCCGACTCTCGGGTCGGGGAGAGCGAGGGTGAGAGCACCGATGCCCTCACCGTCGTTTACAACAGAGGCTTTGAGGAGGGCTGGGACTACACCAACGGACTTAAGAATGCGGTCGTCGGTGCGAGCAAATATGCTATAGAGTACACCAGGCTGTCCCCGTCCTTTTACGATTATTATTTAAAGGTAACCGTGGGTGACAGTGCGGCGGATTACCTCGAGATTGATGCGGGAGATAAGATTTCTCCCGAGGGTAAGACCTTTATCGCCTTCGACTTTTTCGCCGAGGCGGGCACCGACATTGTAGGTGCCGTGAACGCATACACGGCGGGCGAGGGCGCCGAGCGCAGTGTCGTATATCTTCTCTCCTTCTCGGACGGCGATATATACCTTCTCGGAGAGAGGGTCGGTGAGGCCGACGGAGAGTGGCACCACGTGGGCATCGAGTTCGACTTCGGCTATGCCGAGGGCGCGACGGACGAGTATGCCGTTCGCGCATACTACGGTGATAAGACGGTCAGCCGCACCGAGAGTGCCGACGTGTTCGGTATCTCGGCACTCCGTATAGGCGCGGCGGCAGATGCCGAGGCATCGCGTGCGGGGCAGAGCTACCTTCTCGACGACATTCAGCTCTATTACGGTGCTGATAACTTCACTAATATAAAGTCGCTCGGCGCCGGAAGCGCGGTTGATGCAAGCCTGCCTCGCGACTTTGAGGTTATCTCGGGCACGGGCGGCGGTAGCACCTCCGGTCTTCTCGGCGGTCAGCCGCAGCTCGACCGCACCGATAAGCTCGACGGTGTAGAGGTGCTCTTTAACAGGCATTTCGGCGACGGCTGGGACTACACCAACGGTTTCCCGGAGTACGCTATCAAGAACAACCTCAGAAACAACATCTTCGAGCTTCGCTACGATTACGACTACGATATAAACAAGAGTAACAACTACGCCAACCACTATCTCTATATGGAGAAGGCGGCCCAGACACACGGCTTCCTGTTCTTCGGCAGGGGTAGCGGCTCGGGCGGCGAGCTTCTCAGTGAAGGCACGGGCAAGCTCTTCTTCGAGTTCGATATGAAGACCTGCGCGAACTCCGACTTCGACCCGATTATTACGTCACACTTCACCACGGGCGGATTCGGTCTGATGTCCACCAAGGGCGGAAAGCTCATTCTTCTCGGCACCGAGGTCGGTGACGTCGGAGAGCAGTGGCTGCATATAGCCTTCGAGATTGACTTCGACTACGGTGAGCGCGAGATAGGCGAGGGCTCCGAGGCGGTTCTCTTTACCGCGTACTACGGAGACACGACAGGCTCGGTATCCATGGTCTACGAGCCCAACAAGGCAAAGGGCGAGACTAACATTCTCAATACCTTCCGTATGCAGATGGGCTATAACGGTAACTCATCTCACCTCGGAAAGTGGATAGCGTTCGATAATATTCAGCTTTATTACGGCGGCGAGAGCTTCGCCAACATTCCGAGCGACAACTACGGCACTCTCGTTGACGATGAGCTCGTAAAGGATTTCGGAACGGGCACCGAGGGCGGTGTCTCTATCTCGAGCATTTACGACAGCTCGCTTACTATGAAGGTCGGCTCCTATTGGTCGCTTCTTCGCGGTAAGCAGACGGCGCTCCTCACCACCGCAGACGGAAAGCATTTCGGCGAGCCCGTCAAGATTGACGGCGAGGTTATGGTGCCTCTCCAGCCGCTGCTTGACTTTATCGGCGCGACGGTGTGGTATCCCGATGACGAGGGTCAGGCCTTCGAAATCTACTTCGGCGGACAGCACACGAGAATATCTCTCGGCAGCGAGGTTGCCCTGATAGGCGGCAAGCGTGTTAAGCTTACGGCGCCCGCGGCTGTCGTCGGCTCGGACGATATGAAATACATCGTTATCGCTATGGACGATATCGAGACTGTATTCCCCGGCTACTACGTAACCTGGGACGATATGGGCCTCTTTACCGTTTCGGTACACAAGAACTTCATCGACCGCTCGATGTCGGGCGCTGTCGATACGATGGTCAGCGTGATGCGCCGCTTCCTCTTCGAGACCGCAACGGGCGAGGAGATATACAATATGGCGCTCGAGAAGACCGGGTTTGACCACCCCTACCTCTTTGCTGATCAGGCGAAGTTCGACGAGCTTCGCGCGGTTTACAACTCTGTTCCCGGTGACGAGGAATACGACCCGCTGCTTATCAGCTACATCGGTGACATAATCGAGCAGGCTATGCCGCTCTATACCGAATACGGCCGCGCTAAGTTTGACGAGAGCGGCAGATACGCGGGACTCGCATCTCTGCCCATCAACACCAACTACACCACTAACCCCGGCGGTAACGGCTACGACGTCGGCGGACGACTTAACCTTATATACCAGGACAGCTACACGGGACTTCTCGACGTCTTCGCGTTCGCGGTTCAGATGACCCGTGACTACGATATGGCGGCCTTCCTACTCGACTGGGTGGCGGCCTTCTGCGACGAGGAGCTCTGGCCTCACTGGGGCTCGGCGCACTTCCTTAACCCCTCCGAGTCCTCGGAGAAGATGGCGGTTGCCTACGACTGGTGCTACGATATGTGGATGGAGATTGACCCCGACAAGTGTGCGGCGGTCGCCGAGGGCATTTACAGGAATGCTATCCACCATGCCTACATTAACTGTAACAACCTGCCTGTTGAGCACCGAAGCCTCGCGTGGACGAGTGCAACGGGCCACTGCGTAAGGTATAACGTCACGACTAACAACTGGAACCAGGTCTGCTCGGCGGCTATGACGATGGACATTCTCGCTATTATGCCGACGCTCGTTTCGGGAACTAAGGCATACGAGGAATCGCTCTTCGTTATCTCGGATAATCTTAAGAATTCCATACAGCACTCGATGCACCTCTTCGCTCCCGACGGCTCATATGCCGAGTCCTCGGGCTACGGCGACGCAACGATACGCACCTTCTATCAGATGGTAGCGGCGCTCGTTTCGACGACGGGCAGAGACTTCGGCTATATGGACACCTGGGCGATGGATAAGTACTTCTATTTCGCGCTCAATATCGAGACCCCCGGTTACGTAGGCTGGCCCTACCACGACGACTCTCTCGGAGAGCTCGAGTCTCAGATGCTGTTCTTCTACGCACAGCAGACGGGCGACCATATGCTCGCGGAGATAAGAAAGCTCCAGCAACAGAACGGCAAGGGCACGTATCTCTGGGATGCTATCTACTACTACAAGACCGATACGGCAGAGGATATCAAGCTTGACATTACCTATTATATGGAGGGACTTGACGCCTTCACGGTGCGCTCGTCCTGGGAGGCGGACGCGATGTTCGCGGGTATAATGGGTGAGTCGAACGGCGGCACTCTTTCGCACGTACAGATTGACTCGGGCAACTGGGTGTATTACAATAAGGGAATATTCTGGTTCACCGACTTCGGTATGGAGCAATACACGGCATACCAGCCCTCCGGCATTAACGGCGATTATATGTATCGCCGAACGGGTGAGGGACACAACGTGGTTGTCGTTACGGGCTCCTCGGATATCCCGTCGGGACAGCTCAAGAACGGTAACGGCGTTATGACCGACCACTTTACGAACGAGCACGGCGCGTATGCGATTATCGACAACACATCGGCATACGGTGATATCTGTAGGACTGCTGAGCGCGGTATGCTCGTCACCAACGACTACAAGACGGTGGTTATTCAGGATAAGCTTATGTTCAACACGATGACCTCGGTTGCCTGGATCGCTCATTTCCAGACCGGATTTTCGAGTTGGTACGGCACCGTCACGGGCTTTGAGGTTGACTCGTCGGGTAAGACGGCCTACCTCCAGGGTATGAACCTTGACGGAGAGGAGTATACTCTCCGCGTAACGCTCATCACGGGAATTCTCGGTGCGAAATTTGAGGTATGGGATGCGGGTCAAAGCGACTTCGCTCTCACGAAGACCTATCGCCCCGGAGAGAACGAGGCTCTCGGCGGAACGAAGGAGAGCAGCCGTGACGGCTATCGAAGACTGGTCGTTACGGCGAAGCCGAGAACCGAGATTGAGCTCTCGGTGGTTATCGAGCTTATCGACCCCGAGGACGAGGTCGAGGTAGGATATAAGAAGGTAGATATGCACAAGTGGGTTCCCGAGGCAGACACTCGCGAGGGAGGCTACGTGAGCGAGGATGCGGAGCAGACGGTCGGCACTCAGCGCAGCAAGAATGCGGGCAATCTCTACGGCTACGTGGATACTCTTGAGAGCTACGACACGGGCGACGACTTCCTCGGCAAGAATATCGAGGGCGTATATATGATGCTCGGAAACGTGCAGTATCTTCTTGACACCTACGGTCGAGATTACAAGCAGTATACGAGTGCGACTATGCTCGAGCGTATAGCTGCCTTCGACCGCTATCGCGCCATCTACGACGGATACGTTAAGAACGCCGTCAAGGGTGAGGCCGCGGCCTCTGAGATGGTAGGGAAGCTGCTCGGCTTGAAATAACAAGCCTATAGCCTCCTCTGCTTTAAATCCAAGCCGACGAAGAAGGCTTGGTATGGCATCACGCGTTAGCGTGTATGGAATCCCGACTTCGTCGGGTATGGCATCAATTCGCAGGGCGAACTGTATGGAATCCCGACTTCGTCGGGTATGGCATCTGCCGAAGGCGGTATTTTCGTCGGCTTGATTCCATACCGTCTGTGACGGATTCCATACCGTCTGTGACGGATTCCATACCGTCTGCGACGGATTCCATCCACGGCTTCGCCGTGATTTGAAGGAGGCGGAGGGGTTGGTTAAGTACCCCGCGCAGTTATTAATTACTTAGTTCGCAAATGCCTATATATAAAACAAAAACAGAAAAGGAGAAAAAACCATGCGAAACTTAGCAAAAATCTTGGCTCTTTTGCTTGTTCTTGCTCTTTGCGTTACCGGTATCGTCCTTGCCGTAAGCGCTGACGAGCCTGAGCAGACAATCACAGAGCCGACCTTCGCCGGTATCAAGCCTAATCTTGTAAGGATTGACTCGGCGATAGCAGCACAGCTTGTAGAAGCAGGATTTAATTATCTTGAGTTTGCAGACGAGGCTGCCTTCAACACCGCGAATGCGGGCGGATACGACGCTCTCGCAGCAGGCGGTAAGACGGGCGAGATCAACGTAACGGGCGGTACTTACATCTACCTGCTCGCTAATACGACCCTGAAGAGTTATTCGATCTCCGCACACAACCTTAGCACCTGGATTAACCTTGGCGGCAATAAGATTACCTGGCAGTGCAACGGCGGTACCGGTTATGCCCACAACCTCGCTGTATTTGACGGTGACCTTTATCATCCGTGGTTTAGTGGAACCTCCGGCCACGCCGCTTACAGAATGTCCGGCGGATCTACGTCTAACGTCTCAGTGGAAAAAGTTACTTTTTCGACGAACAGCACGAGCGGCAGATTCTTCTCGAGCGAGGGGACTGCTACTCTCAATCTTTACGTTAATGATTCGACTGTTAACGCAGCCGGCAAGCCGTTCGTTCACATGGGATTTGGCGCGGGTGACGCACCCACTGTCAATCTCATACTAAAGAAAACCAACATTACAACTTCCGGAGCAGTTGTAAACTTTGATAATAGTATCTGCACGGATAAATCGAATCTGTCGATTTATATCGACGGTGCGTCTAAGCTTGACGCTATCATACTTGCAAATGCTACGATCATCACTCCTACCGTTACCGTTGCAAACGGTGCGAGCTTCACCGCCAACGGCCGTGCTGCAGTTCAGTCTGCGGGCACTCTCGTTACCGAGAGCGGTGCGGAATTATACAACACCGAGGAAGGCACTCATCCCTTCGTTATGATGGTGCCCCCCACCATTCCCGACGATACCAACTTCACCGCGAGTGCGGACTTCAAGACTGCTAACGGCGCTTTCGTCGTATACGCTAACGAGTTCGACTTCTACGCAGACCTTGAGGGTGGCGTTATCGACGGTCTCGTTGACGGCAATAGCGTTATCGTTGACGACAACGGTGACACCTTCCCCACCTCGGGCTACGTTTGTATGCTTCAGAACTACACGCTCCAGCCCGCGTCGACAATCAACGTTACCGGAAAGCTGAAGATTAACCTCGGCGGCACCACCTTTACCGAGTCGAGTATTGATACTCTTACCGTCGCTGCTAACGGAGTTCTCGGCATTTACAACGGTAAACTTATAGATGGCTTAAACAGCAATAAACCCACGAACACTCTCCTTGCCGGTACGACTCTCAAGGTTAAGAACGTTACCCTTGAGACGACGGGCAACTGGGAGAACTGGTCTTCCACCTTCTGCTTTAACGGTACGGCTGACATAAGCTTCGAGGACTGTGTTATAAACCATAAAAGCATGCAGACGACTATCGTTAAGCTTGCCGGCGCGGCTTCCTATAACATAGACCTTAAGAACGTTAATTACAGTAACAGCAAGGGCCACACGATAGCTACCGTGCACAACAGTGGTTACAACTATATTAATAAGAACGGCTCGTACTACGGCTTCGTATCCACCAACGTGGCGGCTACGATTAATCTCAGCGTTGACAAGGACTGCGTTGTAAACAGCGGTATTCTCGTTAACGCCATGACAACCGGTGCTAAGATTACGCTTAACGCCGAGCTCGGATTTAAGATCTGGAGCAACGACTTCACCACCAGTTACATTGTGAAGTCTGTTCAGGATCTGGTAAATAAGAATAACGGTCTTCCTTGGAACCCCGAATCTGATTTGACCTATACCGCCGTCACTATCGTTGACACCCTTAACTTCACGGAGAACGGCGAGATTGTTACGGCTTCGTTCGCGAAGAACGGCGACTTCTACGTCGCTTGGAAGGCTGCCAGCGTTACCTGGTACGACAAGAACGGCGATGTTATCTCCTCCGTCGATAACCTCACTCCCGATATGGCGCTCACCGCTCCTAAGGAGTTCGTTAACGAAATTATCGCGGTTGAGGGCGGCTACGCTATCAGAGGCGGCGCTTGGTCCGATACTGAGGGCGGCAGTGCGGTTGAAATTCCCACCGAGATTACTGCCGGCGCAGCTTACGCCTTCTACGAGGTATATACCGAGCAGGCAGCTACCATCGTCGTATTTGACGGCGAGGGCGGTAGTGCCGTTGATGCATATGCTACCACGAAGCTTACCAAGGATATCGTAGGCGAGTTCCCCGCAGGTGCGTACGTTCTCGTTTGCACCGACCTTACCGTTGATTACGGCGAAGTCGTTGATATGACCTTTGACAACTACAAGGGCGACCTTACCATCGACCTTGGCGGAAAAACCCTCACCCAGACGAGCTACGGCTGGGGTATCGGTATGGCGTGGGCTACTCCCGCGGCAGGCGTTACCGTAACCATTAAGAACGGTGCTATCAACGTTGCTACCACCGCTACCAGCCAGAATGACATTGCAACTCTTATCTCGGGCACGGGCGCAGGTACGCTTAAGTTCCACGGCGTTGACATCACCACCCTTGGCCACGTAGGTAACATCAAGGCAGGCAGCGTTGTATTCGAGCTCTGCACCATCAAGCAGCCCAATACCGCTACCAACTGGTCTACGTTCACAATTGCCGACGTAAGCGCGGAAACGAGCGTCGACCTCCAGCTCCTCGGAACCTGTCTGAACGTTCAGCAAAATAACGGCGCAAGGTTCACTAGCATAAATGCGGGAACGTACGCGAAGAACATCAGCATCACCGTTTCCGACTACGAGGGTACGTACTCCTATATCAGGAGTGCATATCTCTACACCTTCACGAGCAAGGGAACCGAAAAGCTTCACGCAGATACCAAGCTTAGCTTCACGCTCGAGAACTGCTACGTAAGTGCATACAACAACATGATATCGGGCTGCGGCACGTTCCTTTGGGACACCGACGGCACGGGTACCTATGCGGCGAACGCTGCGCTTGATAAGCAGAACGTCTCCTTCACCTTCGACAACTTCTTCTATTCGAGAAACGACCTCTTTGATTATGAGAAGAGAAAGAGCCACGTAATTCTTAAGACGGCTAACCTCAACGCGTATAAGATAGTTTCGACGGCGACCTCGAGCAACAGCTTTATTGCAATTCCCGAGCTCAATATAGACGTTAACCTTACGCTTTACAGCGACTTCAACCTTAACCTCTATATTCCCACCGACTTCGTGGCAGACCAGATTACCTATCTCGGTCAGGTTATATTCGATAAGTCGCTTGCCGACACCTACGACGTAGTTGACGGAAAGTATAAGATAGTTATCGAGAACATTGCTCCCAACAAGGCTGCGAAGAGCATAGAGCTCGGCTTCGTATTCAACGAGACCGTAACCTTCAACGAGGGCACGAGTATGAGAGACAGAGACATATCTCATACTCTTACCGCAAAGTATTCGGTAATCAAGTATGCGGCTGACCTCATCGCTACCAACGACGCTAAGAGCGTTGCAGCTATGAAGGCTCTTCTCGGCTACGTTGACGCAGCATATGACAACTTCGACGGCGACGAGAGCGACGAGGCTACCGTAGCTCTTCTTGACGAGCTTATCGCTGAGAACGGCGTTGCTGCATTCCTTGCGGGCTACACTCCCAAGGCGAGTGAGGGCGACACCGACTTCGTTACGGTCACCGGCGTTACCGCTGCCTTCCAGATTGGCGCCGTATCTAAGCTCTACGTGACGTTCCCCGCAGGCGCTGAGTGGTCTATCGTAGGCGACAAGCTTACTAAGACCGGCAAGGGCGGCGAGTGCGTAATCGAGCTTCCCGCATACGCTCTTACCGACGTGCTTACCATAACCGTTGGCGGCGAGACTGCTACCTTCTCCTTCGGAGAGTACGCAGAGTATCTTATGAATGACGGCATTGACAACGCGACAGAGGACGCTGTTCTCGTTGCAATGTACGCATACGGCGAGACTGCAAGAGCTCTCAAGGCTCAGGTCGACGCCGAGAATGCATAAGGAGGGACATAAAATGAAAAAGTATGAATCTCCCGAAATCAAAATCACGAGCGTAGAAGCATCGGATATTATTACCGTGTCCTACGGTAGTACCCCCTGGCTTAACGCAGGATTTGAGTGGTAAAAGCCACGTTCCATATCCCCCTCGCCCTCGGGCGAGGGGATATGGAGTTATATTGCTCGCGCGGCGAGCAGTTATATTGTTGCTTCGCAACAGTTATATTCGCCTTGCGGCGAGTTAGATTAAAGTGAAAGTTGAAAACCGAGAGTTGAAGGTGACCGTATACATTTTCAATTTTCCGTTTTCCATTTTCAATTAAAATAGCGCGCACAGCGCGCATTCTATACACCCCGGGAGGTAATTATGAAAAAAATGAGAAGGCTTTTTGCTCTTTTGACCGTGGCGGCGCTTCTGTGTGCCGCGCTCACGCTCGCGGTGGGCGCGAATACCGACGGCGCGGGAGCCGAATATCTTGACGAGGTGCCCGAGGACCTGAGCTTCACCGCGACTTCCGAGCTCGCGGCGGCCTCCGGCAGCTACGTCGTCTATGAGAGCGAGCTCGACTTCTACCGCGACCTCGAGAACGGCGTTATCGACGGCCTCGCGGACGGTGAGAGCGTTATATCCACAAAGACCTTCACGGATTTCCCGACCTCGGGCTACGTGTGTATGCTTAAGAACTTCACCCTTCAGCCGAAGACGGTCGGAAGCCCCGTAAGCATTCCCGCGGGCGGCTCGCTTAAGATTAATCTCGGCGGTCACACCTTCACCGAGAAGGGCTGTGCGGGCAAGAGCGGAAACACCGACGGCTGTACCCCCATATCCGTCGGCGCCGGTGCTACACTCGGCTTCTATAACGGCTCTCTTGTGGATAGCCTGTCGAGTAAGTTTACCACCAACCTCATGGCCGCGGGTGCGAGACTCGAGCTTCGGGATATCAACCTCACCGCGAGAATGACCTGGGAGAACTGGTCGAGCACCTTCCAGTTCAACGGCGCGGGCAGTGTGCTTATGGATAACTGCAAGGTCACTCAGGGCACCCAGGTAACCGTATTCTATATGAACGGCAACAGTACTCTTGACTTCGATATTCGGGGGCTTGACTATACCGACAACGGAACGCACACCCTCTACAACAAGAACACCGGTGCCGTGCAGAATAACGGAGCCTTCTACGGTATGATTTCGACCTCGAGAGCGGGTGCAACCCTCAATCTTAACGTTGACGGCGACACCGTCGTTCGCTCGGGCAACCTCGTAAACTGCTCCGTCTCGGGAGCTACGGTAAATCTCAACGCCGAGGTCGGCTTCACAATGGCGCGCGAGAGCTTCGTTAACGATTACATACAGCACTCCGCGTTCCAGAACTTCAGCTCCGTCGACAGGCTCAGCGTTATCGTCGACGGCGTCGTTGACAGCGAGAGCAACGCTACCTTCGTTTCATCGGGTGGCCTCTACGTTCTTAAGATAATTGATGCAACGATTTATTGGTACGACGAGCACGGCGTGCTTCTTTTCGAGCAGAGTGCCGTGTCGGGTGAGATTCCCGCGTACGACTACGCGCTCCCTGCGTTCGGTGTTTTTGGCGACGCGGCCTACAAGCTCACCGCGGGCGGCTGGGCTCTCTCGGCCGACGGTGACGTTCTCGACGAGCTTTCCCCCGTTATGAAGTCTGAGGGCGAGAGAAAATATTACTACGTTCCCGAGAAGACCGCTCTTGCGGTTGCCGTCTTCTCCGATGACACCTGTCGGAGCATTGTCGGCGGCTGGGTCGACAGACAGATAACGAGAGAGCTTCTCGCTACAATCCCCGCGGGTGCCTACGTTAAGCTCTTCGGCGATATAGGCGTGAACCCCGGTCTCACGGATGCCGCCGCTACTGTAATGGATAATTACGCAACGGGTATAGTCTTTGACCTCTCGGGCTACACGATGGTTCACCTGAAGGAGGGCGAGTCGGCTAAGCGCTGGGCCCCCCTTGACGGCAAAACCATCACCTTCAAGAACGGAAAAATGCAGGTAATAGGCGAGGACAGCCTCATCTGTTCCGAGGCAAGCGGCGGCAGCATCAGGCTCTATGACGTTCTGCTCGTCTCGGATGCCAAGACCGCGCCCATTCTCGAGCTTCGCTCGGGCAGGGTAGAGCTATATGGCGGCTCGATATTCTCGCTCGGCACGACTCCGATTTCCTGTAATGCCTACAGCTCCTCCTCGAGCGCTACGCTTACGCTCGGGCTCCACGGAGTTGATATAGATGCGGCCGATAATCCTCTTATGACCGTCTCCGTCGCGCAGAAGGCCGACAGGGCGGCCGCCGTAGACGTCACGGTCGGCGCGTATGACGACGTGCCCACCACCCTTCGCTCGGGCTCGTTTATTTCCTTCGGTGATATGACGGCTCTCTCGAGGGCCACCACCGTCACCGTATCCGTAAGAGACACCTACGCTCTCCTTACGGGCGAGGCTCTCGTCGGTGCGGACGGCGCTATTGCGACCTGGTACGATGCCGTGACGGGCAACTCCGCGGCAGACACCGCGACCGAGGCTCGCAATATAAGGCTTTCCTTCGACAATTATTACACCAACCGTCGGCTTACGCAAATCGGCTCGGCGAGCCTCGAGTGCGGCGTTACGATCACAGCGGAGGGTATGGGCCGATACACCGTAATTTACAGTGCGCCGAAGCTCGAGGGCCCCATGGCCTCTCTCACTCTCGAGAGCGACTTCGACCTCAACCTCTACGTTCCACAAAGCTCGAACGTAGTTAAGATAATGATAGGCGATGCGGTTCTCTTCGACCGTAACGATCCCACAACCTACGAGCTCTCCGAGGGCGTTTACAGATTCGCTATATCGGGCATATCCCCCGAGAATGCGGCAAGCTATATCGCTCTTGATATAACCTACGTCGACGAGATCGTGGTTCCCGAGGTGGGGAAGGCCGAGCTCGACTTCACCGTCCGCGCCTACTACTCGGTGATAAATTATGCCGAGGACCTTCTCGAGAGTGCCGACGGCACCACCGAGGCTAAGAACGCTATGAGGGCGCTCCTCGCATACGTTCGCGCGGCGTATGACAACTTTGAGGGCAGTGGCAGCCCCGAGCTTCTTTCAAGACTTGACAGCCTTTACACCGAGTACGGTGCAGGGGCGTACGTTGACTCGCTCGCGGGCGATATTCGCGGCGATGATAGCGACTTCGGTGCTGAGAGCGGAATTACCGCACAGTTCGCCATAGGCTCGGTAACGAAGCTCTACATCAGCTTCCCCGAGAGCGTGGACTACGTCATCACCGACGCCGAGAGCGGCGTCACGGTGGCTATCGGCACGGGCAGAGCCTGCACGGTAGAGCTCCCCGCATATCTTCTTGCCGAGACTCTTGAGATTACCGTCGGCGACAAATCCGCTATCTTCTCCTTCGGCGAGTATGCCGATGCGCTTATGAATGACGGCACAGAGAACGCCTCCGAGGATGCGGTGCTCCGTGCTATGTACGCGTACGGCAGGGCGGCGAAGGCGCTTCGCGCGGCTAAGGCCTGACGGCTGTTCCATATCCCCTCGCCCTCGGGCGAGGGGGATATGGAGTATATTGCTCGCGCGGCGAGCAGTTATATTGTCGCTTCGCAACAGTTATATTCGCCTTGCGGCGAGTTAGATTAAAGTGAAAGTTGAAAACCGAGAGTTGAAAGCTGTGCCGTTTTTTGCACTTTCAATTTTCCATTTTCCATTTTCAATTAAAATAGCGCGCACAGCGCGCATTCTATACACCCCGGGAGGTAATTATGAAAAAAATGAGAAGGCTTACGTCGTTTGTTCTCGTGCTCGCGCTTATAGCGGCGGTGCTCGCGAGTATGCCCGCCGACACGGCACTCGCGGCAGAGGCGGGGAATAGCGAATACCCAACGCCCGATGCTGCTCTTGCTGAGACAGCTACGTCGGATACGAGAGTGAGAAGAATTACAGATACGACCTCGCCGACGGAGTATTCGACGGCATAGCACTCGGTAAGTCGGTTATCGTTGCCTCGCTTTCCAATAAGGTAAGCGCGACGTTTTCACCGTCCACAACGGCTAACGGATATATAGTTTGCTTAAAGGACGTCGACCTCGTCGGCTCGGGCACGAATAATCGCTTCCAGATGGGCGCGACTCAGGAGCTCACCGTCGACCTTTCGGGTCACAAGATGAATATGCTCGGCGAGATATCGATTGGAGGCGCGGGCGGCATTATGTCCTCCGTCCTCACCGTTAAAAACGGTACGATGATGCTCGAGGGCTCGCTTCAGTCCTCGGGGAAATCTATGTATCAGCTTATCGCACTCCGCCGCGGAGCGAAGATGTATCTCAACAACGTCGACGTTGTTCACGGCAAGACGGCGAGGTATTCCATTTTCATTTACGATAACGGCGGCAGCGTTTATATGACGAACTCCTCTCTCGACCTCGGCCCGCGCACCTTCTGCGCGCTCTACCTTACGAGCTTGAACTGCACCTGTAATGACTGCGCACAGGACAAGACGACACGCGAAACTCAGGAGTTTATCTTTGACGGAGTTACCGTCTACTCGGCACAGGTTCTTTTCACTGTAAACCCGAAGGCGCACGGCTTGGACGGCGACTATTACAACGCGGTTGCAGACATCGCCTTCAAGGGCGGCTCCAAGATTAAAACGACCTCCCGAGCCCCGAAGAGCCTCTTTACCTTCGGTGACGAGTCTAAGAACGCGGCGGCAATCGCGGCGATGAGGGCGTCGAAGATGAACCTCACCTTTGAGGAGGGAACGGCGTTCTCAGAGGCGGCCTTCCTCGACGGCGAGCTCGCGGCTAAGTACACTCTTACGGTCGTTGACAAGAACGGAGACCCGATTACCGACTATCGGACGGGATATTCCGCGGACGACACCTTCCCCGAGATGATTGCGAGAAACGAGTACACGGTCAGCTGGTATGCCTACGACGGCACGCTCCTTGAGGCTATTAAGTACGCCGAGGGGGCCACTCCCTCGCACTCCGCTCCCGAGCACCCCGACAATCTCACGATGGATGCCGAGGGCAACGTGCTTCTTAAGCGCCACGACGGCTGGTCTCGGACCGAGGGCGCAACGACGGCTGAGGCTATTACGGCTGTTTTGGCGGATACCGCCTATTACGCCGTATACGCCGACGAGCTCGCGGCAGTTTATACCAAGGACTCGGGCGGCAACCTCACCGCGGGCTTCCGCGATGCCGATATCGGCTCCGAGGCTATAGCGGCACTCGCCAACGGCTCCAAGCTTTATCTTAATACCGATGCTACTCTTTCGCAAAATATAAGCACACCGAACCTAAGCATTGAGCTTCAGGGAAATACCCTCACGCTCCTCGGCGCGGCCCTTATCCCGAGTGGCACTATGACCGTAAGCGGCGGTACGCTTCTTGCCGACGGAGTATGCCCCTTCGTTATCGACGGTGGCGCGATGCTCACTCTTAACGGCGTTTCGGTCTCGGCCATCGATGCAGTAATTGCCGAGATAAATAACGGAGTAATAGAGGTTGTCGGCGGCGAGCTCCGCGCGAGCTCTGCTACTATGATGGGCGCTATCGCGGCCTACGGTAATGCGGAGGTGATAATTCGCGGTGCGAGCGTGCGCACGAGAAACGCATTCGGCAGCTCCGCCGTCGTATATGCGGCGTCCGGCGCCTCGATCGTAAGCGTAAGCGTAACGAACAACGGCGGCACCGACCCCCGCTTTAACGTAGACGGCACTCTCATTTACGCTGACGGCGACGTCGGCTACGGAGTGGTTGAGGCTACGGTTGTAGATACCGATATTTTCCATCTCGGCGAGCTCGTTGCGACCTCCGCAGAGACTGCCGATTTCGTCGACGTAATTATCCGAAACGCAAAAATCGGACGTCAGTCGAGCGGCGCTAATTTCCGCACCCAGAACGGCGCGCCCCTTTATACACCCCTTGACCCCAATACTCCCGTGACCGACATAGATGTCGAGTTCGAGGTTTACTCCTCGCTCACCGTTTCTAAGGAATTCACTCTTAACTTCTACATTCCCGAGGGCAGCCCCGTTGTCGACGTTATTGTCGGCGGCGTGTCCTACTTCGACGTTAACAGCCTTGATTCTTACGAGAAGACGGTGCACGAGGGCGTGTCCTGCTATCGCGTTGAGTGCGGCAGCTTCACCGCAAAGAACGCTATCTCCGCGCGCCGCGTGCAGTACGTTATCGAGCACGAGGGAGGGCGTTACTCGCTCGACAGCACCTATTCGATTGTTGAGTACTGCGCCGACGTTCTCGCGGGCGACTATTCCGACATTACCAAGACGCTGATGCTCGACATTCTCTGCTATATCAGAGAGGGCTACGACTTCTTCGTCGGCGGTGGCGCCACCGAGGAGGAGCTTGCACTTGTTGATAGCCTCATCGGTGACTACGATTCCAAGGAGGAGATACCCGCGGACACCGCCGACCTCTCGGCACTCTCGGGCCTCGTTTCCTCGGTACAGTTCGCGGCAAATGACAGAATTACGATGAGAATAGCTCTCACCGAGGCCGCAAAGAGCGAGAAAATAAGAATTTATTACGGCACCGCGGCCGCGCTCGCGGTGAACGGCACCGATGCCGATTTCCTTGAAATCGACGTTCCCCTCTTCGCTCTTACCGATACTATACAGATAGTCGTCGGCGAGGCGAGCGCGGAGTACAGCTTCGCGGCCTACGTCGCGGCGGTTGCCGACGCCTACTCCGAGAGCTGCCCCGAGCTCTGCGATATGCTCGCGGCGACTCTTCGCCTCGGCAAGAGCGCGAGAAGGTACGAGGGCGCGGGACTGCCCGATACGCCGAGTATCGAGCCCGACTTCGAGTTCTAAAACTCGGGCGTCGATATTTTGGCATAACCGCAAACGAAAAATAGGGGAGAGGCACTTTTAAGCCTCTCCCTTTTCTTTGTAAAAGCTCGTAGGCAAGGCTAAGGTTGAAAACCTACGGTTTTCTTCTAATTTTCGTTTGCTATCACCGTTTTCTCGCTCGACGTACTCTTGTACGCCTCACGCTCGAAGAACGGCGATTTCTGCTCAAAATCTCTTTGCCCGAGGGCTTCGACATTTTGGCATAACCGCAAACGAAATATTTATTGAAAGAGGTGCTTTTGCGCCTCTTTCTTTGCTATATATTGTATTTCGGCGAAGAGAAAAGCGATGAGACTTGACGTCTCATCGCTTTTGTTTTCTTATATTTTGCTTCTCTTCCAAGTCGTGGGGGAGAACAGAAGAAGCATCGGGAACAGCTCGAGCCTGCCTGCGAGCATATCGAATATCAGTACGAGCTTCGAAAACGGAGAGAAAAATGCGAAGTTCTGTGTCGGGCCGACCGCCTCAAGGCCCGGTCCGATGTTGTTGAACGCCGCGCTTACCGCGGTGAAGTTCGTTACCATTTCGTTATAGCCGCCCGCATCGTAGTTGTCAAACGAGATTAGAAATACGGAAAAGACAAATATCAGAACGTAGGTGACGAGATAAGCGTTGACGCTTCGCACCACCTCGTGGTCTACGGGTCGGCGGTCAACCGTAATCTTCTTAATCTGGCGGGGGCGCAGAATTGCGCCGAGCTCGCGCGTCATACCCTTGAAGAGTATTACTATTCGCGAGACCTTGAAGCCGCCGCCCGTAGAGCCCGCACACGCACCGATAAACATTACGGAGACGAGAACGGTTTTTGAGAGCGTGGGCCAGTCGTTGAAGTTGGAAATCGCAAAGCCCGTCGTGGAAATGAGCGAGGATACCGTGAACGCCGCGTGGCGCAGCGCCTCACCGAGCGCGGTGAATATCCCGCCGAAATAGAGGTTGAGAGTAACTATTACTATCGCCGCCGCGACAATGCAGATAAAGGTGATAACCTCGGAGGTGAAGGCCTCCTTAAATCTTGCGCGGAGCACGAGATAGTAGGAGTTAAAGTTAACCGAGAAGATAAGCATAAACACCGTAACGACAATTTGTACATAGGGGCTAAAGCCCGCAATACTGTCGTTATAGATGCCGAAGCCTCCCGTGCCCGCTGTGCCGAACACGGTGCAGGCCGCATCGTAGAGCGGCATCTCGGGGAGGAGCAGGAGTACGTTTACCACGGTTAAGGCGATGTATATTGCGTAGAGTATAATCGCGGTTTTCTTGACACGGGGCACCAGCTTCGATACCTCGGGCCCCGGGCTCTCCGCCTTCATTATATACATATTCTCGGCGCCCGAGAGCGGCAAAATCGCCATAACGAATACGAGCACTCCCATACCGCCGACCCAGTGCGTGAAGCAGCGCCAGAGGTTTATGGAGCGGGGCATATCCTCGACCGCGGGCAAAATCGATGCACCCGTGGTGGTAAAGCCCGACACCGTCTCAAAGAGCGCGTCAACGAAGCTCGTAATCGAACCCGAGAAGATAAAGGGCAGCGAGCCGAAAAGACTGATGACAATCCAAGAGAGCGACACAATAACGAGGCCGTCGCGCGCGTATAGCTTCGTGTTTTTTGGCCTCCGATATGTCATAAGCACACCGAGCGCAACCGTGAGGGCGGCCGTGCCGAGAAAGGCAAGGAGGCTCGGCCACTCGGCATATACCGCCGCCGTCACTGCGGGGATTGCGAAAAATCCCGACAGGAAGAGCAGTATTATTCCGAGGGTATATCTTATCATTTTGAAATTCATTAAATCAAGGCTCCTTCGGTGAAGAAAAATTACTCGAGTATGTCTGCGATATCACGGATTCCCGTAATTTCGGACACCACGATAACGGCATCTCCGACCTCAATAATATCGTGTCCGCGAGGAATTATAAGGTCGCGCCCGCGCATTATCGCCGCGACGAGAACGCCCTTTCTCAGCTTCAGCATAGACAGCGGCACACCCGCGACCTCGGAGCCGCGGCGCACGATAAACTCCACCGCCTCAATCTTGCCCTTGATTACGCTGTAGAGCGTTTCAATATTACCGCCACGCGAGCCCTCTACACTGCGGGCGTAGCGGACTATCATATCCGCAATTATGTTCTTCGGGTATATTACCGTGTCGAGCGAGAGCCTTTGAATAACGTCGTCGTAGTCGATACGGTTTATCTTCGTGACGAGCTTGCCGCGGCTCTTCTGCTTCGCGAAGAGCGAGAGAATAAGGTTCTCCTCGTCGTTGTCGGTGAGCGCGATGAAGGCGCCCGCCTCCTCGATGCCCTCCTCGGCGAGTATCTCCTCGTCGGCGGTATCGGCGTTCACGACGGTAATCTTATCGTGCTCGGAGGCGAGCCTCTCGGCTCTCGCCTTATCACGCTCGATAACGCGCAGGGATATACCCGTGCGGCGAAGAGCACGGCAGAGATAGTGAGTAACCTCGCCGCCGCCGACTATAATCGCATCCTTGACGGCACGGGTCTTATAGCCTATCAGCTTCGAGAACTCAAGAGCCTGCTTCGGCTCGGCAATTATAGATATTACATCGTTTTCAAGGAAGATAAAGTCACCCTTGACGATATGAGCCTCGTCTCCGCGCTCGACGGTGCAAAAGAGCACATCACAGCGGTGGTTACCGACGAACTCGCGTACCGTCATGCCCGCAATAGGACAGCCCTTAGGCAGTCTGAACTTTACGAGCTCGACACGCCCCTTGGCAAAGGGCTCAATGCTGATAGCTGAGGGAAAGCGCAAAACGCGCGCAATCTCCTCGGCCGCCGCGAGCTCGGGGTTGAGAACCATAGCAAGTCCGAGCTCCTCCTTAAGATAGGGGCTCTCGGTATAGTATTCGTGACTGCGCACGCGGGCTATCGTTCTGCATTCGCTCTCGCGCTTGGCCACAATAGAGGCGAGAATGTTTAACTCGTCGGCGCCCGTGACCGCGATAAGAAGGTCGGCCTTCTTAATCCCCGCATCGCGCTGGACGGTGTGCGTGGCACCGTTGCCGATAACGCCCATAGCGTCAATCTTGTCGGTGACGGCGCGGACGTTCTCGGCCACGCTGTCGATAACCGTTATATTATTTCCCTCAAGGCTGAGCTGCCTTGCAAGGGTCTGTCCGACCTTGCCGCAGCCGACTATGATTATATTCATTACCGTTCTCCGTTTAAAAGGAATTTAGTCAGTCGTTATTATATAATTATAAATATTTTCCTGCTTTTGTCAAGTATGCGAGCGGCGGTATTCGAGCGGCGTTACTCCCGCTATATCCTTGAACCTTCGGTGGAAGTAGGAATCGTTCTCGTAGCCGACGGCGCTTATGACGTCGCCGACGGGTATATCGCTGTCGCGAAGAAGTGCCGCCGCGCGGGCCATACGCTCCTCGAGGAGCAGCTCGGAGAAGCTCTTGCCGAAGAGGCGCTTGACGGTTCTCGACAGATAAGGCACGCACAGATAGGTCACCTCGGAGAGGCCCGTGAGGCTCGCATCGCGAAAGTGAGATTTTATGTACGTCAGAATTTCAATACGGCGGCGCTCATCGGCATCGGGCGCGTGAGATGCGTGCGCGAGCACGCGCTCGCCGTCAAGCGAGAGCGAGAGCAGTAAAAGCGACACGGTACGGCTCATTATCTCTCTGTTGCAGCGCTCGCCGAGCAGCTCGAGCAGTAAATTCTCGAATATGTTCTCATACAGTCGCTCGCCTCCCGTTTTGAATACGAGGTACATAGCCTCGCCGCGGCCTCTCGCGTTCTCGCGGATAAAGGGGGAGAACACCGTGCCCGAGGCCTCGGCGGAGAGCTCGTCGAGAAACTCGTCGCTCATAATTATATTAACGCCGATGTCGGAGCTCTCGGCGCGCTCGATAGAGTGGTGAGCGTGCTTGTTAAGGAAGAGAAGGTCGCCCTCGCCGAGGGTGATGACCTCGCCGTTTATGCGATGAGTAATTTGACCCGAGAGAACGAGCATAACCTCAACAAAGCTGTGTCGGTGCTCGGGGAATACCGTGAAGCGCGGGTGCTTGCGCATGCTTATCTCGCGCCTTCCCGAGAAAAGCCTGGCACCGCTGACTATAAATTCCTCCTCGGTGCTATAGAGGCCTCGGTCAAGCTCGGCGCCCGCGAGCAGCCGCTCCTCCTCGGGGCTTATTTCGGATAGAATAGATATGATTTTTTCGTTCATAGGAGTTCCTCCCGACAATATTTTAACATATACAGGGTTAAAAAGCAATATAAAAAGTTAAAATAAGACGGTTTTTATAACAATTTTCCACCTTGTGCGCGTGTATTTAACTATGCTATCATTAAGTTGAAAATAAAAAGGGAGGGCAAGCATGAATTACTATCTGGCAATTGATATAGGTGCCTCGAGCGGACGGCACATCGTCGGGTGGGAGAATGACGGAAAAATTATGACCGACGAGGTCTACCGCTTCGACAACGGCCCCGACAAGCTCGGCGAATCGCTTGTATGGGATACCGAGAGGCTTTTCCTGGAGGTCAAGCGCGGTATTGCCGCGGCACTTTTAAAATATCCCAAGATTATCTCGCTCTCTATTGACACCTGGGGCGTCGATTACGTCCTTATGCGCGGTGACGAGGCCGCTTTACCCGCCTACGCCTACCGTGACGAAAGGGGCGAGCGCGCCGCCGAGTTCGTTCACAGAATAATCTCCAAAAGAGAGCTTTTTTCTCGCACGGGGACTACCTATATGTCCTTTAACACGATATACCAGCTTTATTACGACAAGCTCTGCGGTAGGCTTGAGGGGGTTACCGACCTGCTTATGATGCCCGAGTATCTGATGTATCGCCTCACGGGCAAGAGGCTCCGCGAGCGCACCAACGCCACGACCACGGGCCTTGTAAACGCCCTGACGCACGAATACGACGAGGAGATTTTTGAGCGGCTCGGCCTCCCCGAGTGCCTGATGAGGCCGCTTTCCGACCCGGGTGCGAGCCTCGGCGGTCTTTTACCCGAGGTGATAGACGAGGTGGGCGGGGATATTGAGGTCGTGCTTTGCGCAACCCACGATACCGCGAGCGCCGTCGTGGCTATCGAGATGAAGGAAAACGCGCCCTACATATCCTCGGGCACCTGGTCGCTTCTCGGCGTTAAGACCGAGGCGGCTCTGACCGATGACAAATCGCGCCGCTCGGGCTACTCGAACGAGGGGGGCATAGGATATAACCGTTACCAGAAGAATATTGCGGGAATGTGGATTGTGCAGAGGCTTCGCGCAGAGCTTTGCCCCGAGCTTTCCTACGTTGAGATTACCGATATGGCGCTGAGGAGCAAATTTATCGGCTCGTTCGACGTTGACGACCCGTGCTTACTCGCTCCTAAGAGCATGAAGGGGGTTATTTGCGAGCGCCTCGGCATATTCGAGGACAGCGTCGGAGCTGCCGACCTCTTTAACGCGGCCTACGTCAGTCTCGCTCTCGGGTATCGGAGAGCTATCGCCGACCTTGAGAAAAACACCGGAAAAACCTACACCGAGCTTTACATTGTCGGTGGCGGTGCTAAAAATAATTATTTGAATTCGCTTACCGAGCAGTACACCGGCAAGCGCGTAATTGCGCTGCCGATTGAGGCTACCGCGATAGGCAATCTTAAGGTACAGATGAAAGGAAAGAGAAAATGAACGCATACGAAAGAGCAAGGGTAGAGTACGCAAAATGGGGAATTGATACCGAGGCGGCAATGGAGCGCCTCGCACGTGTTCCCGTGTCGATGCACTGCTGGCAGGGAGACGACGTGGTCGGCTTCGATGCTCGCGAGGCACTCTCGGGTGGCATACAGGTCAGCGGCAACTATCTCGGACGCGCTCACACGCCCTCGGAGCTTATGGCGGATATTGAGAAGGCCTTTTCGCTTATACCCGGCAAGAAGAAGCTTAATGTTCACGCCTCCTACGCTATTATTCCCGAGGGGGAGACGGTCGGCAGGGACGGGATTTTGCCCCGACACTTCGAGCCGTGGCTCGAGCTTGCAAAGCGCCTTGGCGTGGGAATTGATTTTAACCCCACCTTCTTCAGCCACCCGATGGTTAAGGATAACCTCACGCTCTCCTCGCCCGACGAAGAGGTGCGCGCGTATTGGGTAAGGCACGGCAAGGCCTGCCTCAAGATTGCCGAGTATTTTGCGACCGAGACGGGGGCCCCCTGCGTTATTAACTTCTGGATTCCCGACGGATATAAGGACATTCCCGCCGACAGGCTGTCTCCGAGAGCGAGATTTAAAAAATCCCTCGACGAAATTCTTGACACGCCTTATGATAAGACGGGGGTTTACGTAACGCTCGAGTCGAAGGTGTTCGGAATAGGTCTTGAGTCCTACACCGTCGGCTCGGCCGAGTTCTGCCTCTCCTATTCGGCACAGCGCGGTATAACGCCGCTTATGGATAACGGACACTACCACCCGACCGAGGTCGTCTCGGATAAGATTTCCTCGCTCCTTCTCTTCAATGAGAAAATCGCACTCCACGTAACCCGTGCGGTGCGCTGGGACTCCGACCACGTCGTCATTTTCGACGACGAGACACGCGAGATTGCGAAGGAGATAGTTCGAAACGGCGCACTCGAGCGCGTGTTTATTGCGCTCGACTACTTCGATGCCTCGATTAACCGCGTGGCCGCGTGGGTTATAGGAATGAGGAATATGGAGAAGGCGCTTCTCGCGGCTATGCTCCTGCCGAACGAGCGCCTCGCGGAGTATCAGCAGGCGGGTGACTTTACTCACGTGCTGGCGCTTACCGAGGAGTTCAAAACCTTCCCGTTCGGCGACGTATTCGACGAGTACTGCCGCCGTCAGGGCGCGCCCGTCGGAGCTGATTGGCTTCGCGAGATTGAGATTTACGAGGCAGAGGTCCTCTCAAAAAGATAAGAAGGGTGAAAGAAAAATGAAGAACATACTTGATGCAAAATTTATGACTGAGGCGATAAGAACGCTTTCCAATATGTACAGGCTCGGCTGGGACGAGCGTAACGGCGGAAACCTCTCGGTTTTACTTGACACCGCCGAGGTTGAGGAGTACCTCGACACCGAGAACGTCATTCGCGAAATCCCCTTTTCCTTTGACGCTACCGCCCTCGCGGGAAAAATATTCCTCGTTACGGGAACGGGTAAGTATTTCAAGAACGTTGAATACGACCCCGCGGCTAACCTCGGCATTATCAGAATAAAGGAGTGCGGCAATATTGCCGAGCTTCTTTGGGGCTATACCGACGGCGGCAGGTTCACGAGTGAGCTTCCCGCTCATCTGATGAGCCATATCGCGCGCCTCGAGTGCGACGAAAGCCACCGCGTAGTGCTTCACACGCATCCGACCTATACTATCGCTATGACCCTTGCACACTCGCTCGACGAGCGCGAGTTTACGAGAACGCTCTGGCAGATGCAGACCGAGAGCATAGTCGTATTTCCCGAGGGAGTTGCCGTTCTTCCCTGGATGGTGTGCGGCACAAACGAGATTGGTGTGGCGACGGCAGAGAAGCTCCGCGGCGCACGCCTTTGCGTTTGGGGTGAGCACGGTATTTACGGCGTTGGCCGCGACCTCGACGAGGCCTTCGGCCTTATAGAGACCGTTGAGAAGGCTGCTCAGCTCTATATGATAGCCGCGTCGGTAGGCATAAAGAATAAGATTACCGACGACGAGCTCCGCCGCCTCGCCGCTACCTTCGGACTTGATTACAGAAGGGATTATCTGGGTTAAAGAACATTTTTTAAAAACTTCGGAAAAGGTATTGCATTTTCAAAAGAAATGTGATAAAATAACTGTATGATTTATAGGTATGCCTATCCGCATACGAACAAGCGAAAGGAAAAATAAGTATGGAATACGTTCTTATGGCAATACTTCTGTTGTCCGCCATCTTTATTATAGTTGCAGTTATTTTCCAGAAGTCTGCCGACGAGGGCCTCTCGGGCACTATCGCTGGCGGTAACGAGACCTTCTACGGTAAAGAGAAGGCTGCGCACGGTGAGAAGAAGCTCTTTAAGCTTACTCTTATTGCTTGCATTGTCTTTGCTGTTGCGGTTCTTGTTGCTTACGTAATTCAGCCCGACTATACCTACAGCTTCGGCGCTGATTATTGGAAGAGCCTTACCGAGTTCAGAGCACTCTTCAGCTAAACGGTGGCTAAAAGTCGGGCGGATTTTTTCGCCCGACTTTTATTTTTGGAAAAAGAGGAGAAAATGAAAAAAAGCGCAAAGAGAAATACCGCGAGGAAAAACCTCGAGAAATACACGAGCCGCGCCGCCCAAAAGCGGCGCGGCAAGGCTCGTTTACAGCACGAGCTCTCCTTGATTGCCGAGCAAATGGGTGTCTCCGTCGAGGGTGCGCATCTTGGCGAGGCTGTGTCCCGCGGGAAGGAGCGAGAGGGAACGGAGCGGCACGTTCGCGGCGTATATATGGGCACGGCACAGGGCTACGGCTTCGTCAGGTGCCCCGATTTTAGCGAGGATATTTTTATTCCGCGCGGGCGCTCTATGGGCGCTATCGACGGCGACGAGGTCGAGGCTGCCTTTCACGAATACTCGGGCTATCTCGGCGAGCGGAAAACCGAGGGACGGGTGCTTAAGATAATAAACGAGGGTCGGCATACCCTCGTCGGCGTGCTCTCGCACGGTGAGCGTGCGCGCCACGGGCGTGAGACGGTTTTTATCCCCGACGACCCGCATATCTCAATTCGCCCGCGCATTACCGATACGGCGGGGGCTAAAATCGGGGAGAAGGTCTTGGTAAGCATAAAGCGGGGCGGGCAGTCGGGTCTGCCCACGGCCTCGGTCGTGCGCGTGTTCGGAAGCCCGAATACGCGAGAGGCAAACTACGGGGCAATTCTTGCCGAGTGCGAGATAGAGTGCGAGTTCTCGGACGAGGAGCTTCTCGCGGCAGAGCGCTCGGCCGCGAGGCCGGTTACCGCCGAGGGCAGAGAAGTGCCGAGCGAGATTATATTCACCATAGACGGCGAGGGCGCTAAGGACCTCGACGATGCCGTTTCTATAAGAGAAACCGAGGACGGATACCTCGTCGGCGTGCATATTGCCGACGTGTCCTATTACGTCGGCGAGCGCTCCTCGCTTATGAGGGCGGCGTTTGCGCGCGGTACGAGCGTGTACTTCACCGACAAGGTCGTGCCGATGCTCCCCGCGGCGCTCTCGAACGGCGCCTGCTCGCTTAACGCGGGCGAGGACAAGTATGCCGTCAGCGCGATGATTTCACTTGATAAAAGCGGAAATACAGTCGGTCTTTGTCTTTTCCCGAGCGTGATAAGAAGTCGGGTGCGCGGGGTCTATTCCGAGGTCAATTCGATTTTCGACGGCACGGCAGACGACGGAATACTGGAAAAATATAAAGAGGTTATCCCGAGCCTCTATCTGATGCGCGAGGTATACGGCATACTTGCCGAGCGGCTTCACCGCCGCGGCTATATAGATATGGAGCTTCCCGAGGCGGGGATAATTCTCTCGCCCGACGGCACCGTCGAGGATATAGTGAAGCGCGAGCGGGGAATTTCCGAGAGGATTATAGAGCAGCTTATGCTCCTCGCGAACGAGGCCGTGGCAAGAGAGCTGACCGACAGAGGCCTCCCCGCTGTTTACAGAATACACGAGCGGCCGAGCGCCGATAAGCTCGAGGGGCTTCTTCCGTACCTTCGCTCTCTCGGGCTCGATGCCTCGGGAATTTCCTCGCCCTCGGCATCGGCGCGGGATTTTGCTCTTTTGCTGGCCTCTGCCGAGGATAAGGGCGTGCGAGCCGAGGTGTCGGCGGTGATGCTCCGCGCGATGATGAAGGCGAGGTATTCCGATACACGGCATATCCATTTCGGGCTTGCCTCGGACTGCTATTGCCATTTCACCTCGCCGATACGCCGCCTCGCCGACCTTGCCACGCATACGGTAATAAGGAAGACGCTTTTTGAGGGAGAGAGCCCGCGAGGCACTGTCTCACTCGCGCGGCGTGCCGCCGCGGCCGCGACCGACGGAGAGCTTCGCGCTCTTACGGCCGAGAGAAAAATAGAAAATCTTTATAAGGCGCTCTATATGAGAGAGCGTATAGGAGAGGTATACGATGCCGTCGTTTCCTCGGTCGGCGCCTTCGGCGTGTTCGCCACCCTTGAAAACACCTGCGAGGGGCTTATTCCCGCCGAGAGGCTCTCGCCTCTTGCCACCTTCGACGAGCGGACGATGTCCGTCGTCGCCCGCGGGCGCAGTCTTCGTCTCGGTGACAGAATTGAAATCAAGGTGGACGACGTCGATATTTCTCGGGGGCGTGTATACTTTTCACTTTTATAAATAAAACGAAAGGAGAGAAAATGAAAACAAATATTAACATTTTTACGCTGGCGAGCCTCTTGTTTATGCTTTTTCTCTCGCTTTTTCGCCCTATCGGGTTTATATCCTATCTTCTTGCCGCGCTCCTCACCCTCGCTCTTGTGATTGCCTTTACGCGAGTGGGGGAGGGCGGGCCCGCACTGCGCGATATTGCCGCGGCGGTAAGGTTAAAGAGAGAGGGGCTCCGCCTTACGCTCCTTTTGGCCTTTCCCACCGTTTTGATTATATTTGCGGTGTCGTATCTCACCTCACTTTTACTCGGTGTATTCGGCGCCGAGCCCGCGGCCGTGCCAAACGCTCCGCTACCGAATATGCTTCTTGAATACGCGCTGATACCCGCGCTGAGCGAGGAAACGGTGTTCAGGCTTCTGCCGCTCGTGCTTCTCGCACCCTACTCTAAGAGGTGGGCGATTATACTCTCCGCGGCGGTCTTCGCGCTCGTGCACTGCGATTTCTTCCAGATGCCCTACGCCTTCGTCGCGGGACTGCTCCTTATGACCCTTGACGTTATGACGGGGAGCGTTATTCCCTCGCTTTTAATCCACCTCATAAACAACGCGGCGTCGGTGGTGTGGATAAAATACTGCACCGAGCCCGTCGCGGTTACCGTATTTTTACTTGCTTTGATTATTCCCGCGGTGATTTCGCTCGTAATTCTCTGTGCTCGCCGTAGGCGCTATCTTCCCGCCCTCGCCGAGGCTCTCTCGCGCGGTGAGTGTGAGCTTTCCCCGACACCGCTTTTGCTTGCCGCGGTAGCCGTTATTTCGGCTATAGCTAATATCACAATATGACAGATGTTTGAGGATAAGATTTATGCAAAATAAAAAGGAAAAAAGTGTGCGAAAAAAGTTTTCCATATTCACAAAAGAAAAAAGAGAAAAACTCGAGGTCCTGTGCAGCAAAGGGGTTCCAGTAAAAGATATAGCAGCAGAGCTGGGGTATACAGAGGTGAGCATATATAGAGAACTTAAACGTGGTACTTCTACAGGCGGTAACAAAACGGGAATGACCAAGTATAGCGCCAAGCGAGCAGAAGAAAACGCGAGAAAGCACTCATCTACAAAAGGAGCATCGCTGAAGATAAAAGATGACTATGAATTTGCTTGCTTTTTGGATAGAATGATCACAAAGGGATATACGCCGACCGAAATAATAAAATACATAGAACAAAAAAACCTTGTTTTTAAAACTCAGATTTCTCGGGCTACACTTTACAACTATGTTGAACAGGGAATTATTACGAGCATGGTAAAAAAGAACAACGAGAATAAGACGCAAAATGAAATAGACGAATATTACATAAGGCTGGCTATGGACGAGGCGCGGCGCGCCGAGGAGATTGACGAGGTGCCCGTCGGTGCCGTTGCCGTCTGCGACGGCAGAGTTATTGCGACGGCCTACAACACCCGCGAGAGCGACAAATGCGCTACGCATCACGCCGAGCTTCTCGCTATCGAGCGTGCCTGCCGGGCTCTCGGCGGCTGGCGGCTGCCCGGCGTTACGCTTTACGTCACTATGGAGCCCTGCGCTATGTGTGCGGGTGCTATCGTTAACGCGCGTATTCCGCGCGTGGTTTACGGAGTGCCCGATTTGCGCTTCGGCGCCTTCGGCTCGCTTATCAATCTTGCCGAGCTGCCGCTTAACCATAAGCCCGAAATCAAGGGCGGCGTTCTCGCCGAGGAGAATAGGAGCGTGCTTTCGGCGTACTTTAAGAGAAAGAGAGAAAAACGATAAAATATGGATATTAAAGAAAAAATGCATAACGGTTCGCTATATCTGCCGACGGAGCCCACAATTGCCGCGGAGCAGAGAGCCTGTCTTGACAGGCTTTACGATTTTAACGCGACACGTCCCACCGAGGAAGAGAAAAGGGCCGCGCTCCTCTCGGAGATGTTCGCCGAGATTGGCGAGGGCTGTTATATAGAGCCGCCTCTACACTCAAACTTCGGCGGCAGGCACTGCCACTTTGGGAGAGGAGTGTATGCTAATTTCGGACTTACTCTTGTAGACGACACGCATATCTTCATCGGCGACTTTACTATGCTCGGGCCGAACGTGGTTCTGGCTACCGCGGGTCACCCGATACTTCCGTCGCTTCGCGAGAGGGGCTATCAGTATAACGCGCCTATAAGAATAGGAAAGAATTGTTGGCTCGGCGCGGGTGTGATAGTTCTCCCGGGCGTTACGGTAGGAGACGGCAGCGTTATCGGTGCGGGGAGCGTGGTAACGAAGGATATACCCGCCGGTGTCGTAGCCGTAGGCAACCCGTGCAGAGTCCTGCGCAGAATAAACGAGCGCGACGAGGAGTATTACTTTAAGGATAGAAAAATAGACGAGAGCGCCCTTTAAATTTTCAGAGAATTGTATCCGCCGCTTTTTTTGCGGCGGGTTATTTTTATCCCCGACCTGTCAATACTACCGTATAGACCTTTTTCGGGGGGTGGGAAAATGAAGATTATGCACGCGGTGTCGGTCGCGCGTACCGACGGAGAAAATATCAGGCTCGCCTCGCTTCTCTCGGGGCTCTCCGAGAGGTTCGAGATTGAGCTTATGGCGCCCGAGGGCTCGGCGCTGTTTCCGATGCTACGCGGGACGCGTGTTAAGCAAATCCCGATAAGGAGCGAGGGAAATCGGGATTTTTCGCTAACAGATGTTTACAAAATGCAAAGGGTGATGAGGAGCGAAAGACCCGATGCGGTGCATAGCCACGCCTCGCGCTCGGCGCGCGCGGCGGCGAGAATGTGCGGGGTGAGCTGTCTCGTATCCGAGTGCGGGGGCTTCGTGCCGCCCGCACTGCGGCGCTCGCTCTGTCCCGCGGCACGCGGCCGCCGCGGCGAGTATACCGTCCTTGCCTCGGAAATCTTAACGGGAGAGCTTATATCCCGGGGGGCCTCGCCGAGCAGAATAGCACACCTTGGGTGCGGGGCGCCCGAGCTCGCACTCTCGGGCGAGGGTGAGGGGGTGACGGTCACGGCAAAATGCCTTTGCCCCGACGAATACAGGCTCGTTATATCGGCCGCCGCGAGAGCGGCGAGGGCGGCGGACTTCCGCACGCTTCTCTTCGTTCCCGAGGGGGCGCGGCGAGAGGCTCTACGCGCCGCGGCGCTTTTTTCCTCGGGGGCCGATATTGAAATTCGCCCGCTCTCACGCCTTTCGGAATACCTGCCGAGCAGAAACACTCTTTTCGTATACCCCGTGCTTCGCGACGAGAGACTGCCTATTTTGCCTATGCGCTTTATGTCGGCCTCGCTCCCCCTCGCCGTCAGCGCAACGGCGGCGAACAGAGAATTCTTCGCCGAGGGGAGCGAGGCCCTCTTCTTTATTCCCGGGGACCCCTTCTCGCTCGCGGAGTGTATTCTTAGGATTATTTCCGACGAGGCTCTATGGAATAAGCTCTCCCACGGTGCGCGGGCGGCCTGGGAGAGCCGCTACAGCAGCGAAAAAATGCTCGAGGAATACGGGAATTTTTATCTTGCGCTCGGCGGGGCCCCGAGCTCTTGACTTTCTATATATTTTGTGTTAAAATGTGCTTATGAAAAAGATGTTTCTTGAATGTGGCAGGGTCACGGCGCCCCACGGCGTGCGCGGTCTTGTGAAGGCTGAAGCCTGGTGCGACAGCCCGCGCGTTTTAGCAGGCCTTAAGCGGATTTTTCTCGCCACGGGGGAGGGCGAGTACGAGGAGCACAGTCTCATCTCCGCTTCGGTATCGGGTCAGCACGTGCTTTTGGCTATCGACGGATATTCCGACCGTGACGCCGCGGTTGGGCTTAAGGGTAGAGTGCTCTATGCCGCTCGCGAGGATATTCCTCTTCGGCGCGGCGCTATGTTTATACAGGATATGATAGGGCTTCCCGTGGTGGATATTGACACGGGCCGCACTCTCGGTACTCTCTCGGACGTCTCCGAGGGCGTGAGGACGAGGCTGTACACCGTGCGGGCGGGGGAGCGCGAGGTGCTCATTCCCGACGTGCCCGAGTTCATAAAGGAGATTGACCCCGAGCGCGGGGTGCAGGTGCACCTTATACCCGGGTTCTTTGACGAGGTATGAGATTTGACGTAATGACGCTCTTTCCCGAGATGGTTATGACGGTTCTCGGCGAGAGCATTATCGGCAGAGCGCAGAGGGCGGGCTTAATCGAGGTTCACGCGCACAACATACGCGACTTCTCGCTCGACAGGCACAGGAAGACCGACGACACACCCTACGGCGGCGGTGTCGGTATGATTATGACCTGCCAGCCGATATACGACTGCTATAAGAGCATAGTTGACGAGATAGGCGACGGCGGGCGAACCCGTGTCGTCTATATGACGCCTAAGGGGCGTATATTTAATCACGGCGTGGCTCGCGAGCTCGCCGAGTACGATAATCTGATTTTTCTTGCGGGGCATTACGAGGGCGTGGACCAGCGTGTGCTCGACGAGATTGTCGACGAGGAGCTTTCGATAGGCGACTACGTGCTTACGGGGGGAGAGCTTCCCGCCTGCATCGTCATCGATGCCGTATCGCGGCTTAAGGACGGTGTGCTCGCCGCTCCCGAGTGCTACGAGGGTGAGTCGGTTGCCTCGGGCCTTCTCGAATATCCGCAGTATACCAAGCCGCGCGAGTTCCGCGGCAGGGCCGTGCCCGAGGTGCTCCTGTCGGGCGACCACGCGAAAATTGACAGGTGGCGGCTTGAGGAGTCGGTGCGGCTTACACGCCTTCGCCGCCCCGAGCTTCTGCTTATGCACCCCGAGCTCGAGGAGCCTCTTCTTCCGAAGAAGAAGGGAAAAAGAAAATCGAAAGGTGACGAATAACACCGAGGGAAAGGAGATGAGGAGCGGTGGCTGATTTCACTCTATACAATCTTGTCAGCGGCTACGAGCGCCGCGAGAGCGGGGAGAGGGATTTCTTCGTTCGCAATATCAGCGGCTCGGTCACGGGGGCTAAGAGGCTCTCGGGCTCGCGCCTTGAGCGCGCCTGCCTGTACCTTTCGCGCCTCGTTTCGTACACCACGGCGAGAGCCTGGGGAATGCTGCTTCTCGGCTTCGGCCTTCTTTCGGTAATTATAAACTTCGTTAAGGACTACCTTAACCTATACGACGGCGTGCCGCTCTCCTCGCTGATTGCGGGAGCCGTTATCTCCATAATCGCCATTCCGCTTATAACGGTGGATAAGCCGATTGCCATAGCCTCTCAGGACTATATTCTGACCGACTACATCGTGCACGAGTTCTTCTGTATCAAGAGAATGCACCGAGACGGGGCACAGCGGGGAATATCTCCCGCGGTTATGCTCGTTATCGGACTTGTGCTTGCGGGGGTCGGCTACTTCCTGCCGATGCCGTATATGATTTTCGGCACGGTCGGGCTTCTTTATCTCTACCTTGCATTTACCTCGCCCGAGTTTTCCTTCCTTGCCATATTCCTCGTTATGCCGTACCTTACGCTTTTGCCCCACCACGAGCTTATTCTCGGGGCGCTCGTTTTGGTCACCCTCTTCTCTTACGGCAGAAAGGTGCTCCTCGGTAAGCGAGTTTTCGCTCTCGAGCAGTATGATATAGTGCTTTTCCTTATGCTGATTTTCGTGCTTATCAGCGGAATATTCATCAAGGGCATTGAGTCCTTCGAGAGCTCGGTTACGATGATACTTCTCGCCATGGGCTATATCCTTGCCGGCAACCTCGTAACGAACAGACGACTCGCCGACTGCGTTATACACGCGGTTATCATCTCCTCGGTGCCGATTTCGGTTATGTCTACGGTACAGTTCGTCAGCGCCGCCGTCGCGGCGGGCGCTCTGCCCGAGGGGGTCAGCGCGACCTTCGGTAGCCCCGAGGTGCTCGCGGTTTATATGATAGTCGTCGTGGCGTTCTCGCTCTACTTTGCGATAGGTGCCGCCACCGTCGGCGGTAAAATTCTCTATTCGCTGATTTCGCTCCTCAGCGCGGCGGCGCTATTCTCGACGCTCTGTGCCAACGCGGTGCTCGCGGCGCTCTTCGGGCTTCTCGCCCTTCTTGCCGTGCGTGCGAGGCGCGGCTCGGGAATTTTGCTCGGGCTTCTCTCGGCGCTGCCCTATGCCGTGCTGCTTCTTCCCGTGTCGCTCGCGGAGAAGATTTCACCCGCTCTTGCCGCGCTCGTCAGCCGCTGGCATATTTCGCTCAGGATGCTCGGCGATAACCTCTTCACGGGTGTCGGTATGGGTGCCGACAGCTTCCGCGAGGAATACTTCAAGTACAGCGGTGAATACGCCGACAGCTCCTCGAGCTTCATTCTCGAGATAGGCGTCGAGGCGGGTATATTCGCGCTCGCCCTCTTCCTCGTTATCGTTCTCGTGCGCCTCGTTCACAGAACGCGATACAGGCTTTACGTTAGAAATTCGCAGGTGCGCGACGTTGCCTACATCACCTCGTCGGCCCTCGTTGCTCTTCTCGCCTTCGGCTCCTTCAGCTACATCTGGGCCGATATGACTATGTATTACCTTTTTTGGTGCGTTTTCGGTCTCGGCAGTGCCGCGATGAGGATTGCCAAGCGCGAGCACGACGACCGCGTCGGCTACTTTGTGGACGGCAGCAGTCTCGAGGCCTCCTCGATTGACATTACACTCAGGTAAAATTTTGTTTACTTTTCACAAAAATCAAGCGCATTTTGTGTAAAATCTCTTGAAATAAATTTGATTTTAGTATTGATTTTTGTCCTTTTATTTGATATACTTTATTATACTGAATGTGCTTTAAGGAGATAATTTATGATTTCTCGCAGCGTTACGATTAAGAATAGCGTGGGTCTGCATGCAAGACCGGCTACCTTTTTCGTCCAGAAGGCTAACTCGTACAAGTGCTCCATCTGGGTTGAGAAGGAGGACTGCCGCGTTAATGCAAAGAGCCTTCTCGGTGTTCTTTCGCTCGGAATTTCCAAGGGAATGACGATTACGCTCATTGCCGACGGTAACGACGAGTCGGCTGCCGTCCTCGGCCTTGCCGAGCTTGTTGACAGCGGATTTTCCGAAAAATAATCAGAGAGGTAAAGGGGCGTTTGCGTTTGGCGAGCGCCCCTTTGTCCGTTTTATGTATTCTTTTTTGAAGGGGGTGTGCTTTCCGTGACGGTAATTGAGAGGCTTCGGGATAAGGCGAATTCTCTGCCGCTTCAGCCCGGCGTTTACATTATGAAGAACGCCGAGGGCGAGGTTATATACGTCGGAAAGTCCAAAAGACTGAAAAACCGTGTCAGCAGCTATTTCACGGGCACGCACCGCCAGCTTAAGACGGCGAGAATGGTCAGCCTCGTGCGCGACTTCGACTATATCGTCTGCACGAGCGAGATTGAGGCCTTGACACTCGAAAATACCCTTATAAAAAAGCATACGCCGAAATATAACATAAGGCTTAAGGATGCGAAGTCCTACCCCTATATCAGAGTGACGGGCGGGGAATACCCCCGCCTCACCGTCACGCGCGAGAGGGGCGAGGGTGGGCGCTACTTTGGCCCGTATCAGTCTGCCGCCGCGGCGTATACCGCGCTCGAGACTGTGCTTAAGATATTTGCGCTACCGACCTGCCGCCGCGTCTTTCCGCGCGACATCGGGCGTGAGAGGCCCTGCATCTATCGCGATATGGGCCGATGCATAGCCCCCTGCGCGGGCTCGGTAAGCCCCGAGGAGTACCGCGCTCTCGTGCGCTCGGCCGAGGGAGTGCTCGGCGGAAATATACGCGAGACAAAGGAGCGGCTGACTGCCGAGATGCTTGAGCTCTCGGATAGGCTCGAATTTGAGCGCGCCGCCGCGGTGCGCAACAGCATAAGCGCGATAGAGCGCCTCGCCGACAAGCAGAAGGTGGTCGCGGACACGAGGGTTATGCGCGACGTTTTCGCGCTCTATACCGACGAGGTGTCGGCCGTGCTCGGCGTGCTTACCGTGCGTAGCGGTGCCCTTGTCGGCAAGGGTGAGTTCGTGCTCTCGCATAACGACCTCTCGGGCGAGGACGACGCGCTCTCGCTTATAGTCGATTACTACGACCGCGCTGGCACACCGCCGAGGGAGGTAATGCTCGGCTTCGAGATTTCCGAGGACAACCGAGCGCTCCTGTCCGAGTATCTTTCGGTTTTGGCAGAGCGTAAGGTAGAGGTTAAAATTCCCGAGAGGGGCGACGGACGGGCTCTGTGCGCTATGGCGCTCGAGAACGCCGCCGAGGCGGCCAGACAGACACGCCTCGAGGGTGAGAGGGATAACAAGGGGCTCGCACGGCTCTCGGAGCTGCTCGGCCTTGCCGAAATTCCCGAAAGAATTGAGGCCTACGATATATCGAATATAGGCGACGAGAGCATCACCGCCTCTATGGTGGTGTGCGTAAACGGAAAGCTGAAAAAGAGCGATTACCGCAGCTTCACCGTCAGGAAAAACGAGGGGCGTGACGACTACGCCTCGATGCGCGAGGCACTCTCGCGCCGCCTGTCGCATATAGGCGACGGCACGCTCTCGCTCGGAGAGCGACCCGACCTCATTCTCCTTGACGGCGGTGAGGGTCACGTCAGTGCCGTGCTCCCTATTCTTCGTGAAATGGAGCTTGATATACCCGTGTTCGGTATGGTCAAGGACGATTATCATAAGACACGCGCCATCACCGACGGCAAAACCGAGATTTCGATTGCACGCGAGATGGGGGCATACACATTTGTTTACAATTTGCAGGAGGAGGCGCACCGCTTCGCCTACAAGAACACCTCGGGCGCGAAGCGCCGCACGCTGACGCACTCCTCGCTTGAAAAAATAAAGGGGGTAGGCCCGAGCCGTGCGCGGATTTTGCTTCGCACATTGACCCTTGATAAAATCAAGAGGGCGAGCCCCGACGAGCTCGCGGCGATAGACGGCATATCGGCCTCCGTCGCGGCGGCGGTATACGAATATTTCCAAGGTGAGAGGAAAGAGAAAAAATGAGAATTATTACGGGAAGTGCAAAGGGAAAGAGACTTATTACCCTTGAGGGTGAGGCGACGAGGCCTACCTCGGAGAGAATAAAGGAAGCGATGTTTTCCTCGATACAGTTCGATATTGAAAACCGCCGCGTGCTCGACCTTTTCGCGGGCTCGGGTCAGCTCGGCCTTGAGGCGCTCTCGCGCGGAGCCGAGAGCGTTACCTTCGTCGACGCCGAGCGCGAGGCTATGGAGACGGTCAAGAAAAACGCGCGCACGACGGGCTTCTTCGAGCGCTGCCGCTACGCCGTCAGCGACTGGCGTAACTATATAAGAAAGGCGGCGGGGCGCGACGTGTACGACCTCGTTTTCGTTGACCCGCCCTATGCTATGGAGTGCTGCCTCGATGCGGCCGAGCGCCTTGCCCGCTCGGGTATAATTATTCCCGGGGCTATTCTCGTTTTTGAGAGCGGCACCGAGGAAATAACCCCCGAGGCTCTCGAGGCACTCGGATACGAGAGCATAAAATCAACTCACTACGGCAAGAAGACCTTTGTTAATATAGCGATTTTCCGCGGGGGAAGTGACAGGTGAGCGTTATAATGCCGGGCAGCTACGACCCCGTTACCCTCGGCCACCTCGATATGATACGGCGGGTGGCGGAGCGCGGCGACGAGGTTTATGCCGTAATATTCACAAATCCGAATAAGGAATACACCTTTTCGCTCGAGGACAGGGTGCGTATGCTTCTTATCGCCACCGAGGATATACCTAACGTCACCGTCAGCTATTCGCTCGGGCGAGTGGTGGATTATATGCGCGAGCACGACATCTCGCGTATAGTCAAGGGCTATCGCGACGAGAGCGATTTACCCTGGGAGAGAGAGCAGGCAGAGTATAACCTGAAGCACGGGGGCTACGAGACCGAGCTCATCGCGGCGAACGAGGAGTATAGGAGCATCAGCTCAACCGCCGCGAGAGAGGCTATTCGCCGCGGCGCCGACCTCACGCAAATTCTGCCGCGCGGAGTGATAGAATATATCGCGGCGATGTCGGAATAGGCTTTTTTGCCGCGGAATATTGACAATTATATAGTTTTAGTTTATAATTAAATGTTGTAATTAAGGTTAACCTAAGCCAAAGGAGCGTAAAAATGAAAGACAGAATAGAGCAGCTGAGGAGCGATTTTGAAGCCGCGCTCGGCTCTGCTACCGATGCCTCGGAGCTCGAGGCGCTGAGAATTGCCTATCTCGGTAAGCGCGGACATATTGCCGCTCTTATGCAGGGGCTTCGCGAGGTTGAGGATAAGAAGACTGCGGGTCAGCTTATCAACTCTCTCAAGACCGAGGTCGAGGATAGGATTAAGAATGCCGACGAGGCGCTTCGCCGTGCCGCCGTTGACAGAGAAATCAGAGAGGCTAAGAAGTATAACCCCACTCTCGCCTTCCCGCGTGAGATGGGCTCCTATCACCCCATAACCCTCGCCACCCGCGAGGTTGAGGAAATATTCCGCACTATGGGCTTTACTATCGAGAATTACGCCGAAATCGTAGACGACTACGAGTGCTTTGAGGCGCTTAATATACCGAAGCATCACCCTGCAAGAGATATGCAGGACACCTACTATCTTGAGAACGGTCAGCTTCTTAAGACCCATACCTCGGCGGCACAGAACGCGATTATGAAGAAATACGGCGCGCCCCTGCGTGCGATTTTCCCCGGCCGCTGCTTCAGAAATGAGTCTACCGATGCCTGCCATGAGAACACCTTCTTCCAGATGGAGGGTATGATGATAGACGAGGACATCTCTATCTCGAACCTCATCTACTTTATGAAGACGATGCTCTCCGAGGTGTTCAAGAGAGACGTTAAGGTAAGGCTTCGTCCCGGCTTCTTCCCCTTCGTCGAGCCCGGCTTCGAGCTTGACATCAACTGTGCGATTTGCGGCGGCGAGGGCTGTCCGTCCTGTAAGAACTCGGGCTGGCTCGAGCTCTGCCCCTGCGGAATGATACACCCGAACGTGCTTGAGGCGGGCGGCATCGATACCGAGAGGTACACCGGCTTTGCCTTCGGCCTCGGTCTTACCCGTCTTGCTATGATGAAGTACGGCGTAAAGGACATCAGAGATTTTAACAGCGGCAGCCTTAAGGCTCTCTCGCAGTTTAAGTCGAGATAAGGGGGGAGAAAAAATGCTTTTATCAATGAACTGGATAGGCGATTTCGTTGACCTCTCGGGTCTTGACAAGCGCTCGCTTATTCACAATTTCACACTCTCGACCGCAGAGGTTGAGGATATAATAGTAAAGGGTGAGGATACCTACGGCGTTATCGTCGCGCGTATTCTCTCGGTGGAGAACCACCCCACCTCGAAGAAGCTTCATCTTCTTAAGGTTGACACGGGCAGCGGTGTCGTTGACATCGTCTGCGGCGCGCCTAACGTAAGAGAGGGAATGAGGGTTGCTCTCGCGACCGACGGCGGTGCCGTTCAGGGCCATAAGATTGCACCCGCTACGATTGCGGGCTTCACCTCGTACGGTATGTGCTGCTCCGAGGCCGAGCTCGGCATCAGCGACGACAACTCGGGCATTTGGGAGATTACCGACGATATTCCGCTCGGCACCGATATTAAGAGCGTGTACGACGTCGACGATATTATCTTCGAGGTTGATAACAAGTCGCTCACCAACCGCCCCGACCTTTGGAGCCACTACGGAATTGCGCGTGAGTTCGCGACCATAACGGGCAGAGCGCTCACCGCGCCCGCTCTCGTGTCGCTCTCAGATTTCGACACGCTCCCGCCCGTAGAGATTGACGTTCGCGCTACCGACCTTACGAGAAGATACAGCGCTATCAAGGTTGAGAATATCACCAGAAGAGTATCTCCCGTAAATATGCGCATCCGCCTCTATTACTGCGGCTCGCGTGCTATCAACTTCCTTGCCGACCTCACCAACTACGTGATGATGGAGCTCGGTCAGCCGATGCACGCCTTCGACAACCGCCGTGTTGACAAAATCGAGGTTCAGACCTTCCCCCGGGGGCTTAAGTTCGTTACCCTCGACGGCATCGAGCGCAATATCGACGACAGAATGCTTATGATTACCTCGGGCGACGAGCCCGTGGCTATTGCCGGCGTTATGGGCGGCGACGCCTCGAAGATTGAGGACGATACGACCTCTCTTCTTCTTGAGTCGGCGACCTTCGACGGTGTTTCGGTGCGTAAAACCACGACACGCCTCGGCCTTCGCACCGATGCATCTATGAGATACGAGAAGATGCTCGACCCCGAGCTCTGCTCGCTCGCTACCGCGAGACTTCTCTCGCTTCTTTTCGAGTGCGACGGCGGTGCGCGCGTGATTTCGAGCTTCACCGATGCTTACGTAAACCGCTATCCCACCATTACTCTTAACTTTGACAAGAGATACGTTGACAGATACACGGGAATTGATATTTCCTCCGACACTATCGTAACCACCCTTACCGCACTCGGCTTCGGCGTTGTGCGCTCGGGCGACGACTTCTCGGTTACCGTGCCCTCCTGGCGCGCGACCAAGGACGTCACAATCAAGGCCGATATTATCGAGGAGATTACGAGAATTTACGGCTACGACAACTTCGAGATTTTCACCTCCGAGAGCGCGCTTCTGCCCGTTCGCGAGGAGACCGAGAAGACGGTAGAGGACAGAATTAAGGATATTCTCGTTGCCTCCTACCGTATGCACGAGGTTCATTCCTACATCTGGACCGACGAGGCTAAGTGCCGCGAGCTCGGTATCGAGACCGCGGGCGGTATGAGAATTATCAATGCACAGACCCCCGACCACCAGTATATCAGACGGACTATGATACCCACCCTTCTCTCGGTCGTTAAGGAGAACAGGGGCTATGCCGACACCTTCGGCATCTTCGAGATAGGTCATATCGTTGACGGCGTTTTAGAGAACGGCTACTGCAACGAGAAGAAGAAGCTCGGCGCGGTCATATTCTCCCGTACCGAGAGCGAGGAGAGCGTATTCCTCCGCGCACGCGATGCGGCGCTTGAGATTTGCCGCGACATTCTTCATAAGAGCCCCGAGTTCGTCTCGGCCTCAGAGCCCTACTCCTTTATGCACCCGAAGAACAGCTTTGATATTACCGTTGACGGCGTAAAGGTCGGATATCTCTCGGTGCCCCACCCGACGGTGAACAAGAATATAGACAAGAAGTGCGCGGTTGCCTTCGTGGAGCTCTTTATCGAGAGCCTCGCGGCCACTCCCGCGGCGGATATTAAATACTCCGAGCCCTCGCGCTTCCCCGCGATAGACATCGACCTTACCTTTACCGCCGACATCGGCGCGGTGTCCTTCACGGCTCTTCGCACGGCGGCACTCGGCGCATCGGCACTGCTTAACGACTGCTCGGTTCGCGACATCTACACGGGCGAGGACGGCACCGCCGCCCTGACCCTCCGCTTCTCCTTCCTCTCTAAGGAGAGAACATTGACGAAGCAGGAGCTCCAGCCCGCTACCGATGCCGTGGCGGAGGCACTCGCAAATCTCGGACTTACGCTTAAGGTATAAGCCTTAGGGCACGGCGCTTCTGCGCCGTGCCCGTTGAATTTTATGCATAGAGTGCATATTTATTCGCATAAGAGGGGCAAATTTCTTTGCAAAATAAACAATATGCGTTATTTATGCGTGAATAGTTTGGCTAAAACGCCGAAAAATGAAAAAAGTTGCAAAAACTATTGAATATTTATTCGGAAAGTGCTAAAATATCTGCGTGAAAACAATTCAACCTTTGGAGGACAAGAAAAATGGATAAAGCTAAGATTAAAAAAGTAGTGCTCGCGTATTCGGGCGGCCTTGACACCTCGATTATCATTCCGTGGCTCAAGGAGAATTACAACAACTGCGAGGTTATCGCGGTATCGGGTAACGTCGGACAGGCCGACGAGCTCGAGGGACTTGAGGAGAAGGCTATTAAGACCGGTGCCTCGAAGCTCTATATTGAGGACCTCACCGAGGAGTTCGTTAACGACTACATAATCCCCACCGTTAAGGCGGGAGCTCTTTACGAGGAGTATATGCTCGGCACCTCCTTCGCACGTCCTGTTATCGCGAAGAGAATAGTCGAGATTGCTAAGGCCGAGGGTGCCGATGCAATCTGCCACGGCTGTACGGGTAAGGGCAACGACCAGGTGCGCTTCGAGCTCACCATTAAGGCCTTCGCTCCCGATATGCCCATTATCGCTCCCTGGCGTGAGTGGGACATCAAGTCGCGTGAGGAGGAGATTGAGTACGCCGAGGCGCACGACATTCCCCTTAAGATAAACCGCGAGACCAACTACTCGAAGGACAAGAACCTCTGGCACCTCTCTCACGAGGGTATGGACCTTGAGGACGCTTGGAACGAGCCGCTTTACAACAAGCCCGGCTTCCTCGAGATGGGCGTGTCGCCCGAGATGGCACCCGACACCCCCACCTATATCACTCTTGATTTTGAAAAGGGCGCTCCCGTGGCTCTTAACGGCGAGAAGATGAGTGCAAAGGATATTATCCTCGCGCTTAACAAGCTCGGCGGAGAAAACGGCATCGGACTTCTTGACATAGTCGAGAACCGCCTCGTCGGTATGAAGTGCCGCGGCGTATACGAGACCCCCGGCGGAGCAATTCTCTACTTCGCGCACAATTACCTTGAGACCCTCACCCTTGATAAGATGACCGCTCATAAGAAGAGCGAGCTCGCTATCACCTTCGCGGACCTCGTTTACAACGGTCAGTGGTTCACTCCTCTTCGCGAGGCGCTCTCGGCCTTCGTTGACAAGACGCAGGAGCACGTAAGCGGTACGGTAAGGCTTAAGCTCTACAAGGGCAACATCATCAAGGCGGGCGTAAAGAGCGATTGGGCTCTCTACTCCGAGGAGCTCGCTACCTTCGGCGAGGACAACGTATATAACCAGGCGGACAGCGCGGGCTTCATCAACCTCTTCGGCCTTCCGATTAAGGTTCAGGCGCAGGTAAACGCGAAGAACGCCGACAAAAAATAATTTTCACCCGAGCACCTCGGGAAAAGGATAAAATATGGAAAAGATGTGGGCGGGAAGAACCTCGGGAGACGTGAGTAAAATCGCTGACGACTTCAATTCTTCCATTCATTTTGATAAAAAAATGTATAAGCAGGATATCCGCGGCTCGCTCGAGCACGCGCTTATGCTCTCAACCGTCGGCATTATCAGCCGCGAGGAGTATCTCAAGATTGCCGACGGGCTTACCTCGGTGCTCAGAGATATTGAGAGCGGGGAGCTTACGATTGACGAGAGCGCCGAGGATATACATATGTTCGTTGAGGCAGAGCTTACCCGCCGCATAGGCGATGCGGGTAAGAAGCTGCACACGGCGAGGAGCCGCAACGACCAGGTGGCGCTCGACCTCCGTCTTTATATGCGTGAGAGATGCCTTGCGGTGCGCGGGCTTCTTATCTCGCTTATCGAGGCGATTAAGGACAAGGCGTACGAGGGTCGCGAGCTCGTGATGCCGGGCTATACTCATCTTCAGCGCGCACAGCCGATAACCTTTGCCCACCATCTTCTTGCATACTGCATGATGCTTATGCGCGACGTCGGCCGTCTTGACGACGCGCTTTTGCGCCTTAACGTCTCGCCCCTTGGCAGCTGCGCTCTCGCGGGAACGACCTATCCTACCAATCGCGATATGGTTGCGGCGGGGCTCGGCTTCGACGGAATTATGATGAACTCGATTGACGGCGTATCCGACAGAGACTACTGCGTGGAGCTTGAGGCGGCGTTTGCGCTTATTATGATGCATCTTTCGCGCTTCTCAGAGGAGATTATCCTCTGGTCGAGCTGGGAGTTCAAGTTCGTTGAGCTCGACGATGCCTACACCACGGGCTCGTCTATTATGCCGCAGAAGAAGAACCCCGATATGGCCGAGCTCGTGCGCGGTAAGACGGGGCGCGTTTACGGCGACCTTATGGCGACCCTCACCGTTCTTAAGGGACTGCCTCTTGCATATAACAAGGATATGCAGGAGGACAAGGAGGCTATATTCGATGCCACCGAGACGGTCGAGAAGTGCCTCGAGGTGTTTATACCTATGATTGCTACTATGAGGCCTCTTGGCGAGAATATGTATAACGCCGCCTGCCGCGGCTTTATCAACGCCACCGACCTCGCCGATTATCTGACTAAGCGCGGTCTGCCCTTCCGCACGGCGTACAAGACCGTCGGACAGATTGTCGCCGACTGTATTGCCGCGGGCAAGACGCTTGAGGAAGTGCCTCTTTCGAAATACCGCGAGTACTCCGAGATATTCGATGACGACCTTTACGGCGAGATTTCGCTTCGGGCGTGTGTCGAGAAGCGTATATCGCGCGGCGGCACGGGCTACGCCTCGGTTAACGAGCAGCTCGGCTACGTCGAGAACTTTCTTAAGGAAAACAAGATATGAAAACTGTATTTATTGACGGCCGCTCGGGAACGACCGGCCTTCGGATAGTGGAGCGCCTCTCGGGGCGGAGCGACCTTACGCTCTTAACCATACCCGAGGAGCTTCGCCGCGACACGGAGCAGCGGCGGAAAATGCTCAACAGTGCCGATATAGTATTCCTCTGCCTGCCCGATGCGGCGGCGAGAGAGGCGGTCGAGATGATAGAGAACCCGAATACCGTGGTGCTCGATACCTCGACGGCACACAGAACCGACCCGAGATTTGCCTACGGCTTTCCCGAGCTCTCGGCCGAGCATTACGAAAAAATAAAGGGAAGTAAGCGCATCGCCGTTCCCGGCTGTCACGCGGGCGGCTTTATTGCACTCGTATATCCGCTTATCAAGGCGGGGGCCATATCGCCCGATATTCTGCTCTCGGCTCACTCGCTTACGGGCTACAGCGGCGGCGGAAAGGGAATGATTGCCGAATACGAGGGAGAGGGAAGAGACGCGCTCCTTTCTGCTCCGAGACAGTACGCGCTCGCGCAGTCGCACAAGCATCTGCCCGAGATGTGTGCCGTAACCGGACTTAAGAGCCCGCCCGTATTCTGCCCGATTGTTGCCGATTTTTACTCGGGTATGGAGGTCACCGTGCCTCTTTTTCGCGAGTGGCTTAATCCCGGCTTTGACGTTGAAAATATTAAAGATATATATAAAAAGGCCTACACGGGGCCTATCGTTTCCTATCGCGAGGAGGCCTCCGAGGGCGGATTTCTCTCGGCGCTCGCCCTCTCGGGCAAGGATACGATGCAAATAGAGGTTTACGGAAACGGAGAGAGAATACTTCTCGTCGCCCGCTACGATAACCTCGGTAAGGGTGCCTCGGGTGCCGCCGTCGAGTGCCTTAATATAGTGCTCGGCTGCGATATAGACACCGGACTGTCACTTTAAGAAAGGAAGGAAAAATGGAAATTATAAACGGCGGCGTGTGCGCCGCAGAGGGCTTTGTCGCCTCGGGTATTCACTGCGGTATACGCAAGAACAGGCTTAAGCGCGACCTCTCTCTCATATATTCCACCGTACCCGCGAGTGCCGCGGCGGTATATACCACGAATAAGGTAAAGGGAGCGCCCCTGACCGTCACTCGCGCACATCTTGAGAACGGTATAGCACAGGCTATTATATGCAACAGCGGCAACGCCAACACCTGTAACGCGGGCGGCGAGGCGCTTGCCGAGGACACCTCGGCGCTTTTGGCAAAGGAGCTCGGGATTTCCCCCGCGGACGTAGTCGTTGCCTCGACGGGCGTTATAGGACAGCCCCTCGATATTGAGCCGATAAGGAGCGGTATACCCACGCTCGTCTCAGAGCTTCGCACCGACGGCGGCTCGGACGCGGCAGAGGGAATTATGACAACCGATACGAAGAAGAAGGAGATTGCCGTCTCCTTTACCGCGGGCGGCAAGACCTGCCACATCGGCGGTATTGCAAAGGGCTCGGGAATGATACACCCCAATATGGCGACTATGCTCGTATTCATTACGACCGACCTCGCGATTTCCCCCGAGATGCTCTCTCTCGCACTCTCGACCGACGTGCAGTCCACCTTCAATATGGTCAGCGTTGACGGCGACACCTCGACTAACGATATGGTCGTCGTTCTCGCAAACGGACTTGCGGGAAATGAGAAAATCACCGCCGAGGGCGAGGACTTCTCGGCCTTTATGGCGGCTCTCAATACCCTTACCGTTGCGCTCTGCCGTATGATTGCGGGCGACGGAGAGGGTGCTACGAAGCTGCTTGAGTGCACGGTTTCGGGTGCCTGCTGCGAGAGCGTTGCCAAGACCGTGGCGAAGAGCGTTATTTGCTCCTCTCTCGTGAAGGCGGCGATGTTCGGCTCTGATGCCAACTGGGGCCGCGTGCTCTGCGCAATCGGCTACTCGGGTGCCGAGGTGGACATTTCCCGTGTCGGCGTGTGGTTTAAGTCTCGCGCGGGCAGAATTGAGGTCTGCCGTATGGGCACGGGTGTCGATTTCTCCGAGGACGAGGCTAAGAAAATTCTTCTTGAGGATGAGATTACCATTGAGGTTACGCTCTCCTCGGGCGAGGCCTCGGCCGTTGCCTGGGGCTGCGACCTCACATATGATTACGTAAAGATTAACGGAGATTACAGAACCTGATGGAAAACAATTTGCCGATAGAGATTTCAAACGCGCAAAGGGCGGTAATTCTTACCCAGGCGCTTCCCTACATACAGAAGTATTATGGCAAGATAGTCGTGGTAAAATACGGCGGCAACGCTATGATTAACGACAGCCTGAAGGAGCAGGTTATGGAGGACATCGTCCTTCTCTCGCTCATCGGCGTTAAGGTCGTGCTCGTTCACGGCGGCGGCCCCGAGATTACCGATATGCTGAAGAGAGTTGGTAAGGAGAGCGTATTCTGCGACGGACTTCGCGTGACCGATAGGGAGACCGCCGAGATAGTTCAGATGGTGCTCGCGGGCAAAATCAATAAGAGCCTCGTTAATATGCTCGAAATCAAGGGCGGCCGTGCGATAGGCCTTTCGGGTATGGACGGACATATGCTCCGTGCAGAAATGAAGGACGAGAGGCTCGGCTTTGTCGGACGGATTACCGAGGTTGACGTAACGCCTATAAGCGACCTGCTCGAGCGCGGATATATTCCCGTCGTGTCCACCGTCGGTTGCGACACCGAGGGCAATATCTATAATATCAACGCCGACACCGCCGCCGCGCGTATTGCGGGCGCTCTTTCTGCGGAGAGGCTCTTCACGATGACCGATATAGAGGGAATTCTGCGCGACAGAAGCGACCCCGCGTCGATTATATCCAAGATTGATATTGCGGGAGCGAGAGCGCTCTTTGAGAGCGGCGTTATCAGCGGCGGTATGATACCTAAGGTTGAGTGCTGCATCGAGGCAATCGAGCGCGGAGTAAAGAGCGTGATTATCCTCGACGGCAGAGTGCCCCACGAGCTTCTTATCGAGATGCTCACCGACGAGGGCGCGGGAACTATGATAGTTCGGGATGAAAATGATGAATAGTATTGATATAAAGCAAAAGGATAAAGAATACGTAGCCGCGACCTACGCGCGCTTCGACCTCGCCTTAACTCACGGCGAGGGCTCCTATCTCTATGATGCCGAGGGCAAGAGGTATATTGATATGTCGTCGGGAATAGCGGTTAACACTCTCGGCACGGCCGACCCCGGCTGGGTTCGGGCGGTTACCGAGCAGCTCTCGCGCCTCAGTCATACCTCAAACCTCTATTACAGCGAGCCCGGTGCGCTTCTTGCCGAGCAGCTTTGTACTCGCACGGGTGCGCGCTCGGTGTTCTTCTCGAACTCGGGCGCCGAGGCGAACGAGTGCGCGATTAAGTGCGCACGCCTTTGGGCGGCGAAAAATAAGGGCAGCGAGTATTTTGGAATTATAACCCTGAAGAACAGCTTTCACGGAAGAACCGTAACCACTCTTGCGGCGACGGGGCAGGAGGTGTTCCACACCGACTTTACTCCCCTTACCGAGGGCTTCTACTACGCTGAGGCGGGAAATCTCGCGAGCGTTGAGGAGCTGCTTAAGGGAAAAAAGTGCGCCGCGGTTATGATGGAGCCCGTGCAGGGCGAGGGCGGCGTCGTGCCGCTGTCGCGCGAGTTCGTTCTCGGGGTATTCGAGCTTGCAGAGAAATATAACGTGCTCGTTATATTCGACGAGGTGCAGACGGGTAACGGCAGAAGCGGATACCTCTACGCCTACGAGGCGTTTGGCAAGGCTCCCGATATTCTCTCGACGGCCAAGGGCCTCGGCGGCGGCCTGCCTATCGGTGCTACGCTCTTCTTCGAGAAGACACACGGCACGCTCGGCGCGGGTCAGCACGGCTCGACCTTCGGCGCAAATCCCGTGGCAGCGGCGGGGGCGTTACACGTTTTATCCCGTCTTGACGGTGAATTTTTAGCCTCCGTGCGTGAAAAGTCGGAGTATATAATAAGCGCTCTTTCGGACGCCGCGGGAATAGTATCGGTCAGCGGTATGGGCCTTATGCTCGGTATAGAGACCGTGGCCGATGCGGGCGCGGTTATTTCCGAGTGTATGAGGCGCGGCGTTCTCGTCATCAAGGCGAAGACGAAGGTGCGCCTGCTCCCCCCTCTTAATATACCCACCGAGGCGCTTCGCGAGGCGGTCGAGGTTATTAAGTCGGTTGCGGCGGAGCTTGCAAATAAATAAACAATTATTTACATTTTACGGTGAAAAGGGGCGAAAAACGCTCTTTTTCGGGAAGGTGGATTTATGGCAAAGGGATTTTTGGGACGCGATTTTCTGAAGCTTCTCGACTATACCCCCGAGGAAATACTCGAGCTTATCTCGCTCGCCGAGGAGCTCAAGGCAAAGAAAAAGGCGGGAATACCTCACAGACTGTGTGAGGGAAAATCGGTCGCCCTTATATTCGAAAAGACGAGCACCCGCACGCGCTGTGCCTTTGAGGTTGCGGCGTACGACCTCGGTATGGGCGTGACCTATCTCGACCCCTCGGGCTCGCAGATAGGCAAGAAGGAGAGCATTGCGGATACCGCACGCGTTCTTTCGAGAATGTACGACGGCATCGAGTACCGCGGCTTCGGCCAGGAAATCGTAGAGGAGCTCGCACGTCACTCTACGGTACCCGTCTGGAACGGACTTACGAACGAATTTCACCCGACCCAAATTCTTGCCGATATGCTTACCATAAAGGAGCACTTCGGCCGCCTTCGCGGGATAAACTTCGTTTATATGGGTGATGCCCGCTTCAATATGGGCAATTCGCTTATGGTCGGCTGTGCAAAGCTCGGCCTTAACTTCACCGCCTGTGCGCCGAGGGAGTATTTCCCCGATGCGGCGCTTATCTCCGAGTGCGAGAAAATAGCCGCCGAGACCGGTGCTACTCTCCGCTTTGAGACCTCGCCCGAGGAGGCGGTCAAGGGGGCGGACGTAATATACACCGACGTCTGGGTATCTATGGGCGAGCCCCCCGAGGTATGGGAGGCGCGCATCTCGGCTCTCGCGCCCTATGCGGTTACCGCAGAGCTTATGAATTTGGCATCGGACGGGGCGGTGTTTATGCACTGTCTTCCCGCATACCACGACCTCAGAACCGGCATCGGCCGCGAGGTCGGTGAGCGCTTCGGCCGCAGCTCTATGGAGGTTACCGACGAGGTATTCGAGAGCGAGCGGAGCATCGTATTCGACGAGGCAGAGAACAGAATGCATACCATTAAGGCGGTTATGGCGGCGACCTTAACCGAATAAACCAAAAGAGAAAAAATAACGGCACCCGCAAAAAAAGCGGGTGCCGTGTTGAGTTTTATGGCTAAAACACCTCGGTTATTGTAAATCAATATTTACATTTACGGCGCTCGGCATCAGAGCGCCCTTTTGTTTGTGAAGGCACGCTTCTTGTATGCCACGGGGGTCATACCCGTATAGCGCTTGAAGGTCTTTGAGAAATAGTTCGGCGTGTCGAAGGCGAGCCGCTCGGCAATCTGCTTGACGGTGTAGTCTCCCTCGCGCAGATACTGCTTTGCCGCCTCTACCTTAAGCTTTGTAAAGTAGGCCATAACCGTCTTGCCCGTGGCGCGCTTGAACTCTCGGAATATGTAAGCGCGGCTGTATCCGACCGCCGCCGAGAGCTCGTCAACCGATAGCGTGCTCTCGATTTTTTCTCTCATAACCGCGATGCAGTCGTCCACCGCCTTCGATTGCAGCTTCTCCGTGGGAAGGAAAATACTGTTGCTCCTGCCGTTTTCCGTCATTTGGCGCATAAGGCTGATGAGAAAAAGCTCAAGATAATTTTTTATCAGCTGCTGACCGCCGAGGGTGGGGTGCTCGAGAAGGTGCAGGCCGGTGTCCTCGGGAGTGGAGAAGGGAATATCGAAGGTACGCTTCGCCTCCTCTACGATGCTGTAAATGAAGCGCACGAGGCTCTTGTCGGGCCGCACGCGGCAGCCCTCGAAAAAGCGCATAGCCTCGGACTTACATTCAAAGGAAATTACAAAGACGTTCGGCGCGCGTCGGCCGTTGGCGCTGTGCGCGTGAAATTCTCCGGGCTTGTGAAAGGCAACCGTGCCCTCCTCAAGCGTGTATTCCTCGTCACCAGCCGTACAGAGAATGCTCTCCTTGTCGGCGTACACCAGCTCCCAGAAATCGTGTACCTCCCCCGAGAAGCTGAAATTCTTTTCAAATTCAAAGTAGTGTATAGTGACGATTTTATTGATTACAATGAGATTTTCGAGCTTGTGTTTGAAATATTTCTTCATAAGGACAGTATATCACACCGCGAAGGAAAAAGCAAGCGTTTTATCCGAGGTGGGGTTCTGTTTCAAAAAAGTGACATTTTTTGATTTGAGGGTATTACAAAATGTAAATTTGACATAATCGACAAAATGACGGCTGACAATATGGTAAAAGTGACAACTTTTTTTAAAAAGGGGAAGAATTTTTGTTTTTTTACCTTGACAAGAGGCTTTTCGTTATTTAAAATAAAAGCACAAAGGATACGCGCCGAATATAAGGCGCGGAACAGTGACAGGCCGCGTTCGCCGCGGTGCGGCTCTCTCTGAGCCGTAGCGAAGCAAACGCCGAGATTTTTAATCGGCCTGGCATATTTTTTAATCACAACTCGTAAACGGAGGGGCTTATGAAAAAAACGAACGGGAAGAGGATAGCACTTTTGGCGGTGACTGTGCTTATGTGTGTTGCCGCGGTCTTCACGCTTGCCACGTCTGCGGCGAGGGTGGGCAGTCTCGACGAGGCTAACCGACTTCTTGAGCAGGTGAAAAAGGTAGATATAGGAGAGGACAGCGCGGCGGCGTGCGAGGAAATGTCGAGCGCCATCTTCAATCTTCGCTCCTACATACTTCGTATGCCTCTTGACGAGAGCGAGAGCGGCTATAACGAGTTCGCCTTCGAGTACGGCAAGGAGCAGTTCAGATATGCCGAGCTGATAATGAAGGTGTTCGACGAGGCGAAGGAGAAAACCGATGCAAGCGGCAATCCCTCCCCCGACGTTCCCGCGATGCAGAGCGCGCTTGACGACATGTTCGTGCTTCTTTCCGCCGATGATTTTATGATAGAGCGAGCGCTCGTTTATAATGAGGGTGAGGACGGAGTTTTCAGTGCGGATTACGATGCTCTTAACGAGAAATACGCCGAGGCTCCCTTCGGCTGCGTAGAGGCTATGCTTGACAATCTTCCGAACGAGGCGGATATGGCGGCGGCGCTTACCAACGCGGCGGCGTTCATCGAGCGAAACGGAATTAATATTAATGATGCAAGCAACGCGAGCATCAAGGAAAAGCTTTTTAACGCGAGACTTGCTTGCGCTAACGGGCTTCTCGATGCGGTTGCCGACGATGCCGCGGGGATTGACGCGCAGAAGAACGGCGTGGCACTCCGTAAGCTCTCGGCGTTTATCAAGGCAAACCCTCTCGGTAAGGACGAGACCGAGGGCAGCGATTATATGACCTTTATGGCCGCGTATGAGCAGCGTATTGAGGTACAGAACGAGGCGCTTCGCGCCGCTCGCGAGGCTCTTACGTCCAAGGCGAGCTTCGGCGACCACTACGCGGGAGTGCTCTTCTTCAAGGGAACGGCCTTCGCCGTAGGAAATCAGTCTATAAACTATGCCGACGTTGACAGTGGCGCCGACGGCGACAACGAGTACTTCACCGTCAGATATGAGAACACAAAGGTGACCCATACTCATATAAGCACCGCGAGCGTTCCCGACAACAGTCGCGGCGTCGTCGTGGAGTTTGACTTTACCACCTTCGGCGATATGCCGAGCGGCTCGGTCATCATCGAGCGCGGCTCGTACACCTTCCCCGACGGACAGACCTCGGGAGTTGAGTTCTTTAAGATAAACAAGGACGGTGTCACGATAGGAAACACGACCGTCGCGGGGCTTGTACAGCCCGGCGAGTGGACGCACTTCACCCTCATTATCGACCCCGATTGCAATGCTACGCTCTACGTCGATTACGTGCTTGTCGGCAGTGTGAGCCTTAAGGTAAGAAACTACGTCTTCGAGATTGGCGCTATAAGAATGGGCGCACAGGCGGCCTCGGGTGAGTTCTCGATTGACAATTATATGGCGTATACCGGCACCTCGATACGCGACTGCGACTATCTCGCACAGCTCCGTGCCGATACCGAGGCCTACTTCGTACGTCTTTATCAGGGACTTAAGCACAGGCTTACCGACCACAGGGTGCTTCTCAACATCTACGACGAGTGCGCGGCGCTCGTTAACGAGTTCACTCCCGAAACCGAGGAGGGCATAGCGGCCGTCGAGGCCTTCCGCGCTATGAGCCGCTCCGACGTGCAGGATAAGGCGCTCGAGAATGCGAGAGAGAAGCTCGCGGAGAAGATAACCGCAATCAAGGATAAGCCGCGCGACAGCTCGACCTCTAAGGAGCGCATAGCGATGCTCTCCAACCTTGATAAATTCCTTGCCTACAACGAGGGCATTATGAGCGAGACCGAGAACGACGAGCTCTACGTTGCGATACAGAAAATAAAGAAGCAGCTCGACGACGAGGACTTCGTAGCCCTTCTCGTTACGGCTGTGAACGACTTCTTCGCCGAGAGCGATGCGTTCAAAATTAAAGCAAAATACGATATGGCAAAGAAATACATTACCGAGGCCGAGAGCGACGAGGAGATTATGGCTATGCGCCGTCTCTCGGGCTTTGCGAGCTTCTCGGTTGCGTACGAGCGCTTTAAGACCGAGGGTCCTACCCACTACGGCGACCTCGTCAGCATTGACAACACCGAGATTTTCGTGTCTATGATGAAATACGTTGCGTCGCTTATTTCCGACCCCGATTGGAAGACCAAGCATTACGACGAGATTGACAAGTACATAATGCTTGCCTCCGAGCGCGTGGAGGATGGAGCCTACGACGAGCTTTACAGCGGCTTTAGCGAGGCCTACGAGGTATATCTCGAGTACGCTCACTACTTCTTCCTCGAGCGTCAGCCGGGATATATTACCGAGCTTCGCGGCCTGCTTGATAAATGCATAGCCGCGGTTCACCCGGTTGAGAAGGCGGGCGTGATCGCGTACATCGGCGACTATATAGACAACACCGACCTTGATTTTGAGAACTCCGAGATTATAGCACTCGTTGACGAGTACGAGGAGCTTCTCGCGACCCTTGACGGTGCCGACGGCGCGTACGAGGAGCTTCGCACGGAGTATACCGAGAAATTCATTGAAGCCGTGGCGCTTATTGCCGAGGCGGAGGGATACGCCGCTCGCCGAGCGCTCGCGGACGAGGCGCGTGTATATTATACGCACATTAACAGAACGGGCGACGGGGTCTCGGCCGCAGAGGCAGAGTACCTTGAGATTGAGGCCGCTCTTGGCGCGGTGGAGGCTGTTGCAAAGAGATTTATCTCGGAGTATGCGCTTTTAGCCTCTGCACGTACTAACGAGGAGCGCTTCGCCGCACTCGTTACCCTCTCGGCTCTTTACGCCGAGGGAATAGAGACCGAGGTGGCGGGTGCCGCCGCGGCAATTGACGGATACAATTCCGCAATCGACGATATGAACGAATTTATAAACAAGCATAACGGCGAGCTTGATGAGCTGCTTCGCGCATCGCTTGCAGCGCTCGTCAAGGCTAAATAATAAGAAAGGAGAGAAAAAATGAAAATCAGAAAAACGAGCAGCAGAATACTGTCCTTTTTACTTCTCCTTTCTATCATAGCATCTCTGTTTTCGGTTTTTGCCTATGCCGCGACTGACGAGAGTGTCGGTACAGCCGAGAGTGCGGAGGGAGCAGGACTCAGCGTAGTCTATAACAGAGGCTTCGCCGAGGGTTGGGATTACACCAACGGACTTACCCCTTATATCGAGGGTGACGTTTCCTACGGTATAGAATACGTGAAGATGAGTGCCTCGAGGTACGAATACTATCTCAACGTTGAGGTAAACGGAGAGAGCGAGGGCTACCTTGAGATTGATGCGGGGGATAATCTCCCCGCCTCGGGCAAGCAGTTCCTTACCTTCGATGCCCGCGCCGAGGAGGATGCGGATATTGTCGGAGCCGTAATTGCTATGACGGCGGGTGAGGGCTCGGCCTCGGAGATGATGCATCTTCTGTCCTACGTCGACGGCGAGATTTACTCGCTCGGAAGGAAGGTAGGAGAGGCTGACGGCAGCTGGCAGCACTTCTTATTTGAAATTGATTACGACTACGAGGGCGAGAGCGAGAGAGAATTTCTCGTAACCCTCTATCTTGACGGCGAGGCCTTCACGAGCGTACAGAGCGCGGGCAAGGGCGGCTTCGGCATCGGCAGCGTGCTTATCGGCGCAGGCGCCGACGAGGACCGCACGGGCGGCTCCTATCAGCTCGATACGGTTGCGCTCTACCACGGAGTAGACGCCCCGACCGATATTCCGAACGGAAACTTCGGCACGGCGGTAGACAGAACTCTCGTGCGCAACTTTACCATTCTCGGCCTCGGTGAGAGGACCGACGACCCGAACGTGCTCTCGGGCACTCCCGCGCTCGACCGTATCAGCACCTCGAGCGTCAGCGTGCTTTACAACCGCCACTATGGCGAGGGCTGGGATTGGAGCAACGGCTTCAACAGCCTCAGCACGAGCAAGCTCGCGAGCAATCTCGCCGAGCTTCGCAGCGATTACAGCTTTATAGTCAACAAGAGCGAGAACTTCCTCAACCATTATCTTGCGATTGAGAAGAAGAACGACACGCTCGGCTACGTATATCTCGCACCCGAGTCAAACGACAACTCGCCGCTTATAGCGAGCACCTCGGGTAAGGTGTTCATCGAGTTTGATATGAAGACCTCGGATAACAACGGCACGATGCTTCTCACTCTTATAACCGACCCGAAGTCAGAGGGTGACACGCTCGTCTACACCGATAACGGAGAGCTCTATCTGCTCGGCCGGAAGGTTGGTACCGTCGGCGGCGAGTGGCTCCGCATTTCGATAATGCTCGATTTTGCGGGCATATACCGCGACGGCTCCTACAGTGCCGAGGCGCATTACGGCTCCGAGGGCGGGGTCGTGTACTCCTCCTATACCGCTACGACCCCGACCGTTACGAATTTGAGATTCGGCACGGCGGATAAGAAGGCCGGCAACACGGGCGACTGGTTCGGCATCGATAACCTCGCGGTTTATTGGGGTGCCTCTACCTTCGTCAATCTCCCGAGTGACGAGCTCGGTGAGCTCGTTAATACGAGACTTGAAAAGGATTTTGCACTCTCCGTCGAGGGCGAGTCGCTTACGGTGAACGAGATTTACAATGCCTCGCTTACTATGAAGGTCGGCTCGAGCTTCGCATATCTTCTCGGTAAGCAGGTGAAAATCTACGAGACCGAGAGCGGCGAGCGCTACGGTGCACCCGTTAAGGTTGACGGCAAGGTTCTCCTGCCGCTTCAGTCTATTATCGACTTTACGGGAGCAACGCTCATTCCTCACGATGACTTCAAGAGCTTCGAGGTCTTCCTCGGCTCGACACTCTCGTACCTCACGCTCGGCTCGACCGATGCTATAATCGGCGGTAAGCGTGTCAGCCTCGCGGCGGCTCCCGCGGTGGTTGAGGCGGGCGAGGGAATGTCCTACGTGGTTATCGGAATGGACGACCTTGAGGCTATTTTCCCCGGCTTCTACGTGGTTTGGGACGATTGCGGACTTCTCACGGTTACCGAGTATAAGAACTTTATAAACAGAAATATGAGCGGCGCGTTCGATACTATGGTATCGATTATGCGTAAATTCCTCTACGATTACGTGGACGGGGATACCGTTTACGAGATGGCGAAGGAGCACACGAACAACTTCGACCACCCCTACCTGTTTGCTAATCAGGATAAGTTCGACGAGCTTCGGAGAGTATATTACGCCGCACCCGGCGACGAGGACTTCAACGCCGAGCTCGCGGGCTATATGCAGGTTCGCGTTGACCGTGCCGACGAGCGCCTCGGAGCGCTTGCCGAGCTTGACGAGACGGGCAGATACCTCGGTGTTAAGCCCGAGAAGATTCCCGTGAACACCAACTACGTCACCGAGCCCGGCAACAACGGCTACGACGTCGGCGGACGACTTAATCTTATTTACCGTGACGATTATACCGGCGCTCTTGAGGATATTGCCTTCGCATACCAGGTTACGGGCAATACCGTCTACGCCGAGTTCCTTCTCGACTTCATCGGCTACTTCTGCGACGACGAGCTCTGGCCTCACTGGGGTCCCTCTCACTTCCTTAACGTCGCGGAGAGCGTTATACACATGGCGATAGCCTACGACTGGTGCTACGACGCGTGGATGGAAATAAGCCCCGAGCAGACTATGCACATAAGAGCGAAGCTCTATGAGAAGGGCGGCTATCACGGCTACAACTCGATGCTTACGACCGTTTGCCCGAAGGAATTTATATCGGCTAAGGGCTACCGCTGCTACAACTACCACATAACGACTAACAACTGGAACACGGTATGCTCGAACGGTATGGTGGTCACGGCGCTCGCGCTCTTTGACATTGACACCAACGCCGATATGGATAAAATCAATAACAACGAGGCCCTCTCGCAGATGAAGGCGCTCGTTTCGGGCGATATCCGAAGCCTTGTCAACTACGCGATGCATTACTACCAGTTCGACGGCTCCTACTCCGAGTCGGTCGGATATTGGGATGCCTCGACACAGGGCTATCACCAGATGACCGCGGTGCTTGAGTCGGTTACCGGCTCCACCTTCGGCTACCTCGATACCTGGGGTATGGATAGGACCTACTATTTCGCTCTCTCCTTTGAGTCGAGCGACCACTACACCTGGCCCTTCCACGACGACTCTGCGAGCGAGCTGTCTACTCCGCTTATGATGTATTATTCCACGGCCTCGGGCGACAGCGTTCTCGGTCAGATAAGGAAGATACAGCTGGCACAGGGTAAGACTCCGACGATATGGGATGCGATTTACTATCAGGATGCCGATGCAGACGGAGATATTGAGCTTCCCCTTACCTTCACCGCATCGAAGATAGAGGCCTTCGTGGCCAGAACCTCGTGGGAGAAGGGAGCGCTCTTCACGGGAATTATGGGCGGATATAACGGCGAGGGCCACGCTCATATGGACTCGGGCAACTGGGTTTACTACAACAAGGGCATTAACTGGTTTAAGGACCTTGGAAGCGACAACTACAACGTATATAACTATTGGAGCTCCTACCACGTATACAGAAGGAGCGCCGAGGGACACAACCTCTTTATAATGAACACATCCTCCTACGAGTACGGTATGGACCTTCAGGGCACGGGCTACCTCACCGACACACTGGTTAACGAGCACGGCTCCTACGCCATCATTGACCAGTCCGAGGTATACGGCGGCTCGAAAATGGTTAACTATGCTCGCCGCGGTATGCTTATTACCAACGACAACAACACCGTTGTTATTCAGGACGAGGTACAGTTTAAGACCATGACCAAGTCCTATTGGATAGCACACGTGAACGTTGCGCGAAGCAACGTGATGGGCTTCGTTGAAAAGATTGAGGTTTCAGCGGATAAGAAGGTGGCCTATCTCCACGGTGTCAACCGGAGCAAGGGCGAGAGATACACCCTGCGCGTAACGCTTATCACGGCGGTTCTCGGTGCGGGCTTCGAGGTCTGGGATGCGGGTATGAGTGACTTTGCGCTTCCCGGCACCTACCGCCCCGGCTACTCCGAGTCTATGGGCGGAGAGCCTCAGACGAGTAACGTCGGTGCACAGAGGCTCGTCGTAGAAATAAAGGACAGAACCGAGGTTAAGATAGCCGTGGCTATCGAGCTTGTAGACAGAGAAAACGAGCTTGAGACCGGCTACAAGATGACCGATATGAAGAAGTGGGCGCCCGCGGCCGACACTCGCGGATATATAGCAGATGCGGTCGAGACCCGCTCCTCTCACGTAAACGGCGTTTATACCAACGTATCTCAGCTCCAGGCCTTTGAACCGAGCACTCTCCTCGGCGTGAATATGGAGGAGGCCTACAAGAAAATGGCTAATATAGGTTACATAGTAAGTAAGAACCAGAATATAGTCAACGTTGATTATTACAAGGAGCTCCTTGTAACCTACTACGACTGCCGTGCGACATACGACGGCTTCATTAAGAATGCCAATGCGGCGGCGGCCACCGCACGCGAGCTGGTCGGTGAGCTCTTCGGCTCCCGATGAGGTCGAAAGGAGAGAATATGAAAAGATACGGTAAAATTTTGGTTTTACTTATAGCTCTCGCGGCGTTGCTGACGGCGGTCTTCCCCGCCGTCAGCGCGGAGGAAGGCGTTGCCTCCTCCGCACCCGCCGCGCCGAGCTATCTGCCCCCGAGCGTGACGGTCACGGCCGCAGATGCTCTTCAGGGCGCAACGTACGTAATCTACGAGAACGTGCGTGACTTTAACGACGATATTGAAAACGGCGTTATCGACGGCATGATTGACGGCGAGAACGTGCTCGTAACCCGCGGAACCGAGACGACTATGGCGCTCCCCGCGTCGGGCTACGTCTATCTTCTTGCCGACGTAACGGTGCCGCAGGTGTTTAAGCTTTCGGGCGGTGCCGTGCTACAGATTAACTGCGGCCGTAAAAAGCTCACCTTAGGCAAGGTGCGTAACGTTATCAGCGGCTCCTCGCTTGCGATATTCAACGGAGCGCTTAACCCCTCAGCGTGGGCTACCGAGGGAACTCTCGAGACCACGGATACGGCGGCGTATATCGCATTCCGTGACCTCGATATCACGACCAACGACGGATACGGAAGCGCGAGATTTATCTGGGCGAGAAGCGCCGTGTACGGATACTTCGAGAACCTAACCTACGACTCCTCGGCCGGAAGAAAGCGCTTTATCTGGCTCGCGAGCAACGGAACGCAGGACTACACCTTCAAGAACGTAAATATAACTCAAAACGCTAAAAACCCCGACCCCGTGGTTGAGCTTGCGGGGCAGGCGTGTAACGTTTCGCTCTATTTTGATAAGGATACGAAAATTAATTCCAAGCTCTTTAACTCCGCACTTGCTGCGGGCTCGCAGCTCTTGGTTTCTGCCGAGGTCGGCTGTAAAATAAAAAACAACGACTGGATACTCGACCCCTCCCTCGTGTCGACTAACCTCAAGCTTGACTTTATAAGTCCCTTGGGCGTTTCCGCGAGGTTCGTGGACGTCGGCGGAATCTTCGTTCTTACCGAGGCAATCTCCGAGATTTTATGGCACGGCGTTGACGGTGCCCCCATTGGAGAGAAGATTTCCATATTCGAGGGTGACGTGATAGTTCCTCCCGAGCTGCCGAAGACGGTCAGCGAGAAGGAGGGCGGCGGATACACCGTTACAGAATACGTGTGGGCGAGAGAGATTGGCGGCGAGGCCGTGGATATTGACTCGCTTCGCGGCTCGGTTAACCTCTACGCCGTGGCGGGCGAGCCGCTCGATGCTACCCTCGCTCTTCTCGGTGCGGACGGTAAGCTTGTCGACGCATGGATTACCGACAGACTCACCAAGGATACCGTGTCAAATATGCCTGCGGGCTCGACGCTCCTTATGCTCGCCGACCTCTCGGTTGACTACGGCGCTTCCGCAGATATGACCTTCGACAGCTATATGGGCGATATCACCGTCGACCTCGGCGGTCACACTCTGACCCACGTCAGCTACGACGGTAAGACCGACGTCGCCTGGGCTACACCTGCGGCGGGCGTTACGGTAACGCTTCAAAACGGTACTGTTAATATTTCCAACAGCGGCGGCAAATACGGTACGCTCGTCAGCGGCGAGGGCGAGGGAACAATTAAATTCCACCGTGTTGACATCGTTTCGGCGGGCGGCCCCGCGATTGTAAATCTCAATGCGGGCAGCTTCATAATGGAGCTTGGCAGAATTGATACGAATGGCAGCGGTACCTACAGACCCTTCCGAATCGGAAACGGTGCTACGAAGGCGGTTACCGCATCCCTCGAGCTCTACGGAGTATATCACAGCGGTAAGGGCGGCGACGTCTTCGTCTCTCTTTACTCGGCAAGGAACGCTAATAATAATATAAAGGTAGTGGTTGGCGAATACGAGGGCACCTACAGCTGGATTAAGACCGGCTATATGCTCCAGTTCTCTCAGGCCAACATCGGCTCGGCCTCCAAGTACGAGTTTATCTATGACGGAGCCTACGTCTACGGCGGCAACGCCCACGTAACGGGCAGGCCCAAGTGGGACAGTAAGGCGGTCGATGCGGCACTCGATGAGAAAAACATCAGCTTCTACTTTGACAACTTCATCGGCATGAGACCCGAGGCCGACTATTTTACGAGCACTACAAGCGTGCTTCTCACCACCGCGAGCATCAATATTGACAGAGCGCTCACGACGGTCTACAAGGGCAGCGAGGTTTATACCGTGGGGGGACTACTCGACCCCGACTTCGGCTTGATGTCGAGCCTCACGCTTTACTCCGACCTCGACCTTAACCTTTTTATTCCCGTTGACGTTGTTGGCGGAATAAATACTATCTCGGCCGACGGCACTCTTATCTTCGACCGCTCGCGCGCCGAGGACTATCCGATTTACGTCGATAGAAGGACGGGAGAGAGATATTACGTCGCGAGCGTGCGCGACATCGCTCCCAACCTTGCGGCGAAGCAAATAGAGCTTTCCATAAACTACTCGATGTGCTTTACCTACGCGGGCGAGAGTGCAGAGACCGAGCTTAATGCGACCGTCCTGCGCAGCTTCTCGGTCGTTGATTACATAGAGACGCTCTTCGACACCGAGGGTGTCAGCGAGACGGCACTCGATACCGCACGCGCTCTTAGCGCATATATCATCGCTGCATACGATTACTTTGATGTCGACTCGATATTCCACGTCGATACGTGGGAAAAGCTTTTAGACATCGCACTCGAGGTTGGTGCGGAGGAGTTCGTCGGATCCTTTGGCGAAATTCACGCGCCCGAGGGCGATACCGACTTCGGCCCCGAGGCAGGGGTCACCGCACAGTTCGGTATCGGAACGGTGACGCGCCTCGAGCTTAGCTTCGGCGCGGTGCGCGACTACGAGATATACTCGGGTGCTAAGCTTATTGCCGAGGGCAGAGCCGACGGCGTTACCCTCGAGCTTCATGCATACGAGCTCTGCTCGAGCCTTGTTATCAAGGTGGACGGAAATACCGCTACCTTCTCCTTTGCCGAGTACATCGAGATGCTCCTCGACGGCACGGATATGATGCGCGACAGACTTCTTCGCGCAATGTACGCCTACGGCAGATGCGCCGAGCTCCTTCGTGCGGAGCAGCTCTCGAGCGGATTGCTTTGAGTTTAAAAAAGCCTCCACTGTTCTAAATCCAAGCCGACGAAGGAGGCTTGGTATGGCATCACGCGTTAGCGTGTATGGAATCCCGACTTCGTCGGGTATGGCATCAGCCGAGGGGCTGTATTTCGTCGGCTTGATTCCATGCCGTCTGAGACGTATTCCATACCGCCACAAGTGGCGGATTCCATCCACGGCTTCGCCGTGATTTGAAGAAAACTAAAGCTTATAACCTCCACTGTTCTAAATCCAAGCCGACGAAGGAGGCTTGGTATGGCATCACGCGTTAGCGTGTATGGAATCCCGACTTCGTCGGGTATGGCATCAGCCGAGGGGCTGTATTTCGTCGGCTTGATTCCAAGCCGTCTGAGACGGATTCCATACCGCCATGGGCGGACTGCTCTAAAAATGCATAATGCAGAATTCATAATGCATAATGCATAATTAATTAATTTAGTTCGCAAATCCCAAATATAAAACAATCAAGAAAGGAAAAGCAAGATGAAAAAAATCAGCAAAATCCTTGCCGTGCTTCTGATGCTCTGTCTCGTTCTTACGGGAATCGTGCTTACCGTGAGTGCAGATGAGCCCGCAGCAGCATCGGCACCCGCCGCTCCCGACTTTTTGCCCGAGAGCGTGACGGCAACTCCTGATGCTTCGCTTTCCGGCTACGCTTACGTAGTCTATGCGAGCGAGGCTGACTTCAACGCCGACCTCGATAACGGTGTTATCGACGGTATGGTTGACGGCACAAGCGTTCTCACCGCGACAGGCGCGGCGACAACCGACGGCACGGAGGCAGTGCTTACTATGCCTACGACAAGCGCCTACGTCTACCTGCTTCAGAACGTAAATACGGGAGCAACCGCCTTCACAACTAAAGGAATTACCCTTCAGATTAACTTTGGCGGAAAAACCCTTACGTTCAACAACTCTAACAACATCCAGGGAACCTCTGCGGTGGCAGGAAAATATGCCTTCTTCAACGGTACTTTCGTTGACGGCTTTAACGGCGCCCACGGCACCTTCCGTACGGGCTACCTCATAAACATAGCGCTTCGCGACCTTAATGTGTCGAGCACTCGCACCTGGGGCAACTCGAGAACCTTCGCTCTTGAGAGTAACGCGAACGTATATGCAGAGGACGTTACGGTAGATTACACAAAATCCACCAAGGGTTTGTTTACCATTAATACTACGGGATTCGCAAACATAACCCTTAAGAACCTTGACTACGCGGGCAAGACTGCGAGCAACGGCGCGAGAGTTATTTTTGCGATCAATACATTCTCGAGCGCAACCCTCTATGCTGACGCTGACTGTAGCTTCAAGGGCCAGCTCTTCACTTGTACCGCTTCACCTGCGGCGCCTCTCGCCGCCACCTTTGAGAACGGCGTGAAGTTTGATAACGACGCCTATAATTCGCTCTCGAGCCAGCATTTTGCCTCCTCGTTCGTCGAGGACGGCTCGACGTTCATCGAGTCGAGTGATGCCGACTTTTCTTGGATAGTTGAACAGCCCGCTGCAACGGTTAGCTGGTACGACGAGAACGGTACTCTCCTTGGCACCACGAGCCACGGTGTCGGCGCTACTCCCTCGTTCGAGTATGCTCCCCCCGCGGACTCCGCAAGCATTGAGGGTGATAAGGTTTACCTTCTCGGTAACGGCGGCTGGTCGACCACCGATGGCGGTACGGCTACCGAGATTACCGCTATTACGAGCGGCGAGACCGAGAGAAGCTATTACTGCGTTCTCGCTAAGGTTGAGGCTGCGGTAGCTATATTCGAGGACGATACCTGCACTAAGCTTATCAGCGCATCTAGCGAAAAGAAGCTCTCGGGCGAGGTTATCAGCACGCTCCCCGAGGGTGCATACGTTCGCGCTTACACCGACCTTGATGCTGTCGGTAATTTCGAGAGCTATCTCGGAAGCATCACCGTTGACCTCGGCGGCAACAAGCTGACGCACGCGGGCACCTATTGGGCAACTCCCGCGGCGGGCGTTACCGTAACCGTCAAGAACGGTACCATTGACATCGCAGGCACTTATACGAAGGTTATTAACGGTGCGGCTGCCGGAACCCTTAAGTTCCATAAGATAGACATCGTATCGGCGGGCGGCCCCCAGATTGCAAACCTCAACGCGGGCAGCTTCATAATGGAGCTCGGCTCGATTGATACCACCGGCGCTCGGTACTACAGACCCTTCTTCATTGGTCAGGGTGCTACCGAGGCGGTTACCGCATCCCTTGAGTTCTACGGTGTATATCACCACGGCGAGTGGGGTGGCGGAAGCGGCGACATTTTCGTCACGCTCCAGTCGAAGGCAGGTGCCAATAACGATATAAAGGTTATCGTTGGCGACTACGAGGGCACCTACAGCTGGATTAGAACCGGATATCTTCTTCAGTTCTCTACCGCAAATCTCGGCGCCGAGTCCAAGTATGAGTTCGTATGCGACGGCGTATATCTCTACGGCGGTAACGCTCACGTAACCGGCAAGCCCACCTGGGGCGGTCTGACCTCTGCCGATCTCGACAAGCAGAACGTAAGCTTCTACTTCGATAACTTCATCGGCACGAGACCCGACTACTTCACGCACTCCGACAGCGCGCTTCTTACCACCGCGACGGTGAACGTAAAGAGGTTCGAGATGGTATATACCGACGGCACCGATGAAGAGACCGGCGAGCCCATTTGGGATGAAGATTCCGCGGGCGGCGCTTTCATGCCTCCCGAAGACCTTGGCATCCTTGCTAACCTCACGCTCTACAGCGACTTCCGTCTCAACTTCTATATTCCCGTAGACGGCGACGTCGTAAGACTCGCTTACGGCGATGCTCTTCTCTTTGATAAGGCGAACGGCATCGGCACCGACGGACTTACTTCCGACGGCAAGTACTACAAGGTTTCTCTTGCAGGCATAGCTCCGAACACCGCGGCAGCGAGCGTTGAGCTTCGCGTCGGCCTCGTCGAGAGCGACGTTTTCGCAACTCGTGACGGCGCGACCGAGGAGTTGACCTATTACTATTACCTCACCGCTAAGTACTCGGTAGTTAACTACGTATCCGACCTTCTTGCCGGCACGACCGACGAGATTCAGGTTAACGCTATGAAGGCTATCATCGCTTACGTTGTATCGGCATACGACTACTTCTTCGAGGAGAGCAGCACCGAGGATGCTAAGTACGAGCTTCTTCTCTCTCTCTACGATAGCTGTGGCGTTGAAGACTTCATCGCAGACTTCTATGAGAGTGCGGTGGCACCTGACAACGACACCGATTTCGCAGAGGGCACCGGCGTTACCGCTGCCTTCCAGATCGGTACCGTATCTAAGCTCTACGTAACCTTCCCCGCAGGCTCCGAGTGGACCGTAAAGGGAGCGAACGTAGATAAGTCGGGCACGGGTGGCGAGTGCGTGATTAACCTTCCCGCATACGCTCTTACCGACGTGCTTACCATAACCGTTGGTGAGGCGACTGCTACCTTCTCCTTCGGTGAGTATGTAGAGTTCCTTATGACCGACGACAACCCCGACGAATATCAGGATGCCGTGCTCGTTGCAATGTACGCTTACGGCGAGACTGCAAAGGCGCTCAAGGCAACCCTGCCCGAAAATGCATAAGGAGGGACGAAAAATGAAAAAATATGAATCCCCCGAAATCGTAATTACGAACGTTAATTCCTCGGACATTATTACCGCATCCTACGGTACTACCCCTTGGCTTAACGCGGAATTCGAATGGTAAAACCACGTTCCATATCCCCTCGCTCTCGGGCGAGGGGGATATGGAGTTATATTGCACCTTCGGTGCAGTTAGATTGAATTGAAGGTTGAAAGCCGAGAGTTGAAGGTGACCCTGTGCATTTTCAATTTTCCGTTTTCCATTTTCAATTAAAAAAGCGCTATATGCGCAATCTATAAAAGCCTATGGAGGTTCTTATGAAAAGAAAGATGAAACTTGGAGCTGTAATTCTCGCGCTCTCGCTCGCACTCTCGTCACTGCTCGCCGTGGCTATCCCGTCGGCCGCCGTGACCGAAGAGACTCCCGCTCCCGCGGATAGCACCGAGAGACTCGAGCCGACGGGTGCACTCGAGGGATATTACTACGCCCTGTATAGCACCGAGGACGATTATCTTTTCGATATCGCCGACGGAGCGCTTGACGGCGTCGGACACGGCGACTACGGCGAGGAGGAGACTCTTATCGATAAGACTGTCGGTAAAGCGAGTCCCCTTATAGCGCTTCCCGCCGCGAGGAGCTTCTATATTCTCGTTCTTTCTAAGGACGTCGAGATTACCAATAAGGAGGTCGCGCTTGCCTCTAATCGCGTGTGCGTGCTCGACCTTAACGGATATAATCTGCATATAACCACGACCACGAGCGCCTTCACCACGGTCAGCGTAGGCGATACCAGGACTCAGCTTACCTCTGCCGACTTTACCGTCAAGAACGGTACCATATATAACGAAAGCACCAGGGCGGGCCAGATATTCTCGGTCCGTATGGGCTCCTTCTTGACCTTCGAGGACGTCGTGATTGATGGCAGAGATGGGGGTGCTGCCTCCTTCGTTCAGGACTTCGGCGGCGATATAACCTTCAGAAGATGCGATTATTATGCACCTTCGAATGCGTCACTTATAGACGTCAATTCGACACCCCTTGCCGAGTACGACAACTGCGTCTGCAATGCCTGTCAGTCGCGCCCGAACATTTCTACGCTTCTTCCGTTTAAGAACACCTACACCTTCGACGGCTTTAATTACTACGGCGACGACAACCCTCAAGGTATAACCTACGTCCGTCCGCAGTCGCACGCGAACGACGACGGATTGGGCAAGCCCCTCGTAGACGTTATCATCAAGGGCAACTCCTCCTTCGTCGGCCAGGTGTTCGGAATACATAAGCACGGCGAGGGCACGAGGCTCAACGTCCAAATAGAGGAGGGCACTCGCTTCGACCGTAAGCTTACGCTCCCCAAGCTTAATACAGATAAGATAACCGTTTACGTTGCGACCTACGTAGACAAGGCGGGCAACGAGATAGATGAGCCCGTCTTCGGCTCCTCGGGACTTCCCGAGTATCCCTATCAGCTCGGCACGGGACTCTGCAAGGTAAGCTGGTACGGCTTCGACGGCAAGCTCGTCGACGTAACCGAGCTCGTAAAGGGCGCTTATCCCGTCTATACCGGCTACGTAGCTCCCGCAACCCAGAAGCCCTCCATGAACGAAGAGGGCGAGCCCGTTATAAAGGAGCACGACTATTGGTCTCTTACCGAGGGTGGCGAGCCCCTTCCCGGCACGCCTCTTGATTCCGATACCGCCGCCTTCTACTCGGTGCCGAGGGACGTTCATCCGTCCGTTGCGATATTTGACGCTGAGGGCAAGCCTACCGATGCCTCGGTTACTCCCGTTCTCAGTGCAGAGCTGCTCGGCGCTATGACAGACGGCGCGCTCGCACGCATTTACACCGATGCTTATATAGCAGATGCACAGAGCCTGGTCGTTAATGCGAGCGTTACTCTTGACCTTAACGGCTACACGCTCTCCCTTATCACTAAGGACGGCGAGACCGCGGCCTTCCACACCCCCGCGGCAGGGCTTACCCTTACCGTTGAGGACGGAACTATTTATTCCGAGGGCGCTGTGGCAATCGCCGGCGCGGGTGACGGCACTGTGAGACTTAATAACGTAGAGCTTAAGTGCTTCAATTCCTCGGCTATTGACCTCTCGGTCGGCAGAGTGGAGCTCTACGGCGGTATGCTTAACGTCGATACGCTGAAGAAGGGCGTGTCGGGTATTCTTCTCGGCAAGGCGGGCGGAAGCTGCTCGCTTGCTATCTGTGGCACCGTTATCGACGTTATGGGCGTCGGTAAGGAAAGCTACGCTATAGAAATTAATTCTCTTCCCGAGGAAGGTGAGAGCTCGGTTATCTCGATAGAGCTCGGAGCGGCGGACGGCGTTTCGCCGAGACTTCTCGGCGGCAGCCTTATCTACGTTGCCCCCGCCTCGGAGAGCACCCTTCGCGCGAGCCTCACCGTTGACAGTGCTGATCTCGCCTCCTTCGGAACTCTCACTACCTTCGCCGACGGCGTGTCGCCGAGCGAGCTGCCGGTTACCCTCGTCGGTACGGCGCGCATCAGCCGCCAGCCTGACGGACACACCGTTCTCGCGGAGGACGGTAGCTTCATCGTCAGCCTTGAGAGCGACGAGAACACTCTCGCTATCACGAACGCTAATCTCACGGCCTACAAGAGCTTCAGCGTTTGGCGCGACCTTATTATGAACGTCTATATTCCTGTCGATAGCGATATCGACAGGGTTACCGTGAACGGCACGGTCGTATTCGATTCGAGCCTCGCGGCCTTCTACGAAACCGCGGTGCACGACGGCGTGCGCTGCTACCTCGTCAGATACACCGAGCTTAAGATTAACCGCGCGCTTGACGGCATCAAAACCGTGCTCGCGGTTGACAGAGAAGACGTTGCAATTGCCGCTCACGAGGAGTTTGACCTTCTCGACTATTCCGCATCGGTTATATCCGGCGATTACGTAGACGAGGCAAAGGCACTTATTCACGCTATCCTCTCGTACGTGAAGGCGGCGTACGGATACTTTAACCCCCGCCTCACCGAGAGCGACACGGCGGCTCTTCTTAGACTCGACGAGCTCCTCGACAGCGAGATATTCGGCAAAATCGACCTCGCTACCGAGAAAGCGGGAGAGAGCGACGCATCTCTTTCCGAACTGTCCGATTATATTTCGAGCGTGCAGCTTCGCGTTGCGGGTGGCGTATATCTCACCCTCAACCTGACCGAGGCGGGCAGGAGTGCTCCGCTTACCGTCAGTGACGAGGACGGTGTGATCTTCGAGACCGCGGGTGTCGGCACCGACAGCGTTGAGATAGAGCTCGGACATCTGAGTATCGCTGACGTCCTCACCGTGAGTGTCGGCGAGCAGAGCGGCAGCTTCAGCCTCGCGGCCTACAGAGCGGCGCTTGTCGGCGTATGGGGCGACGAGCTCCAGGGACTTTCCGACGTGCTTCTTGCACTGGAGAGGCTCGGTGTAGCCTCGGAGACCTACGAGGCCCGTATGGGCGGCGAAATGGAAGACGTTGGCGGCGATACGCCCGTCATCGATGCACCGCTAAAGCGCTGATTAGCAGTTAGACCTTGAGTAAAGCGCAGGCAACACCCAAGCTCTTGCAGATGCAAGCCTGCGCTAAGCTCAAGTCCTTATAAAAACAGAAAGAGATAACAAATCGGTTGGCAGCCGAAATGTTATCTCTTTTTTGTCGTTTTTAGTTTAGAGTTATGAGGCTCGCTCCTCTCGCCGTTATGAGCTTGCACAGCAAGCGTTATGATATGATTGCCTTTGTAGTTTATAACTTGGCGAAGCTAATCATAACAATGCGAAGCATTTCATAACTCATAACTTGCCCGTAAGGACAATCATAGTTAAGCGCGATTGTCCGTTAAGGACATCACGCTTCGGGAAGGCCCTCGGGAAGACCCTCGGGAAGACCCTCGGGAAGACCCTCGGGAAGACCCTCGGGAAGACCTTCGGGAAGACCCTCGGGAAGGCCCTCGGGGAAGCCCTCGGGGAGACCCTCTCCCTCAAGATACTTAGCGTATGCATCGTAGTAGGAGAGAATGACGTCGTTGATGTCGTCCTCGGTAATCTCGCCCTCCTTCTCAAAGAAGGTGTCGGCAACGATGCCCGCCATCTCCTCGATAATCTCGGGCTCGAGTTCAATCTCGTGCTCGCGAAGCGCGGTGTCAAGGTCGGTGGCAACCGTTTCCTTATACTCCTCCTTCGTCTCGCACTCCTCCTTCGTATTAAGAATGGTACCTATCTTGTCGGTAACCTCCTCGTAGACCTCGGTCGCATCTCCCTCCATGCCGACGGCATCCGAGATGAGCGCTATCGAGAGCTTGGTAAGAGAGGTAACCACGGGCTTCGTCGCGGGGTTGCCCTTAAGCTCGGCAATAACCGCGTTAATTACGTTTCCGTCGGAGTTGTACTCGGTAATAAGAAGGTCCTCGACGGCATCGGCATTACCCTCGCTGAGCGCGGCAAGCACGCCGCTGTCACCGAGAATAGCGTACACGCTTATAATAGTGTCGAGATTGAAGCCGAGATTGTCGCCGTAGGTCTCAAGGAATATGTCGGTAAGAGATATGGCAAGGTCGTGATAGGGGTTTTCAAGTCCAACGGGAATTCTCTCGGTATGAATTGCAACCGACAGCGCGCGGAGCACGCCCGCGACCACCTCGGCGGCGTACGGGTCGTTCGCCACGATGTCGAGCGTGTCGGCGATTGCATCTATCTGCTCGGGAGTTGGGTTCTTAAAGTCAAAGCCCGATGCCTTGATTTCCATAACCGAGGAATAAACCGAGATTACGGTGTCGAGCTCATCTCTGGCATCAACGCTCGTCCCGGCTACGTCAATCCTCGAGAAGCTGCTGTAGAGCGCCTCACCACCGCACTGATTGATAACGGTAAAGAGGGGATTGGAGATAATTTCGCCGAGAGTCTCGTCGTAGAGCTTGTCAACGCTCGCATCCATTTCCTCGGTGAGCTCTGCCTCGTCGAGCGTCTGTCTGACCTCAAGCGCCGTCGCGGAGATGCCCGCGAGGGGAAGAAGACATACGGCCGCAACGAGAGCACCCTGGAGCGTGCCGATAAGGGCGCCGAGAAGGCGCGAGAGCGCACCCTTCTTTCCCTTACCGAGCTTAGCCGCGGCAGAGATAATCCAGAAGACTATCATCATAAGCGCGTTGAGGACGATAAAGCAGATAACGAACACGAGGGGAATGATTACGAGGCTCGAGATGAGCTGAACGAGAAGCTCCGCGGTCTCGGCATCGCAGGAGGCGATGAAGGCGGTAACGGCCGACTCACCCGTATTCGCATACTCGGGAGAGATGCTGAGGATAACCTCCTCGAGCGTTTTGCCCGCGAAGAAGTCGGACACCGCGCCGGGGATGCTCGTCGCAACGATGAGCGAGATAACGGCACTCGTTACAATTGTGACGAGCCTCGTCGAGGCCTTACCGAGGCCTCTGCTAAGGCCGAAGATAAATCCAAAGAGCACCGACAGAAGAAAGAAGCCGAGTACTCCGAGGGAGATATAAGAGCTGACCGTGCCCGAGGCGGTGAGCGCCGTTATATATTCGGGCAAAGAAGCAGTATTCATTTTGTCAATCCTTTCTTGATTTTTAAATATTTTACAGGTTACCTTTATAATAGCACACTTTTTATAATATGTCAAGGGAAACAAAAAAAGGAAGAAGCCACGGCTTCTCCCCACATCTCTTATTTTATCATAGGAAAACACCGACTGTCAATAGGATTTTTTTAATTTCGTCAAAATGTCTCCAACATTCTTGCAATTTGTACAAAATTATCAAAAACCAAGAAAAAAATATCAAAAAGGTGTTTACAATGCACAAAAAATGTGCTATAATAAAAGTGCGAAAGGGGGATGACCCCTTCGAGAAAAGAGAACATCCTTCCTCTCGCCAAATCGCACGAAAGGATTTTCGGGGTAGCAAGGTGACACCTCGAAAAAGGGTACACGGTATGAGGATTACCATTTACGGAAAGCAGATGACAGTCCGCGACTCCTTAAAGGCAGTCGTTGATAAGAAGCTCGCAAAATTCGACAAGTTCTTCGGTGAACAGACCGAGGCGTTTGTAACCTGTAAGACGAGAAAGGGCGTAAAAATCATCGAGATTACCGTGAATTTCGGCGGGACTACCTTCAGGTCCGAGGAGGAGAGCGATACCTTTATTACCGCTCTTGACCGGGCTATCGAGGGCCTTGAGAGGCAGATAAGGAAAAATAAGACAAGACTTGAAAAAACCGTTAAGCGCGGAGCCTTCGTTATTACAGAGGACGATGACGACGAGTACGACGAGGAGGGCGAGTTCGAAATCAGAGTAAAGAGCTTCCCCTTCAAGCCGATGAGCCCCGAGGAAGCCATTCTGCAGATGAATCTTATTGGCCATAGCTTCTTCGCGTTCACAGATGCCGACAGCGGCGACGTATGCGTCGTTTATAAGAGAAAGGAAGGCAGCTACGGTCTTATAGTTCCCGAGAAATAGGCGTGAGGAAATTGTTTACCGAGGATGAAGCCTCGGAGAGAGGAGGTACGGTCCGGTGTTCTGAATTGATTTTGAGGACGGCTGGCGACAAAAAAACCATTAATATAGACGTAATCTACACCGTCGCGGGCCACGGGCAACAAGACTTGAAAAGAGGATAGACCAATGAACAGATAGGACCTTCCCAAAAAAAGCAAGGAGAAGAAAATGAAAGTCCTAAAATAACAGCGAACGGGGCAGGTAAGATCCCCGAGACCGCTCATGGTATTCTGAGTGCAGGTGCACGGAAGTAGTAAAGCGGTAGAGAAAAAATAAAAAGCCCGGTAGGGCTTAGAAAGGGCGGTACCCGAAGAAGGGTCACCGTTAAGGATGTAAATCCAATGAGGTTAGACGAACCGACGCAGCACCAAAATTTACAATTGAATAACAGTGAAATTCGGGTTTTTCCAAAAATCCGCGAAAATGATTTAGCATCGGGAGATGCTTAAAACGAGGCACTTAACAAAACGGTTAAGGTTGCCTCGTTTTTTTGTTTTTTATCTTATTTTTGCTTTTTCGTGCGGGAGGGGGTGCTGCTCTTTGCCTTGACCCTCTCATACATCAAAACGGCCGCCGCATCGCGCGCTGTGTGTCGGTCGGGGCCGACACCCTCGGCGCTCTCGCCCATAAAGGCGCAGACGATTTTATGCACCTGGCCCGCCTCGGTGCGCAAAAGCCCCATATCGCGGTACTGTGCCGAGGCGATTTTTTCTCTCTCGGCATAGGTGCGAAGGGCCGCGTAGGCCTCCTCGGCGCTCACTTTTCTGCCCGTGCGCTTCTTCGGCTCTTGGGGCTTCATAGCCGCCCCGTGTTGCGTTTTCTGCGGCACCTCGGCTTGTTTTTGTAAACCTTTATTGTCGTTCTTAGGCTTCTCTGCCTCACCGCGCAGTATGGCGAGGGCGCGCTCGGCCGCCGCCGCGTCGGCGAGCTTCAAATTCTTTCCGCGGGCGCTCGCGACGAGCCTCTCGCCGATATACACTCCGCGCTCGTATTCCTTCTTGTGGTCAGGCCCGCCCTCGGACACCGTCTTATAGACGGGGTGGGGAAGACGGCGCTCCTTACTGTCGCAAAACTCCTGGAGCGCGTTCTTCGCACTCTGGAGCGGGGGGCGCGAGGATGCGTATTCGGCGAGGTTCAGCATATTCGAGACAACCCCCGCCGCGGCATCCATGCTTCTGTCCGAGTCGATAAATACCGCGCCGACGATGCTCTCAAAGAGGTCCTCCATTACCGAGGGCTCGCTCGCTACGCCGAGCTTCTTGTCTCCCTCGCCCATTCTGAGATGCTTCTCGAGGCCGAGCTGCCTCACGGCTCGCGAGAGGTTGGTCTTGTCGCAGAGCTTTGATTTTATATTCGAGAAGTCTCCCTCGCCGAGGCCGGTTCGCACCCCTCGCGCGTAGCGCTCGGTGTGCTCCTTGATAAAGTAGGTAATGACCGCGGCGGAAAGCACGGTGTCGCCGAAGAACTCGAGCACCTCGTTCGACTGGTACTTGATTTTTTCGCTTCTGTTCCTCTCGTTACAGAAGCTCGTCCGCGTGAATGCCTGCATAAGAAGCGAGCGGTCGCGGAAGCGATAGCCTATGATACGCTCGATTTTCTCGGCGCTTTCGTCAAAATTATCCCTCATATTCTCTCCTTTTCGGGAGATATGCCCTTTACACGCACAGCCTATAGAGAGCGTATCCTCCGACTTGAATTACAAGGGTATTTTAGCATAGAGACGAAAAAAAGTCAAGCAAGGCAATATGTTTAAACACCGTGTTGTCAAGGTGCACAAATCGCGGGCGCGTAAATTATACAGAGTGTAAAAAAATTCTCTTGTTCATTTCTTTCGCTTGACTTATAATATATTTTATGTTATTATATGGACGATAAAGTGGAGTGATAGTCTTGTACGCTGTTCGGCGCTTGCCGTACGGGCACACGGACGGCGACTCGGTGGCTCGCCGCCGAGGACACAAAACTTTAAAAATGCGCGGTTGAGCCGTGTCCCGCGTAAAACACGGCGAATTTTCAAAAAGGAGAAGAAAATGAAGACAAAAATCATTGCTCTTTTGCTTGTTCTGGTTATGTCGCTTACCATGTTCGCGGCATGTAGGGGCAACGGCGGCGGTGGCGGCGGCGGAACCACTCCCGGCGGCGGTGGCGGCGGAACCACTCCTCCCGGCGGTGGCGGAGACAATCCCGACGACACGCTTGACGTTTACTGGACCGACAAGCAGTCTCTCATAGTAGAGATTAATACCAACAGCAACAACGACGAGTTCCCCGACGCTTGTAAGCGTTACCTTGCAGGTGAGGGTAACTACGGTGCAGACTACGGCAACCTTGATACCCTCGTAGCACAGAGAAACCAGATTGCAGAGGATAAGGCTAAGGTAGACGTGCTCTACTCCTTCCCGACCGAGAGCCAGGACGGCGGTAAGACCTGGGGTCAGAACGTAAACTACTTCTGGGAAGCTCTCGACTACGACGATAGCACCCGCCCCGACATATTCATCAACTACGTTTACGACGTGCTTGCTGCAACTCTTCAGGGCGCATTCATCAACCTCTACACCAATACCGAGGTTGCCAAGACCACAAGAGGCCAGGGTGAGAACTACTTCACCTTCGGTACCGACCCGAACGCTAAGGACACCGGTGACGGATATATGTACGAGTATATGAGAACTCTTACCGTATCCAAGACCACGATGTACCTTATCGCATCCGACTATTTCATCGACGTAATTCGTGCGATGTTCGTCGTTCCCGTTAACAATGCCGAGCTTGCTACCCTCTCTAACGCAGACGTAGCGGGTGTTGAGGGCGCCGCTGACGTTATAAGAGACCGTGTGGGCGGCGACGGCTTTAACATTGAGGACCTTTATCAGATGGTTCGCGATCACGAGTGGACCTACGAGGCACTTGCCGTTCTTTGCGACCTTTACGACAGAGATATGGACGACACCACCGGTAGCCGTCAGACCTACACCCTTAAGGATAAGGTCGGCTTTGCCGTTTCCGTTTCCTCGGGTCTTTCCGCATCCGGTATAGTTTATACCACTCCCATCGAGATCGTTGGCAGAGAATACTACGACGTATACCCCACGAGCGGACCTCAGTATGACGAGTATAAGCACGACACCGCGCTTATCAACAACTGGAAGGACTTCGTTTACGATTATCCCGAGGATTCCACTCCTCTTCTTGAGTTCACCGCAGCGCTTCAGAAGCTCTTCGAGACTAACGGCGTTATCACCGTTAAGGATGGAGCTGAGGACCACGCTAACGCCTTCGATACCGTGAAGGGCAACTCTCTCGTTGCTATTTCTCACGCGTTCGCACAGGGCAACGTTCTCTTCGGCGGTGCCGTTCTTCTCGGCTCGCTTGAGAACGAGGCATATGAGAGCATGACCGGCGGTGAGAACGCGGGCTTCGGCATCGTTCCCGTTCCGCTTTACAAGAACCCCGGCATCAACGAGGAGACCGGCGAGTATAACTTCGGTTATATGACCCAGGTACATAACCTTGCCCGTATCGGCGCTATCTCGAGACATACCAAGAAGTTCGAGGCTTGCTCCGCATTCCTTCAGTGGCAGTCCACTCACTCGAGCGATATCCTTGAGAAGTACTACATCAACAAGATTCAGTACGGTGTAGCACAGGGCTCCGAGGGTAATATCGAGATGATCGACCTCGTTCGTGCGAACGTTCGTTCGGCATTCGATAAGGCAATGGAGGACGCTATCAGAGTTATGTTCGAGTCCAAGAAGAATGATCTTGGTAACATAACGATTCAGGCATGGCACAGCGTTATTCAGACCAACGACTTCAAGGCTAAGGACGCTATTGAGAAGGCCTTCACCGAGCAGGTTGACACTAAGGTCGACATGCTTCTGGCTATTCAGAGCGTTTATATTGAGAAGGAGAACGAGGACGCAGCGGATTGATTGCGACGTCCTTCGGTACTCTTTCCCTGAGGGAGCAGGCTTTTTGCCTGCTCTCTTTTCTTTTTCTTGACTTTTCGTCCTCGGTGTAGTAAAATTTATTACGGTATTATAATATAATGGAGATTTTGAAAATGAGAGTAATTTTAGCATCGAAATCGCCTCGCCGCCGCGAGCTTCTCTCAAAAATATATGAGGACTTCGAGGTAGCCTCTCGCGAGGTGGACGAGAGCCTGCCCGCGGGTGTCGACGTGCCGAGCGGTGTGCGTATTCTCGCCGAGCGTAAGGGTGCGGCGGTTGCAAAGGACGAGAGCGATGCGCTTGTTATATCCTCGGACACACTCGTCGAGCTCGCGGGAGTGCCGCTCGGCAAGCCCCGTGACGCGACTGAGGCAAGAGAGATGCTCCGCTCGCTCTCGGGAAACACTCACGGAGTACATACCGGCGTCGCCGTGCACTATCGAGGTAGGCTGTACAGCGGTACTGCTACGACACGCGTCAGATTTCGCGAGCTTTCCGACACCGAGATTGACGAGTATATTGCCACGGGCGAGCCTATGGATAAGGCGGGCGCCTACGGCATACAGGGCGGAGCGGGGAAGTTCGTCCTCGGAATCGAGGGTGACTTCGATACCGTCGTCGGCCTATCGCTCACTCTCCTAACCGAGCTTATAAAGAGGGCGGTGAGTGAGGGTGACTAAGCGCGAGAAAAGAGAGCGTATGGCGCTCGCCGTAGCCGAGCTCGAGCGGCTCTACCCCGATGCCGCGTGCGCCCTTGAATACGGCTCCGACCCATGGCGCCTTCTCGTTATGGCGCGCCTCTCGGCGCAGTGCACCGATGCGAGGGTGAATACCGTCTCGCGCGAGCTCTTCCGCGTCTTTCCCGATGCCGAGGCTATGGCGTGCGGCTCTCTTTCCGAGATTGAGGAAATAATCAAGCCCTGCGGCCTCTATAAAATGAAGGCGAAGAATATAAGGGACGCCTCGGCGATGCTTATATCCGACTTCGGCGGCGTGCTCCCCGATACTATGGAGGCGCTCCTTACGCTCCCCGGGGTGGGGCGGAAGATTGCCAACCTTCTGCTTGGCGATATATTCGGCAGACCCGCCGTGGTTTGCGACACACACTGTATGCGAATCTGCGGAAGGCTCGGTATGTACGACGAGGGGCTTCGTGACCCCTTTAAAATCGAGAAAATTCTCGTAGAGCTTATTGCCCCCGAGAAGAGCTCGGACTTCTGCCACAGGATAGTTCTTTTCGGCAGAGATATATGCACCGCACGCTCGCCAAGATGCGACGGCTGTCCGCTTCGCGACATCTGCTCTGCGGGGAGGGCGAGATAGTATGGAGAAAAAGCAGCTTGCACTGCCCATTCTCGTTGAGGGCAGGTACGATAAAAATATGATTTCACAGCTCTATTTCGGCACGGTTATTACGGCCGAGGGCTTTGGCGTTTTTAATTCTAAAGAGAAGCAGGCTCTTATAAGGCGCCTCTCGGCGGAGGGGCTTATCGTTCTCACCGACTCCGACGGCGGTGGCGTGCAGATACGCTCCTTTATCAAGGGCCTTGTCGATAAGGAAAAGCTATACCACCTCTATATACCGAAAATAGAGGGGCGGGAGCGCCGAAAGCGCGGTAGCCACTCCTCGGGCTACCTCGGGGTCGAGGGAATGGAGCCCTCGGTGCTCCGCGGGCTGCTCGACCCGTTTACCAAGGAGGCGGGGCGTGTCGGCTTTGCCCGTATGTCTGAGGGAGGAATGCTAACAAAAGTTGACTTTTTTCGCGACGGTCTCTCGGGCGGTGCCAATTCTTCGGCCCGCCGCGCACAGCTGGCCCTTCATTTCGACCTCCCCGCCGATATGACGGCGAACGCTCTGCTCGCGGCCTTAAACCTCGTCGCTACGCGCGAGGAATACGAGGCGGCGCTTGCAAAGCTTGCGTGGGTGAATTTTACTTAAAATCTTTTGCTTTATCTATTTACTTTTCTTAAAAGCTGTGCTATAATATTAAGTCGAGGAGAACCCTCGGCTTAATTTTTTTGTTTATTATTTTTTATATGGAGGAAAACCATGATAGAAAGAAGAAAAATTTCTATGGATGGTAACACCGCTGCTGCGCACGTTTCCTACGCGTTCACAGAGGTTGCTGCTATCTACCCCATCACTCCCTCATCCAACATGGCTGAGGTAACAGACACCTGGTCTGCATCCAACAAGAACATTTTTGGCGAGCCCGCGAAGAACGTGTTCGGCACTAACGTTAAGGTTGTAGAGATGCAGTCCGAGGCAGGCGCTGCGGGTGCCGTTCACGGCTCTCTTGCTGCGGGTGCGCTTACCACCACCTACACCGCTTCTCAGGGCTTGCTTCTTATGATCCCCAATATGTATAAGATTGCCGGCGAGCTTCTTCCTTGCGTTATTCACGTTTCCGCAAGATGCGTAGCCTCCCACGCTCTTAACATCTTCGGTGATCACTCCGACGTTTACGCCTGCCGCCAGACCGGCTTTGCTATGATGGCCGAGAGCAACGGTCAGGAGGTTATGGACCTCGGTGCTGTTTCTCACCTTGCTACTATAAAGGGCAGAGTTCCCTTCCTTAACTTCTTCGACGGCTTCCGTACCTCTCACGAGATTACCAAGGTTGCCGCTTGGGATTACAAGGACCTCGCAGAGATGCTCGACTGGGATGCGGTAGAGGCATTCCGCAACAGATCTCTCAACCCCGAGAGCGCTCCCGCTCTTCGCGGCTCCGCAGAGAACGGCGACATCTTCTTCCAGCACAGAGAGGCGTGCAACCCCTACTATGATGCTCTTCCCGCTATCGTTGAGGAGTATATGGACAAGGTTAACGCTAAGCTTGGCACTAACTACAAGCTCTTCAACTACTACGGCGCACCCGATGCTGAGCGCGTAATCGTTGCTATGGGCTCGGTTTGCGACGTTGCTGAGGAGGTTATCGACTATCTGCTTGCTAAGGGCGAGAAGGTTGGTCTTGTTAAGGTTCGTCTTTACAGACCCTTCGTTGCAGAGAAGCTCGCAGAGGCTATTCCCGCAACCGCTAAGGTTATCTCGGTTCTTGACAGAACCAAGGAGCCCGGCTCTCTCGGCGAGCCCCTTTACCTCGACGTTATTGCCGCTCTTAACGAGGTTGGCAGAGACGGTGTGAAGGTTCTCGGCGGTAGATACGGTCTCGGATCTAAGGATACCACTCCCGCTTCCATTTTCGCTATCTACGAGAATATGGCAGGTGAGCAGAAGAACCACTTCACTATCGGTATCGTAGACGACCTCACCGGTCACTCCCTTGATGAGAAGGCTGCTCCCGACACCGCTCCCACCGATATGATTCAGTGCAAGTTCTGGGGTCTCGGCGGCGACGGTACCGTTGGTGCTAACAAGAACTCCATCAAGATTATCGGCGACCACACCGACAAGTTCATTCAGGCATACTTCCAGTATGACTCGAAGAAGACCTCGGGTATCACCATTTCTCACCTCAGATTCGGTGATTCGCCCATCAAGTCCTCTTACTATATTAACAAGGCAGACTTCGTTGCTTGCCACAACAACGCATACCTTAACAAGTATGATATGATTTCCGACGTTAAGCCCGGCGGTAGATTCCTTCTTGACTGCCCTTGGAGCGCTGAGGAGCTTGACGCTCACCTTCCCGCGTCGGTTAAGTCCTATATCGCTAATAACAACATCGAGTTCTACACCATCAACGCTACTAAGATAGCTATTGATATCGGTAATGCTAAGGTTAAGAACACCGTTCTTCAGTCCGCGTTCTTCGCTCTTGCGGGCATTCTTCCCATCGAAGAGGCTCTTGAGTATATGAAGAAGGCTGCATACAAGTCCTACATTAAGAAGGGACAGGCTATCGTTGACCTCAACTACGCCGCAATCGATGCAGGTAAGGACGCTCTTAACAAGGTTGACGTTCCCGCCGCTTGGGCTGACGCAGGCAAGACCGCTCCCGCAGCTCTTGCTACCGGCACGAGAAGAGACCTCGTAGAGTTCGTTAACGACATCGTTGCTCCCGTTGGCAGAATGCAGGGTGATGCTCTCACCGTAAGCGCATTCGCTAAGTATGCGGACGGTACCTTCCCCCAGGGCTCTGCGGCTTATGAGAAGCGCGGCGTTGCCGTTACCGTTCCTCAGTGGAATCCCGAGACCTGTATCCAGTGTAACAACTGTGCATTCGTTTGCCCTCACGCTTGTATCCGTCCCTTCGCTATGACTGCCGATGAGGCAGCGGCGGCTCCCGCATCCACCAAGTTCACCGAGAAGCCCGTTGCGAAGACCGAGTACAAGTTCACTATGGCGGTATCGCCCCTCGACTGTATGGGCTGTACGCTCTGCGTTAAGGCTTGTCCCGTTACCGCTAACGCGGCTAAGACCGGAAAGGCTCCCGCACTTGAGATGAAGCCCATCGCTTCTCAGCTCGACCAGCAGCCCACTTACGATTACGCCGTTGCTAAGGTTTCCGAGAAGCCCGAGCTTATCAACGTAACCGTTAAGGGCAGCCAGTTCAAGCAGCCCCTCCTCGAGTACTCGGGCTCCTGCGCAGGCTGTGCAGAGACCTCCTACGCTCGTCTTATCACCCAGCTCTTCGGTGAGAGAATGTATATCTCCAACGCTACCGGCTGCTCGTCCATTTGGGGCGGCTCCGCACCTGCTACTCCTTACACCGTAAACAAGGAGTCCGGCAGAGGTCCCGCTTGGGCTAACTCGCTCTTCGAGGACAACGCTGAGCACGGTCTCGGTATGTATATCGGTCAGAAGACCATTCGTGAGAAGCTCATCGGTAAGATCGAAGAGATGATGGCATCCGACAAGGCATCCGACGCATTCAAGGCGGCTGCTAAGGCATTCCTTGACACCAAGGACAACGGCGCGGCAAACGCTGAGCCCACTAAGGCTCTTATCGCCGAGCTCGAGGCTGCTGCTAAGGCAGGCTGCCCCGCGGCACCCGAAATTCTCAAGGAGAAGCAGTATCTCTCGAAGAAGGCTGTCTGGATCTTCGGCGGCGACGGCTGGGCATACGATATCGGATTTGGCGGTCTTGACCACGTTATCGCATCGGGCGAGGACGTAAACATTATGGTATTCGATACCGAGGTTTACTCCAACACCGGCGGACAGGCATCTAAGGCATCTAACATCGGTCAGGTTGCACAGTTCGCGGCAGCAGGTAAGGCAATCGGTAAGAAGAACCTTGCAGAGATTGCAATGTCCTACGGCTACGTTTACGTTGCACAGATCGCAATGGGCGCTGATATGAACCAGACTCTCAAGGCACTTGCTGAGGCTGAGGCTTATCCCGGACCCTCTATCGTCATCGGCTACGCTCCCTGTGAGATGCACTCCATCAAGGGCGGTATGGCTAACTGCCAGGCTGAGATGAAGAAGGCTGTTGAGGCAGGCTACTGGCAGATGTTCAGATTCAACCCCGCTCTTAAGGCTGAGGGCAAGAATCCCTTCACCCTTGATTCCAAGGCACCCAGCGCGTCCTATCAGGACTTCATTAACGGCGAGGCTCGTTACACCCGTCTTGCGGCTGCATTCCCCGAGAGAGCTAAGGCACTCTTCGAGAAGGCAGAGAACGCGGCAAAGGCGAAGTACGAAAGACTTACCAAGCTGGTTGACTTCTACAACGCATAATTCCCCGAGAGGGAGAAAGCCCCGAGCTCGATCGAGCTCGGGGCTTTTTGTTTTGCTTTGTGTCATTATAGTTATTAGGAAGAAAATTACATACCGCTGGTGTATTGCGCGTTGCGGAAGGTGGTGGGGGAGCAGCTGTGATATTTTTTGAAGATGCGGTTGAAGTAGGAGAGGGAGCTGATGCCGACGGCGGAGGAGATCTCAAGGATGCTGTCCTGCGTTTTGGCGAGCAGCTTCTCGGCCTTGCAGATGCGAACGAAATTGAGATATTCCTTGAAGGTCGCGCCCGTCGCCTCCTTGAAGATGCGGCAAAAATAGCTCGCGTTGAAGCCGAGGTGGGCGGAGATCTCTTCGAGGGTGAGCTCGTTGCGGTAGTTTTCGTTGATGTAGGAGAGGGCGGGGAGGATCTTCTGCACCTCCTTGCGATGGTAGAGCTCCAGACCGTCCGAGAGGTAGTCGGCGCGATAGAGAAAGCCGAGGATGCGAAGAACGGAGGACTTGACGAGCATCTCGTACCCCTTCTGCTTTTCCGCTGATTCTCGGAGCAATTCCTCGACCGTAGCGAAAAAATCACGGTCGCGGATCACGTGCACGGGGGTGCCGACGAAGGAGCGATACTTGACCGAGTAGCGCACGATGCGCTCGATCTCGCTCTCTGTGAAGTCCTGCAGACGGAACTGAATGAGGCCCGTATCGCGATAAGGGGTGGAGCTTACGGTTTCGTGAGGAATGCCCGAGTTGACGAAGATCACCTCACCCGCATGGGCGGTATAGCGCACGCCGTCCACGATGCAGGTCAGCTCTCCCGCGAAGACGGGGACGAACTCCAGCTCGTCGTGGTAGTGCAGGTCGCAGGGGGTGCGGGAGATCTCACCCTCAAGGAAAACTCGGTTGGAATGGAGAGGGAGCTTCGGCACGTTTTGCCGGACGGTTTCGTTACGCATTTTTTGCCTTTCTCGCGTTTTGTGCGGTAGAATGGATAAAGGCGACGATCGCCGCGCGATAGCGCTCGGGGTCGCTCATACAGGAGAGGCCGTGATCGGCTCCGGGAAAGGTCAGAAGGGTCAGCTCTCCCACCGCCGTCTCGGCGATGTTGCGGCTCATTGAGCAGGGGACGAAGGTGTCGTCCTCGCCGTGTAACAGAAGAACGGGAACGCCGCCCTTGCTGACGGCAGAAAGGCGATCCGCCGCACGGAGAGAGAAGCCGCCGAACAGACGCGCCGCGGCGCGCTCCATACGCATGGTCGCCTCCGTGGGGAAGCCGAGGCCCGATACCACCTTGCGAATGATGTTTTCGGGGGTGTCGTAGGGACAGTCGGCGATGATGCCGACGACGTTTTTCGGCAAGGGAAGCTCGCGACACATCAGAACGGTTGCCGCGCCCATCGAGATGCCGACGAGATAGATCTCGGCATCGGGAAAGCGCTCAGCCACGTAATTTGTCCAGCCGAGAACGTCGTGACGCTCCAGAATGCCGAACGAGGTACATCCGCCCTCGCTCTTACCCGAGCCACGCTGATCGATCAGAAGGATATTGTGTCCGAGCGAGCGCGCAAGCCTTGCTCCGCCGCAGAAGTCGCGCATGGCCGCACCGCGATAGCCGTGACACTGGATCTCGACGGGGGCACCGTCGGCGACATGATAATAGCGGGCGAAGAGCCTTTTGTTATCGTGTGAGGTGATATAGACCTCCTCAAAGGGGTGGGCCAAGAGCTCGTCGATCATTGCGCGCATCTCCTGCTTTGCCGCTTCGTCGGCGCTGATGTGCGACATATCGTAAAGATCATCTTGACGGTGGCGGCTCCAGGTTGCCGACCCGGCAGCCCGTGAGCGCCGTTTCGCC
>JAFVQW010000042.1 GCA_017504605.1 Clostridia bacterium
CGCGCAGATTGCTCTGCGGTGGCTCGGCGGAGCCGAGCGCGGTGCAAAGCACCAAAGATTTCAAATCTTTACACCGCAAAGAGTATAGAATAAAAAACGAATAAAAAAGAGGAAAACCGCAGGTTTTCAACCTTGATTTCCTCAAAACACACACAATATTAAGAGAGGTACTGTGATTTTTCACAATACCCCTCGTTTTTTATTCGGTTATGCCTAAATGCGACAGCCCCTTTCGATTATACAATTATTATATCAATGGTCTTATCCTTGATGGTCATAGCCTCTGTGGGTATGGCGACGTCAACGGTGTCGCCTACACTGCCGTCGTAGGCGGCAATAAGCGACTGACCGTACACGTCGATAACCGCATACCTTTTGGTGGTGTAGTCGAGAATTTCGGTAACCCTACCCGTGAGGACGTTTGCCGCATCCTCTAAATGCCGGGATACCGTAATATCCTTCGTATCCGCTATGTATTCAAGGGGAGTATGGAATATCTTGTTGCCCTTGCAGGCAAATATCTTCTCGCATATGCTCTCACTCGGAGTAAGGCGAGCATCACCGATATTCATAAAGAAGTCGTAGGCTCTCTTCTCCTTGTTCTTTTGCTTAGAGAAGCTGCCGTCAAGTGTGTTGGTAAGCTTGAGCGGAGCTATACCGAGCGAGGGAGCTGATACCTTAGTGAAGTCGATATCGAAGTCCACGTCGTCGCCGATTTTGTATTTTGCATCACCTGATTCAAGAGCAAAGAGGGTAACGTCGTTGACCTTGAGGAAATAGAGCGTCTCGTTGCCGATAGTCTCGGTCCACTGCACCCGGGCCTTGCCCGTGCCCGAGCCGAGTGTGAGCGCTCCGACAGGCATCGAGAGCTCCGCACCTGCGCTGTCGGCACAGCAGATAGCAGGGGGAAGGGTAAAGCTCTGACCCTCAAAGCCGAGCTTGCCGTCGGTTACCGAGGCGTTTATGATGTTCTCCTCGGGAATTCGTCTTCTGATGCTCCTCTCGGTTGCCCTGTCGAATACGTGGAACTTTCTTCTTGAAATCTCAATATCGATTACGTCGCCGCGGCGCGCCACGGTATCGGGATTTGCCTTGATGATAATCATACTGCTCTCGCAGTCGGGGTCGTCAAGTTTGAGATTTGCATACAGAAGCGTCTCGCCGCCGAGAACCTCTACGACACTTACAACAGCCTTGGCAGGGGCCCAGGAGCCGTCGTCATAGTTGGTGCTGTCATACACACGCACGTCGTCGGGTCTTATGGCGAATACAATCCTGTGCTCGCCGTCCATATACTTAACGGGGATTTTGTCGGCCTGGATATACTTCATATTAATCTCGGTCCCGCAGTCGAGAGAGAATTTAACCTCATCTGCTGTCTTTTTAACCGTGCCGTCGAAGAAGTTCATCTGAGGCGTGCCGATGAAGCCGGCGACGAACATGTTATCGGGATACTTGTAGAGATTGATGGGTGTATCAATCTGCTGAACGAAGCCATCCTTCATAACAACGATGCGCGAGCCCATTGTCATAGCCTCGACCTGGTCGTGCGTTACGTAGATGAAGGTGGTGCCGAGCCTCTCGTGAAGGCGGGAAATCTCTGCTCTCATTGCCGAGCGGAGCTTAGCATCGAGGTTGGAGAGCGGCTCGTCGAGAAGGAAGACCTTGGGCTGACGGACGATAGCGCGTCCGAGAGCAACTCTCTGCCGCTGACCGCCCGAGAGAGCCTTGGGCTTTCTGTCGAGGTACTCGGTAATGCCGAGAATGCCTGCGGCCTCCATAACCTTTTCGTGTATCTTATCGTTCGGCATATGCATCGTTCTGAGTGAGAACGCCATATTCTCATAAACGCTCATATGGGGGTAGAGAGCATAGTTCTGGAAAACCATGGCAATATTACGCTCGTTGGGCTCAAAATCGTTGACTATTTCATCGTCGATGCGAAGCTCGCCCGCGGTTATCTCCTCAAGTCCCGCTATCATACGGAGGGTGGTAGACTTACCGCAGCCTGACGGACCTACGAAGACGATGAACTCCTTGTCCTCGATATCCATACAGAAGTCGTTTACTGCTTTAACGCCTCCGTCGTAAACCTTGAAAATATGCTTTAGTGACAAACTTGCCATAATATTTTCTCCTTACTTTAAGATTGCTATCGATTGAGGGGGCATAACGAGTGCTCCGCTGTCATCGAATGAAAATTCACCGCCCGAGGCGTAAAGCTCGCCGACGAGCTCGGTGTATCCGAGAATATCCTTGTCGAGCGTCACAGACTGCTCGAAGCTATCCATATTGAATACAATAGTTATCTTCTCGTCTTGATACTCCTTGGTGATAACGCAGATGAAATTGTTTTGTCCCTCGGGATAATAGGTGACCTCGCCTCTCGCAATAGAGGGGAAGCGGTTGCGAAGCTCCATAGCCTCCTTGTAGTAGTTGAGGATGCTGGCGCTGTCGGTCATCTGCTCGGCTACAGAGGGGTAATAGTAGTAGCTCGAATCAACGGGAGTGTTTTCGGGGGGCAGATAGCAGCAGCCCTCGTAGATGTTTTTCGCCTCCCATTTCATAGCAATACGCTTAGCGGGGTCGGAGTTGTTTCCGCCCTTGCTTATCATACCTATCTCCTCACCGTAATAGACGAAGGTGCCGCCGTTCATCATAGAGAGCACACCCGCCGCCATTTTCAGATTGTCGACACCGGGCATAAAGCTGCCGGGGCGCATCGTATCGTGGTTGCCGAGGAAGGGAGCAAGTATTGCATCACCGTAGGTTTCCTGCAGTCTCATAAAGAGCTCGCCGAGAGATTTGCCGCTGCCCTGCTTGACCGCGGTGGCGATTGAGCCGCCCGCCTGCGAGCCTGTGAAGAGGAAGAAGCTGTCACAGCCGCTCTCATAGTAGCGGTTGATAGCATAATCGCTGGTAACCCACGCCTCGCCTACGATGTATGCCTTGGGGTTGATTTTCTTAGCCTCGGTGTTGAGCCAGGAGAGAAAGTCGATGTTGGCATCGAGATTTCCCGTGTAGTAGCTCGTTACGGCATCAAGGCGGAAGCCGTCAACGCCGTAGTCGTTGAGCCAGTAGCTCATAATGCGCTTAATCTCCTCGCGCACGTTCTCACTGTCGAGATTAAGGTCGGGCATACCGCTCCAGAACTGACCCTCGTAGAAGTAGCTTGTCTGTGCCACGCTGTGATACGCACCGCCGCCGGTGCCCTTGAAGCGGTAGAAGTCACCGTAGTCGCCGCCCGGCGCACCGTTTTGACGTATGTAGCTGCAGGCCGCCTTAAACCACGGGTGACTGTCGCTCGTGTGGTTAACAACGAGGTCGATTATTACGCGTATACCGCGCTTGTGGGCCTCGTCAACGAGGTTCTTGAAGTCCTCGAGCGTGCCGTAATCGGGGTCTATGGCATAGTAATCGGTTACGTCGTATTTATGATAGGTGGGCGAGGGGTGTATCGGCATAAGCCATATGCCGTTGAAGCCCATTTCCTTTATGTAATCGAGCTTCGCGGTAACTCCGTTCAGGTCGCCGATGCCGTCGTTGTCGGTATCGTAGAAGCTATGGACGAATATCTCGTACCAGTTGCGGTAGCTATCATCTATAATGTTGAGCTCTACCTCGTCCTCTTTGTCGCCGTCGTCCTTTCTGCATCCGACAAGCGAGAGGCAGCTGAGCATAAGAGAAAAAATAAGAAGAATAGAAATAATCCTTTTCATATATCCCCCTTATCCCTTTACCGCGCCGCCGGTTACACCCTCGACGTAGTATTTCTGGAGCCACATAAAGAGGCCGGTAATAGGCGTTGCAACAATGACCGCCGCGGCACAGAAGGTGGTAAAGTACTGCTGTATCATCTCACGCTCGAGCCACTTGTACATACCGAGCGAGACGGTGTACATTCCCGTATCGGGCACACCCGCCATAATGTAGGACACGAAGATGTAGTCACACCAGGGAGATATGAAGGATACGAGGATTGTATAGATGATAATTGATTTACTGAGGGGTAAAATTATCTTGTAGAAGGTTCTGAACCTCGACGCGCCGTCGATACGCGCCGCCTCGTCGAGTGACCTCGGAACGGTATCGAAGAAGCCCTTCGCAATATAATAGCTCAGCGCCGCGCCGGCGGAATAGACTATTATAAGGCTCAGATGCGACTGATAGTTGTTCGGAAGAAGTATCTTTAAGAGGAAGTAAACCGCCGACATGCTCATAAAGCCCGGGAACATTCCGAGTATAAGCATTACGTTCATCATCGGCTTTCTCGCCTTAAACTTCATGCGGCTGAAGGCGTATGCCACAGCAAGAACGAAGAGCGCGGTTATAATACAGCTGCATACGGCTATAAGAAGAGTGTTGCCGTACCACTGAAGGAACTTCGTCTCGGTAAAGAGGCGCTTGTAGTTATCGAGTGTCCACTCCTGCGGGAAGAAGGTAGGCGACCACGCACCGGGCTCCTTACGGAAGGACTGAACGAGGAGATAGAATAGAGGGATAATCCATATAATTGACAGTATAGTTAACACTACCTGTCCGACGGTATCGCCGAAAATCCGCCTGAATTTCATACCGATACGGCGCTTTTTACGAGGCTTCTTCCTTTCGAGCTCGGCCTCGAGCCTGTCGATTTTTTCCCAACGGGCGCTGTCGGATTCATTTACTGCGATAGACTTGATATTTGTATTTTCACTCATTGGAAATTATCCTCTCCTTTCACCGCCGACGACTTATTGTAGACAATAAGGCTGAAGGTGGCCGAAATTACGAACACGAGAATACCTATAACGGATGCGAGCTTGTAGTTTCTGTCTACGCCGAGAGAGAGCTTGTATAGCCAGGTGATAAGAAGGTCGGTGCCCTTAGCTCCGTCCGTGTATAGCATAAGGTCTCCGGGGCCGCCGCCGCTGAGAAGGTAAATAACGTTGAAGTTGTTGATGTTTCCTATAAACTGCGTGATAAGGTAGGGACCCGTAACGAACAGCATATAGGGAAGGGTGATTTTGAAGAAGCGGCGAGCGGGCGATGCGCCGTCAATGCGCGCCGATTCGTAGAGGTCGTTCGGGATATTCATAAGTATTCCCGAGCACATAAGCATACTGTAGGGAACGCCTATCCACATATTTACGAGAACTATGCATATACGGGTGGTATTGATATCGATGCCGAACTTTAGGTGGTAGTCGAATATAGCCTCGACCATTTGTGTGATAATACCGCCGCCCGAGCCGAGAATACCGCCGCCGGTGTCAAGCATCTTCGACATAATAAGAAGCGATACGAACTGGGGAACGGCAATCGTTGCTACGAAAAGAGTTCTGTAGAGCTTCTTGAACTTGATGCCCTTTCTGTTGATAAGCATAGCAAGAAGCATACCGAAGAAGTAGCTCGTAAAGGTGGCGAGAACCGCCCACACGAGAGTCCAGCCGAGAACTCGCCAGAAGGTCTGGCCGAGCTTCGAGCCGCCCGAGAAGAGGTCCTTAAAGTTTGCAAAGCCGACCCACTGGAAGAGTCGCTGCGGCACCTCGTGCGCCGCGTCGTAGTTCGTAAAGGCTATGAATATCATAGTTACGAGCGGAACGATAGTGAATAAAAACAGTCCCACCATAGGCAAGGAGAGAAGGGTAATGTGGAACTTGTTGTCGAGAAGGCTCTTAACGTCGCCCTTTAAGTTCTTCGGCCGTTTGCCGATTATATGATATTGCTCGAGCTCGTAGCTTTCCCTCGTCGCGCTGACGTAGCAGATAACGAAGAAAATAATAACGAACAGAGAGAGTATTCCGTATAAGAAGATTAAGAATGAGTTGTCGCCGACCATTTTGTCGTATATGCCGAGATCCTCATTCCAGAAATCCTTGGTTTCAACCCGTCCTACGTTGCCTCCGGTGAAAAAGTTCTCGAAGAACATCGCAAGATATTTGCCGCCGAACATTACCATATAGAGAATAAATGCGGCCTCTAAGAACATGTATATAATACCGCGAACTATCTGACCGCGGCAGATGTGGCTAAGGCCCATAAAAAGATGCGATGCCTTCGTCAGACCGTCGCCGTGCCAAAAATTTACTGCAAATTCCTTGCAGCCCTGACCGATTTTAACGAAGAAGCCGACGATAGCCCTATAGATCTTAACGAAGAAGCCGATAAAGCCCTTGCCAAAATTCTTGAAAAAGCTCGAAATACTGTGTCCGAGCCTTTGTATAGGTGTCAGCCTATAGCGATTGAGATCCATTTGTGACCCCCTTGATTTATTAAAATGGGGACTGCTGCATCGAACAGTCCCCCATAAGCAATTTATTTGGCAATCTGCTCTACGAGAGCATCGAGAAGCTCCTGAAGCTCTGCATCGGTGTAGTCGGCAAGGGTGCCTGCCTCCTTACGAGCGATGAAGGGAGTGATAAGAGCTCCCATGGGAGTCCAGTAGTTGCCGGGAACGCTCTTCTGAGCGCGGCTGAACGCTGCCTGATCCATTACCGCGGAGATAACGGGGTCGTTAGCAACTGCATCGGATGCAGCAACGTTCTTGTTGGAGGGACCGAAGCCGCGGGTCTCAAATCTCTTGAGCTGGTTCTGCTCGTTAGTGAGCCACTGAGCAAGCTTGTGAGCCTCAGCCTTGTTCTGGCTGTAGCCGTTAACACCGATGAGCTTGCAGCCCATGTAGGTGGTAAGCTGCTTCTCTTCGCCGTCGATTTCAACGGTGGGGAGCTTAGCAACACCCATATTGTCGCCAAGAAGGCCCTCAATAGACTGAGCATTCCAGGTACCCGATACGCCTGCGGCAACCTCTACGGTGCCCTCGGCGGTGGGGGTGAAGCCTGCGATAAGCTTACTGTCATCGGTCTGGATAACGAGCGCGGGATGGTTAACGTACTTAACGAGAGCCTTCATAACTGCAAGGCCCTGAGCGTTGTTGTAGTTAATGGAAACATCGGTTTCTGTCATAGCATCGTCGTATGTTACGTCGTACTTAAGGTCGGGGCATGCGAAGAAGAAGCTGGAGAGATACCAGCCGTCGTCGTTGAGCTTGAAGTGAACCTTTCTGCCTGCCGCCTCGGCAGCATCGAGAAGCTCGTCGAGAGTATCAACCTGGTCGTCGCCGATTACCGACTTGTCGTAGTAGAGGAACAGAGTGTTGTCCTCGGTGCAGGGATAAGCAAAGAGCTGCTCCTCACCGTTGACGGTGATGGTTGCGGAATCCACGGAGGTAGCCGAGTTGTTTGCCTTAACGTAATCGAGAGCCGTACCGCCGATACGCGCGAGTGCGCCGCCTGCGATAAGCTTGTTGATTTGGTCACTTGCAAAGGAAAATACGTCGGGACCCGAGGTCACGTCGCCGAGAACCTTGTCGGCTGCATCGCTCTCGCTCTGAACGCCGAAGAGGAACTTATATTCCTTGTCGGGGTTAGCAGCTGCGTAGGAAGCGCACATTTCCTTGAGCATCTCCTGGTCCTCCTGAGAGCCCCATACGGTAAGAGTTACCTTTTCCTTCTGGCCGTCGCCGCCGTCACCGTCGCCGCCCCCGCAGGCGGTAAGAGGAGTAACGAGCATAAGCAGAGCGAGGACAAAGGAAAGAATTCTTATCTTTTTCATAACAGCATCCTTTCAATTGATTGTGGTTGTTGAGTAACAGTAAAATGCGGGGCGGGGCAGAGCCCGACCCCGCAACGGTTATTGATTATTCGTTTGACGTTGTCAAGTTATGCAACGGGAACGATGGTTACAGTCTGATCCTCGATATTGAAGGTCACGGTGTACTCACCTGCGGCAACGTACCAGTTGTCGCCGCCGTTAGCGTTGTCGCTGTACCAGGTAGCGATACCGAGCTCGGAGCCGTATACAACCTTGAATGCGAATACGCCGGGCTTGCCCTGATCTGCAATCCAGGAGAAGTCGCCCATAGCGGTAACGTCGGTTGCAACGAGCGTGCAGGTAGCTACGCCATCCTCAACGGTAAGAGCGGGAGTAACGCCTTCCTTAACGGAGAAGTTAACAGCCGCGCCGGAAGCATCTACGAAGGTACCGACGAGGTAGTAGTCGCACTTAGCGATCTCAACTACGTTACCCTCAACGGTGTACTTGATGGAGTAGGTGCCCGCGGTGAGGAATATGTTGTTGCCATCGGGGCTGTAGTAGCCGCTGTTAACCTTGTTGAAGATCTTGATAGCCGCACACTTAACACCGAGGGTGTTGGCGGGATCGGTCTCGGTCCAGTCAGCGTACATTTCCTCGGTAACCACGAAGGAGCCGGTCCAGGTAGCCTTATCGGTGGACTCAACAAGTCTGTAGGGAGAGGTCTTGTCAAAATCGGTGGACCACTCGTTGTGAGTACCGATTATGTACATATCGTTAGTAGAGGTCATAGGCTCGATCTTCTCAACAAGCTCGTAGGAGATCGTGTTGTAAGAGCCTGCGTTGGGGTAGGTGGTGTAGGTAAACTTGTACTTACCGTCCATACCGTCAGCGAGCTTGATGTTCCAAGTCTCAAAGCCATTGTTGTACTCGTCGGAGCCGATGAATACAACCTCGCCGGCAGCGTTCTTAACCTGTGCTACCTTCTTGTCTGCTGCGGTGTAGGTGTTGTTGTCATTGAAGTTAACGCCGTCACAGTACTCAGCGCCCTCTACGAGACCGATACCAACCTGGCCGTTCCAGCTACCGCCGTAGCAAATCTGGAACATATCGCCTGCGTACATGGTGATGGTGATGGTGTAAACGTTAGCCTTTTCAACGTTCTCCTTGGTCATGGTGAGATTAGCCTCAGCGTTTGTGTGATCCCAGTTTGCCTTGCCCATATCACCCGCGCCGGCACCGATGAGGTAGTAGGAGTTTTCATCCTCTACGTGATCGTCGGACTTGAATGCTGCGAAGATGTCGGTGTCCTCATTGATTGCAGCGTCGAAATCGAAGGGCTGGGCAAGAGATGCCTCTGCGTACCAACCGGTGAAGGTCTTGTTTTCAGCAGTGGGCTCCCAGGATGCAACCTTAGAACCCTTGTCTACCTTCTGCTCCTTGAGAAGCTTGCTTCCCTGATACCAGGATACGGTAACCTGGTCGCTGTCACCGTTATCAGGCTTACAGGAAACGAAGCAAGAAACGGAGAGAGCGAGAACCATGATAAGTGCGATGATGGATAACCACTTTTTCATTGTCTTTCTCCTTAAAAATATTATTTTTGCCTTTCGGCATGGTAAACTTGAACAAAAAAGTATAGTAATATAACTATCTCTCTATGGATATGATACAACCCAAAAGGCGAAAAGTCAAGCGTTTTTGAGATTTTCGACCTAATGCACAATTTTGGTAATTTGATTTGTTCAAATTGCGCAAATTATTTTGGATTTTTTCGAAAACTTTCGAACTATACTTTCCAAATATGCTTGGCGTACTCGAGAACCGAACGGTCGGATGAGAATTTACCCGCAGAGGCGGTGTTGAGAATACACTTGGTAAGAAACTCGTCGCTGCCGTAGTCGCGGTTCAGCTGAGACTTCACACGCACGTAGTCGCGGAAATCGTGGAGCACGAGGTAGTGGTCCTTGCTCCAACCGCCGAAGAGGGAATTCTTTAGCTCCTTAAACATACCCGTTCCCATATCGTCGAAGGTGCCGTCATCAAGTGTGTCGACTATACGGCGAAGCTCCGGGTCGCTCTCGTATATGGCGTGCGGGTCATAATTTTCCTTGACCCTCCCAACCTCGTCTACGGTCGCGCCGAAAATATACTCGTTTTCGATGCCCGCTTCCTCCGAGATTTCCACGTTAGCACCGTCCATAGTTCCGAGAGTAACGGTTCCGTTGAGCATAAACTTCATATTGCCTGTACCGCTCGCCTCCATGCCCGCCATGGAAATCTGCTCGGATATATCTGCTGCGGTCATAATTTTCTCGGCGTAGGAAACGTTGTAATCGGTTACGAAAACCACGCGGAGCTTATCGTTTACCTCGGGGTCGTTGTTGACCTTGTCGGCTATGGATTGAATGAACTTGATTATAGCCTTCGCGAGATAATAGGCGGGCGCCGCCTTGGCTCCGAAGATAAAGGCGGTGGGCTTGAAGCTCGGCTCCTTGCCTTCCTTTATTCTGAAATAGTAATAGAGAATAGAGAAGGCGTTAAGGAGCTGGCGCTTGTATTCGTGCAGTCTTTTCGCTTGAACGTCGAAGATGAACTCGGGCGGGAGAAGAACCCCCTCTTTTTTGAGTATATGCTCCGAGAGGAGTGACTTTCTTATATACTTGATTTTTGCGAATTCACTGCGAGCCGTCGGGTCGCAGGCGTATTTTGAGAGGTCCCTCAGTCTCTCGAGGTCGGTCTGCCAGCCGTCTCCTATTTTCTCGGTTATAAACGCCGAGAGCTCCGGGTTGCACAGCGCGAGCCAGCGGCGCGGGGTTACGCCGTTGGTAACGTTGATAAAGCGCTCGGGATATACCGCGTACCAATCGCGGAAGGTGCTTGCCTTAAGTATCTCGGTGTGGAGCGCCGCAACGCCGTTGACGTGGCTGCCCGCATAGATTGCCACGTTCGCCATATGTACCGTGTTATTCCTGATGAGGTAGAGGCTGCCGTCGGGGAATTCCCTTGCTATACGGCGCTGCATGAGACGGAGAATGTCGGAAATGGCGGGTAATAGCTTTCTTACTCGCTTCATATCCCAGCACTCGAGCGCCTCGCCGAGAATAGTGTGGTTGGTGAAGTTGAATACCGAACGCGCAAGCAGGAAAGCGGCCTCGAAGTCGAGACCGTCCCTCATAGCAAGCCTGATAAGCTCGGGCACGGCAAAGACGGGGTGAGTGTCGTTTAACTGAAGGGTTACGTATTCGTTAAGAGTGTCTATAGAGAGACCCTTTGCCTTATGCTTTCTGACTATATCCTGTATAGATGCAGAGGTAAAGAAATATTCTTGGCGCAGACGGAGAAGTCGTCCTCTCTCGGTGGAGTCATTGGGATATAAGGCATAGCTGATGCTCTCGGCGCGAATGCGGTTTTTCGCGATTTTGTCGGTCTGCATATTGTCAAACGCCGCGAAGTCGAAGCCCTCGGCCTCCTCGCTCTGCCAGAGCCTGAGCGTGTTGACGGTCTTACCGCCGTAGCCGATTACGGGCATATCGTAGGGAACAGCACGCACGGCGTAATCCGCAAACTCTACGAGCACGCTCTCGTCCTCACGCCTGTAGCTCCAGGGGTCGCCGCATCTCTGCCAGTCGTCGGCCTCCTCCTTTTGGAAGCCGTTTACGAATTCCTGTTTAAACAGGCCGTAGCGGTAGCGTATGCCGTATCCGTCGAGGGGTAGGCCTACGGTAGCGCCCGATTCCAGATAGCAGGCGGCAAGGCGGCCGAGACCGCCGTTTCCGAGCGAGGCATCCTCTATCTCTTCAAAAACAGAAATATCAACTCCGCGCTCGGCCATCCACTCTCTTACCGTCTCGAGCCTGCCGAGATTGTAGAGATTTGAATAAACGGCGCGACCTACGAGAAACTCGGCCGAGAGGTAGCCCACTCTTTTCTTGCTGCCTCTTTTACAGCTCTCCCAGGTGTCGAGGATGTCCGCCATTGTCGCGCGGCTGACTGCTCTATATACCGAGGGGACGGAGGCGTCCTCGAGCCTAACCCCGTCGTTCGCCCGAAGCAGGCTCTCGACGGTGCTTATCCATTGCGTTTTATCCATAGCTTATGCTCCTTGTGCGTTCGGCGCCTTATCTTGCGCCCCTTTTTACTGCTGCCGCTATCTTTTCGGCAAGGCTGTCGCTAAGAGACTGTTTGTCGTATCTCCAGCTCCAGTTCTGAATACCGAGCGTGCCCGGCATATTCATTCGTGATTCGGCACCTGTGCCGAGGATATCCTGAAGAGGGAATATAACGTATTTTGCGCGGCTGAGATAGGCAATTTGAATAACCGCCTCGCGTGCGCGGTGCATCGTCCGCTCGCTTCTATGCTGCCACGGGAGAGACCGAAAGGCGACTCCCCACCGCTTGCATTCCGAGGCGAGGTCACCGTAGAAAATTTTCCTTTGCTTTATATCCATATCGCGAAGGAATTCGATAAATGTCGCGTTATCGTGCGTACCGGTATAAACGACACTGTTTTCTCCGTAATTTGAGGGCTTGAACTCGTGAGTCGGATTGCCGTCAAAGGCGAACTCGAGTATCTTCATTCTCGGGTAGCCGGTGTTGCGCATAAGGCGGTAAACGCCCTCGTCAAGCACTCCGAGGTCCTCGGAAACTATCTTCCAATCCTTCTTATCCTCAAAGAGGGCCTCTTTAGGGCCGTCGCACCAGCGACCGATTCTGGCATTGGGGCTTCCCGCCGGAACGGCGTAGAATCGGTCGAAGCCGCGGAAATGGTCGATTCGTACGATGTCATATATAGAGAGCGCGCTCTTCAGTCTGGCGGTCCACCAGGCGTAGCCGTCCTCCTTCATTCTATCCCAATTGTAGAGAGGATTACCCCAGAGCTGACCGTCCTCGGAGAAGTAATCGGGCGGCACGCCCGCAACCTCTGACGGATAGCCGTCCTCATTTAATAAGAAAAGCTCGGGGTGCGCCCATACCTCAGCGCTGTCCTCGGATACGTAGAGGGGCATATCTCCCATTATCTGTACTCCGTGCTCGTTGGCGTAGCTCTTAAGCTCGCTCCACTGACGGAAGAACTCATACTGTGTAAAATGCCAGAAGAGTATATCGTCCTCGTGCGAGAGGGTGAATTCCCGCATAGCCTCCTCGTCGCGAGTGCGGTAGGAGTTCTCCCAGGTGGTGAGTGCCCTCCAGCCGTGCGCCTCCTTCAAGGCCATAAAGGTAGCGAAGTCGGAATAATCTCCTTTATTAATAAAGGAAAGAAAATCGGGGTCGGCCTTGTCAAACCTCGAGAAGGCAATTTTTAAGAGAGGTATTCTTCTGTAGAAGAGCGCCTCGTAATTAACTCTTGAATTTCCACCGTCACAGTCGTATTCCTTGGCCTCGTCGGCGGTAAGGAGACCTTTTTCAATTAGTATATCAATATCTATAAGGTAGGGGCTTCCCGCAATCGCGCAGGAGGAGGAATAGGGTGAGTCTCCGTAGCCGGTGGGTACAAGAGGGAGAACCTGCCATAGGCTTTGCCCCGACTTTACGAGAAAGTCGATGAAGCATCGGGCCTCTTTGCCGAACGACCCTACGCCGTAGGGGGAGGGAAGTGCGGTGATCGGAAGAAGAATGCCGGCATAACGTTCATTCATATTCAAAGCCTCCTTTAATTGCGGAATTTCGAAAAAATTCGAATTCTAAAGCCATTGTAGCATAAAAAAACTCGACTGTCAAGGAAAAATGAGAATGAAAAGGAATATTTTTCATTTTATGCGGTTAACAGCGAAAAACTATTCAAAATTTACATTTTTTTTTGAAAAAAGCATTGTAAATTTCAAAATATATGCTATAATTGAGATACAATCGGTATTTAGTGCCCCGAAACTAATGTGCAAAAAAGAAAAGCTAAAGTTTCGAAAAACGGAGGTTATATATGACTATAAAGGAAATAGCCGCGGCCCTCGGACTCTCTCCGAGCTCGGTTTCCAAGGCTTTAAACAACGCCTCGGACGTCAGCAATGCGACCCGCGAGCGAGTAAACAATTATGCAAAGTCTGTTGGCTTCTCGCTCCATCGCAGCAACGACTCCAAGAGAATATGCGTTTTGTTCGAGAATATGGACTCCCATAGCAATTCGCAGGTCGGATATCCCGTCCTTACGGGATTTCAGCACGCCGCCAACGCCTATCACTATGAGGTGGTTATCGAGCACTGCTCGGATAAGAACCCGCCAAACTTGAAGAAGCTGTGCAGTGATAATAACTTTGCGGGCCTTATGATTCTCGGCACCAAGATAAACAGTGCAATAATAAAGGAGCTTGAGAGCACCTCGATTCCCGTAATGCTGATGGATTCCTATATCAAAAATCCAAAGGTGTCCTGTATCAGCAGTGACAATATCAACCCCGTCGCCTCTATAGTCGAGCATCTCGTCGAGCTCGGACACAGGAAAATAGGCTTTCTCGGCGGTGACAGGGAATCAATAGTTACCCGCGAGCGCTTCTCGGGCTATCTTATCGGCCTTATCGATGCCGACATAGATTTTAACAGTGAGTACGTTCGATACGGAAGCTATACCGAGGAGTGCGGACTTAACGCTGCGGAGTATTTTGCCAGCCTTGGTGTCAGCGCCGTGGTATGCGCCTCCGACCTTATCGCCATAGGCCTTATTAACGGCTTACGGAAGCGCGGTCTCGGCGTTCCCGACGATATCTCGGTCAGCGGCTTTGACAATCTTGACGTCGCGAGATATTTCACCCCCTCGCTTACTACCGTTAAGCAGGACTTTATATCGCTCGGCGAGAACGCCTTTACGCTTCTTCGCCAGGCAATAAAGGGAAATAAGACTAAGCGCGTAACTATTTACACCGAGCCGATTTTCCGCGATTCCACGGCTCGTGTCAAGGACAAAAAATAACTAAATTTATGAGGTGATAAAATGAAAAAGAATTCTTCACGCATCATTTCTTTTCTTCTTGCACTCGTAATGACTTTTTCGCTTCTTCTGACGTCCTGTAAGCCCGCGGGCGGCGGAGACGGCGGTGATAACGGTGGCGGCGGCGAGGGCGGCTGGCAGATTCCCGACGGTGAGTACACCATTCCCAAGGAGGCGGGCCACAATCAGATTACCTTCTATTGGTCGCACCCCGGCGTTATTGAGAACTGTGACGTATGGGCATGGTGGGACGGTAAGGAGGGAAGCGGCTACGAGATGCATCCCTGCGACTACGGCGCTAAGGTTGTTATCAACGTTCCCGTTGGAATAGAGCAGATAGGCTTTATAGTTCGTACCGACTGCTCTGAGCCCGGCGGCTCCTCTTGGGGCGAGGCTACCAAGGATGCTACGAACGAGGACCGCTTCGCCGTTATTGAGGGCGAGGATACCTTTATTTATTTGAAGAGCGGCGATGCAGCACAGTATTCCAGCACCGACGGAGGAAAAACGCTCACAATGATTAAGAAATTCACTCTTGCGGGAATGAAGGATTTCCATAAGATACAGTACAACGTTACCCCGAAGACGACTATCTCAAAGTACAGTCAGGTTAAGGTGTACGAGGGCGAAAAGGAGCTTACCGTCCTCAGCATAACCAACATGGGTATGGCGGCAACGAGCGGCGTTATCGAGGTTGACGAGACACTTGATATTTCCAAGAGCTATCGCGTTGTCATTGAGGATTACGGTGAGAGAGCCGTTGTTCCCACCTCGATATTTGACAGTGAGTACTTTATCGAGAATTATACATACGACGGCGACGACCTCGGTGCTACAATTAACGGCGAGAACACTACCTTCAAGGTATGGGCTCCCACGGCATCGCGCGTTGTGCTCAATCTCTTCTCGGCAGGTAACGGCGGCTCGGCTTACGAGAGCGTAGATATGACTAAGGGCGAGAGGGGCGTTTGGTCTCACACCGCTAAGTGCGGACACGGTACCTATTACACCTACTCGGTTACCACCTCGGTCGGCACGCAGGAGGCGGTTGACCCCTATGCCAAGGCGGCGGGCCTTAACGGCAATCGCGGAATGGTGGTAGACCTCTCCCTCACCAATCCCGAGGGCTGGGGCGCGGACTTCTCGACCGGCATCGACAGCTATAGCGATGCTATCATCTGGGAGGTGCACGTAAGAGACTTCTCAAACAAGATTGCCTCCTCGCAGTATAAGGGTAAGTATCTTGCCTTTACCGAGCGCGGCCTCGTCAACGAGCACGGACAGAGCGTCGGCGTTGACTACCTCGTTAAGTTCGGTATTACCCACGTTCATCTTCTCCCCGTTTACGACTACGCGACGGTAGACGAGGCTAATCCCGACAGTCAGTTCAACTGGGGCTACGATCCCAAGAACTACAACGTTCCCGAGGGAAGCTATTCGACCGACCCCTACAACGGCGAGGTCAGAATCAGAGAATACAAGGCTATGGTGCAGGCGCTTCATGCGGCAGGCATCGGTGTCGTTATGGATGTGGTTTACAACCATACCTACGATGCGAACAGCTCCTTTAACAAGATTGTTCCTTATTACTACTACAGATACACCGCTACGGGTGCTAACTCCTCGGCATCGGGCTGCGGCAACGATACCGCATCTGAGCGTTATATGTTCGGTAAGTTTATGGTTGACTCCGTAAGCTATTGGGCAGAGGAGTACGACCTTGACGGCTTCCGCTTCGACCTTATGGGTCTTCACGACCTTGCGACGATGCAGGAGGTTGAGAATGCGGTTCACGCCATAAACTCCGAGGCTATAATCTACGGTGAGGGCTGGACTATGGGCTCCACCATTGACGGCAGCCCTATGGCTAACCAGTCGCAGATTAAAAAGATTGAGCCTCTTGAGGGTGCTATCGGCGGCATCGCGGTATTCAATGATGCTATCCGTGACGGACTTAAGGGCAGCGTGTTTAACTCCACTTCCAAGGGCTACATCAGCGGTAACGGCGCGGGCTCCTTTGCATCGGTTCTCTTCGGAATCATGGGCGGAAAGGGCACCGGTGCTGCCTGGAGCGTTGACGGCGCTATGGTCGTTAACTACATGAGCGCTCATGATAACAACACCCTTTGGGATAAGCTTCTTCTTTCCAACGGTGATAACACCGACGAGGAGCGTATGGCTATGAACCGCCTCGGCGCAACTCTTCTTATGATTTCGAAGGGCACGGTATTCTTCCAGGCGGGCGAGGAGATGCTCCGCACAAAGGACGGCGATGAAAACAGCTATAAGTCGAGCGATGCCATCAACAACATCGACTGGTCGGTGCTTAAGGAGGGCAGTGCCGAGTACAATATGATGCTCTACTATGCCGAGCTTATTCGTATTAGGAAGACCTACGACATATTTACCACTCTTAACACTGCTGTTTCCTCGACTCAGCTCGATTCGGGACGGGCGACTGTTACTCTCGACAATCATATAGGCGAGAAGGCACTTATCGTTTCCAACCCCACCGCAGAGGCTATGACCTACACCCTCAGCGGCGGCTGGTATATGATTGCAAACGGTACCTCGCCTATTGACGGTACACCTGTTCTTTGCGAGGGCGAAATTGAAATACCGCCTTACACTGCGGTAATTCTCGTGAACGCAAACGTAATCAACGGCTAAAAACAGGGCTGCCGTGCGATATGCACGGCAGCCTATATTTTTAATTTTGATATGTAGGGGCTGTCCGCTTAGACAGCCCCCTTTTTAAGTCTACTCCTGACGGCGCTAACCACGTGAGGGCCGAGCGCGGGGAGCCTACCGCCGTCGCTATAGAGCGCGGCAATTTCCGCGTCGCTAAGCTCGGAGGTGTCCTCAATTAGCCGCTTGATTCGAAGAATCGGCTCGCGAGAGGCAGAAAGAAGTAAGGACACGGCGGCCCGCCCCTCGTATACGCTTCCGTATGGGTGGTAGTCGTGCGCTGTGTAGACGTTAACTATCTCGGGCATTGTCGCGAGCTTGTCTATAGAGGCAAAATACTCGTCGGGCAGAGGCACGTTCGCACCCCAAAGCCCCGAGCCGAAGAGCCCATAAAGCTGTAGGGAATCTCCTGTTATGAGACTCCCCGTGCGGGTATCGAGAAGGGCAGAGCTGTCTTTGGTATGTCCCGGGAGGGTAACGGCACGAAGTGTGCCGAGGAGCTCCTCGCCGTCCTCAAAATGAATAATTTTGGCATCTGCCCCAAATTTTTGCTCTATTATTTCGCTTCTCGAATAGACGGGAAGTGACGGGAAGTGCTTTAAAAGCTCGGAGAGCCCACCCGCGTGGTCGGAGTGGCTGTGCGATATGAATACGGCGCGCAGCTGCTCGCTATTTATATTCAGTTCACGGAGCATAGGGAGCACCGAGTCGGTAATATCACTGTCATAGCTGCCACAGTCGAAGAGGAGCGCTCCCTCGTCGGTCATGACTGCGAATACGGTCGTGTATACGTCCTCGTATGGCATTTTCAGGGCGTATATGCCCTCGTTTAGCTTCTTTATCTCGTTCATCGTGGTTCTCGTTTTGTTTTTTTGGTTGTATCTTATGCTTAAGTATATATTAACAGTTATCTTGAAATTTGTCAAGAAATATGTAGGGGCTGTCCGCTTGGACAGCCCCTTTTCAAAAAGGAATTAGCCGCCCGTCTTGAGGCTCTGCTCGTAAGACTCAACCGTCTTCTTCAAAGTGTGACCCGTACGACCTTTGGAACGTGCATTCAATCTACTGAATCATTTTTCCGTATTTTTGCCCGTAAATATCTTAATATCAAGCTTTGCCTTACTTTATAAGTATAATGGTGAATTAGCAAGTTTATTGTTGTAGCTTCTCCCAGTCAAATTGAACTACCGTGGGGAAGTCGCCGTCGGTAGCAAGACGCAGGAAAACCTCCTCGCATTCCTCGGGTGAATGAATTTCGTCTACTATGGATTTTAAATCAATACGCCCCTTGTCGCAGAGGGCAAGCAGAGTTTTTACGTCGTCTCTTGTCGTGAAGAGCCCTGAGGAGGATTCATAAGAGGGACGCGCCATTGTGTGAGCGCCGATTAGGCTTATGCCGGGGCCGTGAACCTTTCTGTAATAATCAACCGAGAAATCACTGCTTCTCGTACAGCCGAGAAGCGAAACTCTGCCGTATTTCGCCATACAGTCAAGAGCTTCATTGAGCCCCTCGCCTCGACCCGTTACCTCGATAGCAACGTTTACGCCGTCTCCTGTTACCGACTTTACCCTTTGTGCGAAATCGGGCTCGAGTGGGTCGAATGCGAAATCTGCACCGAAGGCAAGAGCCTTTTCGCGCCTATCTGATCGGGGATCCACTGCAATAACGGGCACGGCGCCTGCGGCACGCAGAAGCCCCACAGCGAGAAGCCCAAGTATTCCAAGTCCCATAACCATAGCCGATTCGCCTATTTCAAGCCTTGCTTTTCTTATTGCCGCGAGAGGAAAGCTTGTAATGTGTGCCATAGAAGCCTCGCTAAAGCCGACGCCCTCGGGTATTTTCACGGCGTCATTCTCGTTTATTACGTTGTAGCTTCTGTGCTTGGTCCAGCTCATAGCAACGCGGTCTCCAACCTGAAGCTCGGTAACTCCCGCGCCGCACTCGACGACGGTGCCCGCTGCGCTGTATCCCACGTATCTTGGGAAGACAACCTCGTCCGTAGGGCTTGAATATATACTAACGCATGGGTCTGCGATGAGGTTAGCTCGCTCGGTTCCGTTGCTTATAGTGCAGAATGCGGTCTTGACCCGCACCTGATTTTCGCCGAGCGGCTGCGAACCCACATCGAGAAGCAGGGCCTTGTTTTTTTCTGTAAATACGATTTGCTTATCCATAGTGTCCTCCAAATTTATAATAAAAGTTAATTTTCTTTCTGCGGCTTGCCGCTCTGACGATATTTAATAGGTGACGTTCCCACTACTCGAGAAAAGGCTCGGATAAAGGTTGCACTGTCGGAAAATCCGCAGTCGGTTGCAATATCCGAGACCGAAAGTACGGTCGAGTCGAGCATTTTCTTTGCTGTTTCGATGCGGAAATTCTCTATATATTCGCGTACTCCAATTCCGAGATGTCTCTTGAATTTGCTTGAAAAGAAGCTTCTCGAGAGGTGCACGCGGTCGGCGAGAATGGCAACGCCGAGCGGCAGAGAATAGTTCTCCGAGATATAGGATAAGGTGTTTTTTAGCCAATCCGAGTCGGATTCGCGCTTAGAAGATGCTATTCTCATAAGAGCTCTGTAAATCAACTCAGAGAGGCGCTCCTCGCTCGACACCCTTTCCACGCATTCGAAAATACGGTCGAAAAATATTTCGATATTCTCGGCGGGATGAAAAACCACTCCGCCATCCTCACATATTTTATTAAACAGCGCCTTAGTTCCTCGACCGCAGAAATGAACGTATTTAAATTCCCAACAGTCATCGACAGGAAAATATTCGTGCGGTAGCGTGCAATCCAAAAAAATTACGTCCCCACCCCTCAGCACGGAGCTTTTGCCGTTAAAGTTAACGACGCCGCTACCGGAGCAGGTATACAAAAGCAGATAGCTTGGCATTCCGCTGCGCTTTATATAAAAATCCTCTCGACAAACGAAGTGCCCGACCCACTCGGCAAAAAAATACGTGTGCCGCGCCATATCGGAGGGGATGTGCAAAAGGCTTTTTCTTTTATGACAGCTTTCGTTTTGAATATACATATATCACCTAACAAAATGCAAATTTTCCCGTATGTTATGCTATTGACCGTCGACGCTAACTGTGGTAAAATGATAATATCACACAATTAACAAAAAGTCAATAGGAGCAAGGAAAATGAACAACAATAACAAATTCGTAAAGCACCCTAAGAACCCACTCTTTGGCGACTCCACCCTCGGAACGATGTTTGACGTCTATATGACTAAGACGGACGGAAAATATCGAATGGACGTTTCCTGGCGCAGACAGAAGGCGCTCGCGGTTGCCTTCAGTGACGACGGAATCAGCTTTACCTATCCCGAAAAAACGCTTGAGTTTGATGAGAGCACGGGATGGGAGGACGATATAAACCGCAACTGTGTTCTCTTTGTTGACGGGATTTATAAGATGTGGTATACCGGTCAGGCTAACGGGCACAGCTATATCGGCTATGCCGAGAGTGCTGACGGAATAAAATTCGAAAGAAAATTCGATAAGCCGATACTCTCGCCGACACTTGAGTGGGAAGGGGAGTCGGTTATGAATCCCTGCGTCGTTTACGAGGGAGGGATTTACCGTATGTGGTATTCTGCGGGTGAAACCTACGAGCCGAACGTAATAGGCTATGCCGAGAGTACCGACGGCGTGAATTTTAAAAGATATTCGGACGAGCCGATACTTGAGTGTGCACCCGAAAACTTCTACGAGCAGGACAGAATCGGCGGCTGCCAGGTTATCAAGACCGACGATATGGGCTACGTGATTTTCTATATCGGTTACAGCGACATTGATACCGCCTGCATTTGCTGTGCGCGCTCCGACGATGGCATTTCGGGCTGGGAGCGTTCGCCACTCAATCCCCTCGTTTATCCTACACGCGGTGAGTGGGACGGCGACGCCTGCTATAAGCCTACGGCTCTTTTTGAGGACGGAAGGTGGCGCATTTGGTACAACGGCAGACGCGCTAACTGTGAATATATCGGCCTTGCCGAATACGAGGGAAGGAACCTGTTTGAAAAATGAAAGACCTCCTTCGCAAATACGTTGACGAGTTTAACCGAAACGACGACGAGCTTTACGTAAACGAGATTCCGAATGCGGCGGCATACGAGTGGCTTTGTGACAGAATTCCGCTTTTCGAGTGTCCCGACAAGGAGCTTGAAAAGACCTACTACTTCCGCTGGTGGACGTATAGAAAGCACGTCAAGCATACGCCCGAGGGATACGCAATATCAGAGTTTTTACCCGACGTTCTTTGGGCGGGCAGGTATAATATAATCAACGCACCCGCAGGGCATCATTTTTACGAGGGGCGTTGGCTCCGTAAATCTGACGGTGTTTTTTCGGATTATTTAAGATTTTACCTAAACAATTCCGAGGACGCACACAGATATAGCTCTTGGCTCCTTTACGCCGCTATGCAGTACGAGCTTGTGGGCGGTGAGCTTTCGGTTGGCGAAGGCGAGCTGCTTAAAATGATAGAATACTACGAGGAGTGGGAGCGAGGTCACCGTCTTCCCACGGGTGCGTTTTGGTCCTACGATGATAGGGATGCAATGGAGTACTCGATAAGCGGACACAGAAACGGCAAGATGGTGAAGGGTATTCGTCCAACTCTCAACTCGTATATGTGTGCCGAGGCTGTGGCAATTGCTTATTTTGCGGATAAGATCGGCGTGAATAACGTCAAGGAGGAGTATCTTCGCAAGGCAGAGGAGCTTCGCCGTATTATGAACGAAACGCTCGTGTTTGACGGGTTTTATAAGGCGAGGCACGGTGAGCACGACGATGAAATTCTCGAGGTGCTCAAGAGAAGTGACGATACGGGCTCCCCGATGGAGCTCATCGGATACGTGCCGTTTATGTTCGGGCTTGCTCCTGACGGTCTTGAACGAGCATTTTACCATCTTGACGACTCTGAGGTGTTCTTGGCAAAAACGGGTATGGCGACGGCAGATATGCGACATCCCGATTTTCTCAAGGAGTATAATCACGAGTGCCTTTGGAACGGTTACGTCTGGCCCTTTGCAACCTCTCAGGTGCTGACGGGCCTCATCAAAACCATTCACAGGGGACACCCCGAATTAAAGCCGATTTTTATAAAGCATCTTGACTTATATTCCAAAATGCATAGAATAGAACTTGACGGCACAACGCTACCGTGGATTGACGAGGTGATGAGCCCCCACGAGAACGTATGGACGTCGCGCGCAATACTCGAGGGGCTCGGCTGGCAGGAGGGGCTCGGTGGCAAAGAGCGAGGCAAGGATTATAACCATTCTACCTTCTGCGACCTCGTTATAAGCGGAATCGTTGGAGTGAGAACCGATTCCGAGCAGCTTACACTTGACCCGGCAATACCTCGTGATTGGGAATATATGAGGCTCGATAACCTTGAATATAGGGGGAAGCTTTATACCGTAATATACGACAAAACGGGTGAAAAATACGGTAAGGGCAAGGGCCTGCGTATAATTGAATCGGAGAAATAATTCACAACACTAAAATAAAAGGAGAGCTTTCTATGGATAAATGGGCGCGTATGCTGTATCAGCCCTGTCACCCGCTTGGCAAGGGCGGTACGAAAATTACCGCGTGCCCCGAGCACGTGGCACTGTCGCACGAGGCGGCGTGCGAGGGTATAGTGCTATTGAAAAATGAAAACAGCCTTCTGCCTTTTAGAAGAGGCGAGCGCATTGCCTTGTTTGGTAAAGCGCAGATAGATTACGTTATGTGCGGAGGCGGTGCCGGCTGGGTTCATACTGCGTACGAAAGGAATCTTTACGAGGGGCTTAAGCACAGAGGCGATATTGAGGTTTTTGAGCCGCTTTCGCAGTTTTACAAGAGCGAGGTAGAGAAAATCTTTGCCGAGGAGGAAATTGGACGCGGACGAATGACGGAAATTTTACCCCCGCCGAATCTCGTAGACGAGGCGCGCGAATTTACCGACGTTGCCATAATTTCGCTATGTAGATATTCCGCCGAGGGCGAGGACAGATACGGTGACGGCTCCGACCCGTATTTTGAGCTCAGCGCAGAGGAAAGGGAACTCGTAAAAACAGTACGCGACAGCTTTGAGAAAATAGTCGTGGTTCTTAATACGGGAGCAATGATTGACACCTCTTGGCTTGCTTATGATGATAAAATCGGTGCGGCTCTTATGATATGGCAGGGAGGTATGGAGGGCGGTCTTGCCGCAGCAGACGTTCTTTCGGGCCGTGTATGTCCATCGGGTAAGCTCGTCGATACCTGTGCCCGCGATTTTATGGATTATCCATCCTCCGAGGGCTTTCACGAGTCCCCCGATTACGTAAAATATACCGAGGATATATTCGTCGGATACAGATATTTTGAAACCATACCGAAAATGGCGGAGCGCGTCGTATATCCATTTGGATTCGGACTTTCCTATACCGAGTTTTCGCTTTCGGATATTTCTGCCGTATCGGACGGTGAGAAAATAACTGTCAGCGCTGCGGTTAAGAATATAGGCGACGTCAGCGGTAAGGAGGTAGTTCAGGTTTACTACCGCGCACCCGACGGAAAAATTACGAAGGCTGCTCGCTGTCTCGCGGCGTTTAAGAAAACCGCTCTTCTCGCACCCGGTGAGAGCGAGCGCGTGCGTATGAGCTTTGCGATTGACGATATGGCGTCCTACGACGACGTCGGAGACGTTCATAAATCTGCGTACGTTATGGAGGCGGGAGAGTATAAGATCTTCGTCGGTACGGACGTGAGGAGTGCCACGGAAATCGAATATAAGCACGTCGAGGAATCTGTTCGTATAGTCGAGGAGCTTACCGAATACTGCGCCCCGACGCGTCTCGGAAAGAGGCTTCTTGCCTCGGGCGAATACGCGACCGTACCTGATTGCGAGCGAGAGGAGAAGAAATTCCCCTGCGACTACGCGTGCGAGGAAAATATTCCCGCGTGCTACGACGATAGCCATATGCTGATAGAGGTTGCCGAGGGAAAAATAACGCTCGACGAATTTATCACTCAGCTAACAAACGAGGAAATGCTCGCAATTCTTATCGGTCAGAAGAATCTCGGAGTTGCGAATACGTGCGGTCTTGGCGGTGGTCTTCGCAAATTTGAGATTCCCACGCCTATGACGGCCGATGGTCCTGCGGGTCTGCGTATTTTTCCCAGAACCGGTATCAGCACCACAGCGTTCCCGATAGAGACTATGCTTGCTTGCACGTGGAATCCCGAGCTTCTTGCACGTATTGGCGTTGCCGTTGCACTTGAGGCAAAGGAAAATAATCTCTCTATTTGGCTTGCACCCGCGCTTAATATTCACCGCAGCCCTCTTTGTGGCAGAAATTTTGAGTATTTCTCGGAGGACCCCTTGATTTCGGGAAAAATGGCGGCGGCAATGGTTCGCGGCGTCCAGTCGCAGGGCATAGTTGCCACTCCGAAGCATTTGGCTTGCAACAACAAGGAAACGAACCGTCTCGAGTCGGATTCAATAGTTTCCGAGCGCGCTCTGCGTGAGATATATCTTAAGGGCTTTGAGATATGCGTTAAGGAGAGTGCGCCCAAGCTCATTATGTCCTCCTATAACCGTATCAACGGTGTTAGAGCTTCGGAATGTGCAGAGCTCATCACAGGAATTTTACGCGGCGAATGGGGCTTTAAGGGAGTTGTGACGAGCGATTGGTGGAATAACGCTGAAAAGTCGAAAGAGGTAACTGCGGGCAACGACATTCATATGCCGTATTCGACCGACATAAGAAATCTTTCGGATTATATCGATACGATAAGCGTAGAGAATACTCGCTCCGAGCTTGCCGTTTGTGTTAAGCGCTTGCTTGAGCTTATACTTTGGCTCGAGTAACCCTTGCGAGAAAGGGAATATTATGCAAAAGGCTGCCGTGCGATATGCACGGCAGCCTATACTTTTAATTTTGATATGTAGGGGCTGCCCGCTTGGACAGCCCCCTTTTTAAAAGGAATTAGCCGCTCGTCCCCGAGTTGTTCTCGTAGGACTCAGGCCATCTTCGGGGCGAATACAAGAGTAAATGAATTGTCCGAAGGATGCGTAGCAGTTTTTGGATAGGCAATTTTACCGTAGTCAAGGAAGGCTTAGCAGTTAATACGTGGGTATTGACAAGAAGCCTGACGAAGAATACGGGGAAATTGGCATTCAAAAACCTATTAGGTTTGCTCTTGTATTCGCCATATCTGGCCGCGGGCGCTACCCGCCTGCTTAGAGGCAGCACTCCCGATTATTACTCATTTTGTGCCGAAATATGTAGGGGCTGCCCGCTTGGACAGCCCCCTTTTTAAAAGGAATTAGCCGTTGGTCTTGAGGTTGTTCTCGTAGGACTCAACCATCTTCTTTACCATCTGGCCACCAACGCTACCCGCCTGCTTAGAGGTGAGGTCGCCGTTGTAGCCTTCCTTGAGGTTAACACCAACCTCGCTTGCAGCCTGCATCTTAAACTTGTTAAGAGCAGCCTTAGCCTCGGGTACGTTTACCTTGCTTTTCGACATTTTGATTTCTCCCATTTTATATTTATCGAGCCCGCGAGGCGAGAACCTCGCGGCTCTCTCTCGTTTGCTCTGGTATTATTTTGCCTCGAAGAGCGGGAATTATTATTGGAAAAATATGAAAAATGTCGGCTACCCTTTCGACCTCTCGGCGCAGACCGAGCGAAGATATGCGAGCGCCTCCTTTATACCGCCGACCTCGTCGATAAGACCGCACTCGCAGGCCTCGTAGCCGTTGAGAATAGAGCCTATGTCGTTCACGAGAACGTCGGTTCTGTTTAGAAGGCGGCGGAAATTCTCCTCGCTCACCGAGGAGTGAGAGGTAATGAAGTTTACTATTCTGTCCTGCATCTTGTCAAGATAGTCAAAGGCCTGAGGCACGCCGAGAACAAGTCCCGAGGTTCTTACGGGGTGCACCGTCATAGTCGCACTCGGAACGATAAAGGATCGGTCGGCGCTTACCGCGAGGGGCACGCCTATTGAGTGGCCGCCGCCGAGGACGATAGATGCCGTCGGCTTAGTCAGGCTGGCTATCAGCTCGGATATTGCGAGGCCCGCCTCGACGTCGCCGCCGAGAGTGTTTAAGAGAATTATAATACCGTCCACCCTCTCGCTCTCCTCAAGTGCGACGAGCAGGGGAAGTATATGGTCGTACTTTGTCGTTTTCTGCGTGTTGTCAAGTGAATAGTGCCCCTCGATTTGCCCGATAATAGATAGGCAGTAAAAGGCGTCGCTCGAATTTTCAAGGCTGATACCGCCGCCCGCGGCTATATCTCCAATGCCCTCGCTCTGTGTCTTTTTTTCTTCTTCCATTTATATAACCTCAACAGAAAATTTTTATTAGTTTTTTCTATATTCTTTCAAATTATGCATTGATTTTCGCGCGTGACTGTGTTATACTTATACTTAGTGTGAAAATCTTAACATACGAAGGAGTATTCAAAATGAAAGAGGTATTAGTAGAAACATCAGCAAGACACATTCATCTGTCGCGCGAGGCAGTGGACGTTCTCTTTGGCGAGGGCTACGAGCTCACCAATAAGAAGGACCTCAGCCAGCCCGGTCAGTACGCTTGTGCGGAGAAGCTCGTTGTAGTCGGACCTAAGGGCTCGCTCAAGGCTTCTATTCTCGGTCCTACCCGTCCTGCAAGCCAGGTAGAGCTTTCTCTCACCGATGCTCGTGCAATCGGCGTTACCGCCCCCATTCGTGAGAGCGGAGACATCGCGGGCAGCGGTGCATGCAAGCTCGTTAACCCCGAGAACGGTAAGGAGCTTGAGCTCACCGAGGGCGTAATCGCGGCTAAGCGTCATATACACCTTACTCCCGAGGCAGCTGCCGAGATGGGCGTTGCGGACAAGGAGATTGTTTCTGTTAAGCTTGCTACCGCAGAGCGCGCTACTATCTTCGGCGACGTCGTTGTACGCGTTAGCGAGAAGTTCGCTCCCGCAATGCATATAGATACCGACGAGGCTAATGCTGCCTGCGCATTCGGTAACGTAATGGGCGAGATTGTAAAGTAATCGATTATTAAAAACAAGGAGAAATATAATGGCAGAACTCATTTATTCGCATGAAGTCGAAAACATGTGCGTAGTTGCCAAGGGTCCTAACCACGGTCCCGCTCCCATTCCCGAGGAGGGACTTTGGGTTAAGGCTAAGGAGATTAAGGATATCTCCGGTCTTACGCACGGTATCGGCTGGTGCGCACCTCAGCAGGGCGCTTGTAAGCTCACTCTTAACGTAAAGGACGGCATCATTCAGGAGGCACTCGTTGAGACCATCGGCTGCTCGGGTATGACTCACTCGGCTGCTATGGCTGCGGAGATTCTTCAGGGCAAGACCATTCTTGAAGCGCTTAACACCGACCTCGTTTGCGACGCTATCAACACCGCTATGCGCGAGCTTTTCCTTCAGATCGTTTACGGACGTACTCAGTCTGCATTCTCCGAGGGCGGTCTTACCATCGGTGCGGGCCTCGAGGACCTCGGTAAGGGCTCTCGCTCGCAGGTCGGTACTATGTACGGCACCGTTGCTAAGGGTGTTCGTTATCTCGAGATGGCAGAGGGCTACGTTACCAGAATGGCTCTTGACGAGAACGATCAGGTTATCGGCTACGAGTTCGTAAACCTTGGTAAGATGACCGACTTCATCAAGAAGGGCGACGATCCCAACACCGCATATAACAAGTCTATGGGTCACTACGGCAGATTCTCTAAGGAAGACGGCGCCGTTAAGTTCATCGACCCTCGTAAAGAGTGATAGGAGGTAGCAGTAATGGCTTTGTTTGAAAATTACGAAAGACGCGAGGCTAAAATTCTCGCTACTCTCAAGGAATATGGTATTAACTCCATTGAGGAGTGCCGCGACATCACGCTTGCCCGGGGCGTTGACTGTGATAAGATTGTAAGAGGCACCCAGCCTATCTGCTTCGAGAACGCAGTTTGGGCATACACCGTAGGTGCTGCTATCGCTATTAAGAAGGGCTGCACCAAGGCTGCTGACGCCGCTGCCGCAATCGGTATCGGACTTCAGTCCTTCTGCATTCCCGGCTCGGTTGCAGAGAACAGACAGGTTGGTCTCGGCCACGGTAACCTCGGCTCTATGCTTCTCTCCGAGTCCACCGAGTGCTTCTGCTTCCTTGCAGGACACGAGTCCTTCGCGGCTGCTGAGGGCGCTATCAAGATCGCTCTTAACGCTAACAAGGTAAGAAAGAAGCCTCTCAAGGTCGTTCTTAACGGACTTGGTAAGGATGCTGCTATGATTATCTCCCGTATCAACGGCTTCACCTACTGCCAGACCGAGTTTGATCCCGCTACCGAGACTGTAAGGATTGTCAAGGAGACGGCTTACTCGAACGGTGACAGAGCGAAGGTTCGTTGCTACGGTGCTGACAGTGTTCCCGAGGGCGTGGCTACACCGATGTGACAGGACGAGCCACCAAACTCAGTGGCCTCCGCTCCGCAAAAAACAGTTGGATCGCCAACCTGCATCAAGATATGCGCGCACATAGCAGTGGTGGTACTTTTTCCGTTC
>JAFVQW010000043.1 GCA_017504605.1 Clostridia bacterium
GGTGGAGTAGAGCAGAGCCGCAGTATCCGCCATAGTCGTGAGGAAGACGTCGCGCGTGCACTGAGTCGAATTCATATTTTTGTCGGATATGCACTGTAGCCCGAGTGTCGGCAGAGCGGTATCGCGAAGGAAGCGGTAGTCCGAGTTGTTGACCATATCCTGAAATACGACGATGCCCATAGTGTCGCACAGGTGATAGAACATCATAGGCTCAATCTTGATGTGCTTACGGAGCATATTGAAGCCGAGCCTCTTCGCGAGCGCGATGTCGTCGCGCCAGGCATCTGCCGAGGCGGGCATAAAGAGGCCGTCGGGGTAATATCCCTGGTCGAGCAGACCGTTGAAGAGATAGGGCTCGCCGTTAAGGGTGAGGCGGGATATGCCGTCGAATACGGCAACTCCTATCTCGCGCAGGGCGAAGTAGCTCTCGATTTTGTCCTCGCCGCACTCAAGGGTGAAGTGATAGAGATAGGGGTTCTCGGGCGACCAGAGGATAGGCTCGCTCGGGGTTAGAGTAATTTCGTTGCCGACGTACTCGTAAACCTCGCCGCTCCCAAGCCTTAGAGTTTTCTTTTCGTCACCGCCCGCCGTACAGACGGTCGCAGAGGTCATATCGGCGGTTATTCTCAGCTCATGAATATAGCTTTTCGGCACGCTCTCGAGCCACACGCTCTGCCAGATGCCGCTGACGGGGGTATACCACATACCGCCCCTCCTGCGCGTCTGCTTGCCATAGGGATAGAGGTGCGTGAGCTGGTCGAGGGCGCATACGGTTATCTCGTTTTCTCCGTCCTTAACGAGGGCGGTAATATCGGCGGAGAAGGGAATATATCCCCCCTCGTGCTCGACGGCGAGGGTGCCGTTTACGTAGACACTGCATATCTGGTCGACGGCACCAAAGTGGAGAATGAGCCGCCCCCGCATGAAGCCGTCGGGGAGCGTGAAGCGGCGCCTGTAATGCATATAATCCTGCTTGCCGATTTTTCGGCAGATGCCCGACAGTGCGCTCTCGGGTGGGAAGGGAACCGTGATTTTTTCCTTATATCCGAATTCCTCGCGGGAGGGAGAGATTGCGAAGTCCCATACTCCGTTAAGGGAGATAAAGGAGCTCCTGACAAGCTGCGGGCGCGGATAATAGCTGTGCGGAATGTCCGTCATATTTTCGCTGTATACCGTTGTGAGCGTCTCGTTCATAGCCTTCCTCCGTTATTTGTGTGTTATCATGAATATTTTACCATATTATTCCCTAAAAAAGCAACAGAGGCGCCTAAAAATTTTCCTCATTATGAAAAATAACCTAAAACAAAAGGAAAAATTGTGCAATAATGCCCCCTTTATTTTTCGCATAACTGCTTGCAAAGAGGGAGCAATAGTGTTATAATTATTCTATCTTATAAAAAGAGGTAGGCTATGTTCGTACAAGGCTTTGACAATGATAAATACCTGAAGCTTCAGTCGCAAAAAATTAAGGAGAGAATCTCGCTCTTCGGCGGCGAGAAGCTCTATCTTGAGTTTGGCGGTAAGCTCTTCGACGATTTTCACGCCTCGCGCGTTCTGCCGGGCTTCGCTCCCGACAGTAAAATCAAGATGCTTATAGAGCTTCGCGAGGAGGCGGAGGTTATAATCGCGATTAACACCGCGGATATAGAGAAGAATAAGGTGCGCGGCGACCTCGGTATTACCTACGACCTTGACGTTCTCCGCCTTATCGATGCCTTCCGCGGCTACGGCCTTTACGTCGGCTCGGTCGTTATGACGAGATATAAGGCTACCCCTATTGCCGATGCCTTCCGTGCGAAGCTTGAGAAGCTCGGTATCCGAGTGTACAAGCACTATGCGATAGAGGGCTACCCGCACAACATTCCTCATATCGTATCCGACCGCGGCTTCGGTATGAACGAGTATATAGAGACCGAGCGCCCCGTGGTTGTCGTTACCGCACCCGGCCCGGGCTCGGGTAAGATGGCTACCTGCCTTTCGCAGATTTACCACGAGAGCAAGATGGGAAGAAAATCGGGCTATGCCAAGTTTGAGACCTTCCCGATATGGAATATACCCTTAAATCACCCCGTCAACCTCGCCTACGAGGCGGCGACTGCCGACCTTGCCGACGTCAATATGCTCGACCCCTTTCACCTTGAGGCGTATGGCGAGCGCGCGGTTAACTATAACCGCGACGTAGAGGTGTTTCCCGTGCTCCGCGCGATGCTTAAGGAGATACTCGGCGAGTGTCCGTATAAGTCGCCGACCGATATGGGCGTAAATATGGCGGGCAACTGCATATACGATGACGAGGCGGTCTCCGCGGCGGCGCGCCAGGAGATTATAAGAAGATATTACGCCGCCCTTTGCAATAACAGGAAGGGAAGCGGAAGTGAGGTCGAGATTGAGAAGCTCGAGCTCCTTATGGGTAAGCTGCCCTGCGACCCCGTCGGCGACCGTCCGTCCGTCGAGTGCGCACTGTGCAAGGCGGAACAGACGGGCGAGCCCGCTGTTGCCATCGAGCTTAACGACGGCAGAATAGTTACGGGTAAGACCACGAACCTTCTCGGTGCCTCGAGCGCCGCGCTTCTTAACGCGCTTAAGACTATCGCGGGGATTGATAAGGAGGAGGATATAATCTCTCCCGAGATTTTAGCTCCGATACAGACGCTTAAGACCGAGAACCTCGGTGGGCACAACCCGCGTCTTCACACCGACGAGGTGCTTATTGCCCTCGCTATCTCGGCCGTAGGCAACCCGAGCGCCGCGCGCGCTATGGCGGCTCTTCCGAGCCTCAGATACGCCGAGGTGCACTCCACCGTCATTCTTTCGCAGGTTGACGAGAATACCTTCCGTAAGCTCGGTGTAAATCTTACCTCCGAGCCGATGTACCAGACGAAGAAGCTTTTTCATAAATAAAGGAGAAATAAAATGCGACTTATTTTCGGTGCCGATTTAGTTCCCACGAGCATCACCGAGCCCGCCTTCGTGCGCGGAGATGCCGAGGCCTTTTTCGGCGATGCTACGAGAATATTCAAGGGGGCCGACAGATTTATAGTCAACCTTGAATGTGCGCTTACCGAGCGTGATACCGCTATTAAAAAAATCGGACCGCCGCTTAAGGCCTCGCCTAAGTGCACCGCGGGCCTTCTCGCCCTCGGCGTGACCGATGCCTGCCTTGCAAACAACCATATATACGACTTTGGTGAGGGCGGCTTTCGCGACACGCTCCGCGCTCTTGACGAGGCGGGAATTTCTTACACGGGTGTCGGGGAAAACGATAACGACTCGCGCACTCCCCACTTTTTCGACATTGAGGATAAGCGCTTTGCAATAATAAATGTAAACGAAAGTGAGTATTCCTACGCACTTTCCGACAGATGCGGCGTAAACCCCGTAAATCCTGCCCGCCTTATGCACGACATACGCGCGGCGAAGGCGCTCTCTGATTACACCGTCGTCGTTTACCACGGCGGTAAGGAGCTTTGCCGCTACCCCTCGCCCCGCCTATACGACCTCTCGCACGAGATGGTGCGCGCGGGTGCCGACGTCGTTCTCTGTCAGCACAGCCACTGCGTTGGCTGCTACGAGCGCTTCGAGGGCGGTCATATCGTCTACGGACAGGGTAACTTCAACTTTATGTGGGACACCGGCAACGAGTGCTGGACCGACGGACTCGCGGTTGAGGTACAGATTGAGAATAACGAGCTCTCGCTCGTCTTCCACCCGCTTGTAACAAACTTTGACGAAGGGCGCGTCGAGCTTGCCGCGGGTGAGCGCGCACGCGAGATACTCTCGGGCTTTCTGGCTCGCTCCGAGGAATTAAAGACGGGAGAGTGGCGCCGCGGCTGGCGCGAGTTCTGCGAGAGCGTTGCTCCGATATACAACAAGGTTGTGAGAGAGGCTCTCTCTGATAACCCCACCGAGCCCCGTGCCAACGAGTTCTTCGCACATTACATCGACTGCGAGGCGCATCTCGACGTCCTGAAGGAGCTTTTTCAGACCTGGAACAGGACCGTAAAGCAATAAGGAGAAAAATATGAAAAGACGCTTGCTTTCTATGCTGCTTGCGGCAGTTATTTGCTTGTCGGCGCTTTTCGGCTGTGATAATAGGGGAGGCGGCGATACACCGCCTCCCTTTACGCCCCCCTCGAGCACCCTTGTCACCGTGGCGAAGGAGCTCGCCGACGAGGTGGACACCCTCACGACCGTCGAGGCGCTTTTGTCATACGGCACGGCGGCGAAGCCGCGCATTTCAGAAATGTCCCTCGAGGTGCATTATCCCGGTGAGGAGCAGCGTGGGGACAACGTGAATTTCTACGCAACCTTTGATGCGGCGAACGATATTATTGCGCGTATGAAGCAGATGAAAAACGAGGCTCTTTCGGTCTGTACCCAGCTTAACACCTGGGTAAAGGCGGCGGAGGGCCCCTATTCCGCGGCCTACCGCCTAAATTACGACCCTACTCTTAATCTCGTCACGGTAGAGCACCGCACGCATAAGAGCGACGTTAATTCCTACCGTATGATTCGCGTGACCTACGATGCCGAGGGAAGGCTTAAGATAGATTCCTATAACGCGCAGTTTTCCGAAGCGGAAATTGCGAGCGAGGAGGAGATACACTACCTCGAGGACGTCTATTTTGCCTCGGTTGATAAGCGAGTCCTTTTTGGAAGCGGTAGGCTTACCTATATCGATTTGGAGCGCGAAATATGGTCCTATCTTACCCTCACGGGCAGTATCAGCTACGACCCCGAGGGCAACGTAACGAATATCACCTACAATCCGATGAGCCCCTCATATCACTACAAGGACGGCGACTTCTTTATAAGCGTTGATACCGACAGCTGTGACGTCTATAACGCCGAGGGTAAGCACATATTTTTCTACGACCACGGGGGCTCCGAGGTGCTAATGAGCCTTAACGACTTTTCGGGCTGGTCGCGCTTCGAGATTGATAGGGAAACAGAAACGCTTACTCTGTATACCGACAAGGGCAGCTTCGAGTGCCGCTCCTTCTTTACCTATAAGTCGACGGAATTTGGATTTTCCTACTGGATTGCCTCGGATTCCACGGTTTACTTCCGTCCTCACGAGAGGGCCGATGTCTCCGCTACGCTCGAGGGGCTTTTCTCACGCCTCGGCTCGGATATGGGACTTGTCCTTAAGGATAGCGCCCCGCACGGGCGGGTGATTGCCGCTATGAACGGCTACTCCGATATTGCGGGCAGTATGAATTATGTGGGCGGCATCACGGGCGCCGATATGGATATAGATACCTATTTTCTCGTTATAGATATGCTGACCGACGTAGAGCATACCGTCGAAACGCTTAACGCCATATACGACGACGAGGCAATATCCGCGAGCGCGCAGAACGCGCTTTACGAATATTTTGAATTTCTCAAAATCGACTTCTCGGGTAGGGCATCGGTGGATACCGAGGCGGGAAAAATAGCGCTTGACAGCGTGCGCGTGTCCGTAGAGCCCTCTTTGCTTCTTAAGGACGGCGCCGAGTATTCTCTGGTATTCGCCTTTGCGGGCACCGAGCGCCACCTTCGGGTGTGCGAGATAAGGCTCACCTATACCGGCGAGGCGCTCGTCTATACGGGCGAGGGCAGCGTTATTGATATTGCTGCGGCGCCGACCGAATACGGCGAGTACGTTCTCGTGTGCTACCTCGCGCTTTCGGACGGCGGCAGAATATCCGAGGCGGTGACGGTAGCAAGCGAGAATACCGCCGCTCTTACCACGGAGCTCGATACGTGTGTATCCTACTTCTCGGCAGACGGTGAGAAAATTACCGTGGTAAACGAGGTAGTGCTCGCGGAAGAGGAGTAAACACCTTCTGTTTGCCGTCATAATAAAAACGCCGCCGAGAGCAGATGCTCTCGGCGGCAATTTTTCACAGTCTTTGTATGGAATTTAGCCCGTTTGGATTATAAATCCTTAAAACGAGCCTCGGACATTACGTTTATATAATTCTCATCATACTTATAAACCGAACGGAAAACACCTTCATCGAGCCCGATAATGCTGTTCGGTTTACCCATAATCACAAAAATTCTAATACATTCCTTCGATGGAGTAAGAGCAATAATCGGTTCTCGTACTCCGTACCTTCTGCCCGCTATACGAGGCAAAACGGGAAATTGTTCCCACAGAACAGTGTTGTTTTTACAATGAATAATCGAATATTTGTTAGCACGCCTTTTTGTAAAATATATCTCGTAGCTTTTGCTTTCATCTTCAAATTTTACAAGGCCCACTTTATCCGAAAAGCAATCTTTGGGACGTTGCTTTTTCAATTCCGCAAAGCGGGAATAAATTTTACCCATTGTTTTTCTCCTTGGCCGTATTGATCGAGGCAATTAACATTCTTTTTATCTCTAAGCAATCTAAAATCAAGGCGGAGCCTTGTATATCATCCGCAACCTGTTGCGGTATATCATCAATGCGAAGCATTGCATATCATCAAGCCGCAGGAGAGATACAGCCCCAAAGGGGCTGATGAGATACAAGGGCGGTTTGCCGCCCTTGATGATATGCACCGCACTTCGCGCGGTGATGATATACCAAGCCTGCGGCTTGGATAAAAAAATCCGCATTATTTCGAATGCGGATTTTTTGGCAGGGGCAGAAGGACTTGAACCCACGACCCATGGTTTTGGAGACCAGTACTCTACCAACTGAGCTATACCCCTGTACACAATGACTATTATACTAAATCTCAGTTGGTTTGTCAAGTCTTTTTTAAAATTTGCCCGATTTTAGAATCAAAGTTTTTAGGGCTTATGCGAACGGCTTAAATTATCGCTCTTTTTTTCTTATGCGCCCGAGAAGAGCGGAAACCGTCCTTCTGTCCTCTACCAAATAAAAGGCGTTGACGTATATGAGAATAAAGGCTATGTAAAGGAAAAGGTAGAGACCGTAGCTGATTTTGAGAATACCCGCCTGTATGTCGCCGTTCGGCATAAAGTACATCGGGTCGGTCTGTGTTTTCAAAAGATAAATTTGTATAAGACCGTAGACGTAGGTGAGCGCGAAGGCGATGCCAACCTTCCAAATCCCGCGGTATTTGAACTCGGTAAAGCGGAGAACAATAAGCGTAATAGAGGTTGTGAGCAGCAGCGCGTGCGTGACAATAGAATAGAGATTGTCGAAGAGAATATACTGGTTGTTATATCCGACACCCGGGTAGGAGAAGAATATCAGCGCGCAAAGAAGCGCCGAGAGGCTCGCGTAATTGTAGAAGAAGCGGCGGTTTACGTACACCGAGGCGATGAGAACCCAGCAGGCGATAGCGCACCAGGGCTTCGGCAGAATTATCCAGGTAAGCGACAGCCCCTCCATTCCGGGCGAGAAGATAACGTATTTCTTGATAAGATACACCACTCGGCTCGCAATCTCAAAAAAGAGAATAAGCGAGGTGAGGGTGAAGACGATGATTTTTTTCGTCTTTTCCTTGTTTTTCGCGTGCTTAACTATGAAGTAAAAGGAAACTATAAGAGCCGCGCAGATAATAAGCGTAAGGATATGAAGCGGGCCCCAGCGCCCGTTTATTACAGGGTTTTCAATATCTCCGAAAAGCCAGTTTGAAAACGTCATTTTAATTCTCCTTTGTATTTGAGTTTGTTTTCTTTGCGTTTTTATTTAAGAGCGCGGCGAGCCTTGCGCGAAGCCTACATATATCGGCCCTAAAGCTCTTATAATCGAAAATAAGAGATAAAAGGAAGCAGAGCGGGGTTACGATAACGAAGCAGGGAACGATTAGCCAGAACCACGGCCAGTATTTGGGCTCTCCCGCGTGAGGACCGACGGGAACGGTCTTGAAGAACGACGGACACGCCCAGTCGATAAGCCGCGACAGATTTCCGTCGGGGCCCCAAATCAGTGAATTGTTCACGTAGGGAATAGCGTGTATGTCGTCGCCGCGAAGCCCGATGAAGCCGAGCTCGCTCTGGAGCACCTGGTTCATCATAATAAAGAGCATTACGACAAGGAAAATGACGGGTACTGACAGAACGCGCTTGTATGAGGGGCGGTGGATATTCAGCACCGCCATAAGAAGGGGCACGTACCAGAGCAGATTGTGATGCAAATAGAAGCGCAGAACGTCTATCCATTCGGCGGCCTGCGAGGCCTTCATAATCGGGTCTATCGGATAGAAAACGGCAATAAGGCCGCTGATAAGACCGATATAGAACATATAATCCTTGGCACGCTTGCTTTTAGATATAAGAATAAAGGGGAACAGCGCAATATTAGCACCGCAAATATTGATAAACCAGGAGTCGCGCAGATGTATCTCGTAGTTCAGCGAGTAGGGCGGGAACAACCCCTTCATAAAGTGAAGCACGAGAGCGAAGGCCATAAGGGAAATCAATACCGTCTTAATAACCGCGGGACTTCTTTTCCTGAGAAGAAAATAGAGCGCGAGGAAGCCGCCGAGGGAAAGGAAGAGAAATAGAAAATACCAACCGTTGAAGAACTGTATATTCATAAAGCCCACCTTTAACAGTATATAAATAAAGCATATATAAACAATAATAGCACAAAACGGCTCTCGGTACAATGACTTTCGGATTAAAAAATATTAAATTTCCCATCACTTGACAAAAGAATTTTGCGGTGGTAGAATATATTAAAACAGCCGCAAACGGCGGCAAAAAAAGGAATAAAAAATGATAGATTACATAGACCAAAGAGCCCGCGGGCATATGCTCTCGGCCTCCTTCCTTATATTTATGGCCCTCGCGGCGCTCGGGGCATATATTGCCACGCTTTTTATGTACGAGTGGCTCGGTATCGTTTTCGGCGTGCTCGTCACCCTTATTGCCATTATTCCGCACCGCCTCGGTAAGCGTAATACCGTGCTTTATCTTCTCTCCACCTCGCTTAACGCCGTCGGTATAGGGCTCTCAATATCGGCGTATTACGTCGTTACGGGTACACCTCTGACGCCTGAGGCGGCCTTTCTTCCCGCGGCGGCCGTTTGCCTTGTCTTCTGGCTTCTGAACCTTTTAATCTCGGTTTTCGGGCATAAGAAGCTCTTTCTCTCGGCTTTCGGCACTCTTATCGGGCTTTTGATTGTCCTTTCGGCTGGGCTTTGGATTTTTGCCTTCTCGGCCGAGGCGTCCTTTAGATTTCACGCCATCGCTCCCTACGCCTCGTTCTGTTGTTTTTCGCTTATTCTGCTCGTGTTCTTCCTCTTCGTCACGGGCCTTTCGCTCGGTCATCCCGAGCGCGTGGCGCTTCGCGACGTCTCCTTCGGCTCCTTCGGTGCCTTCGTCGTCGTGACTATGGTGGTTATTGCGATAATCTCCGAGGGCGACGTTGTTGACGGAATTGATATTGCCGACGTTACGAAGAAGAAAAAGAAGGACGTGGTGAAAAGGTGAGACCCGCGAGAATAATGTTCGTCTGCCACGGCAACATATGCCGCAGTCCTATGGCGGAGATAATATTTAACGATATAATAAAAAGGGAGAGGGCCTACGCACTCACCGCGGCCTCCTCTGCCACGAGCACCGAGGAAATATGGAACGGTATCGGCAACCCGATATATCCGCCCGCACGGCGCGAGCTTCTCTTGCACGGCCACACCGTCCCCGCGCGCCGCGCGGTGCAGCTCGGGCGTGACGACTATGACAAATACGACCTTTTTATCGGTATGGACGGGCGTAATATAACGAATATGCACCGCATATTCGGCTCCGACCCGGAGGGAAAGGTGAGGCGGCTGCTCGACTTTGTCGGCGGCGGTGACGTCGCCGACCCCTGGTATTCGGGCGACTTCGCCACGACCTACAGGGATATTTCGCGCGGCTGTGAGGCGCTCTTTCGCTTTCTTTTTGAAAAGTAATATAATAAAAAAATCCGTCGGTATGACGGATTTTTTTATTATATGAGCATCAGATACATAATAAGGAACGCAAGACAGATAATTCCTATAGTAACGAGCATCGGAATGAACATCATTCTTACGGCTTCCTTATAGGTTGTCCAGGGGCTCTTTTTTGAAAAGCTGCCCCGAGACTGTGCCTTTGGCTTACCGCCGAGGGCGGACATATCGGCGATGGTTCTGCCGTCGTCGATATATACCGTCTTTGGCTTTTTTTGCTTTTTATCCTTACTCATTTCTTGTCCTCGTCAAGCAGGTGGCAGGCAGCGAAGTGGCCGCTCTCGTACTCCTTGTACTCGGGAGTAACGTACTTGCATATCTCCTTAGCGTAAGGGCAGCGCGTGTGGAAGCGGCAGCCCCGCGGGGGATTTGCAGGCGAGGGAATATCTCCCGCGAGCGCGATACGCTTCATCTTGACGTCGGGGTTAGGGTTCGGGATAGCGGAGAACAGAGCCTGCGTATAGGGGTGCAGGGGATTTGAGAAAATATCCTTTTTGTTACCGAACTCGACCATAGAGCCAAGATACATAACGCCTATCTTGTCGGAGATGAACTTAACGACCGAGAGGTCGTGGGAAATGAAGAGGTAAGCAAGGTTCATCGACTGCTGAAGCTCCTTCAGCAGGTTGATAATCTGTGCCTGAATGGAAACGTCGAGCGCCGAGACGGGCTCGTCGCAGACGACGAGGCTCGGATTAACCGAGAGAGCTCTCGCGATACAGATTCTCTGTCTCTGACCGCCCGAGAACTCGTGGGGGTATCGCTCGTAGTAATAGTCGCGAAGACCGCACTTGTCCATAAGCTCGAGCACGTAATCCTTAACCTTGTCCTTCGGCACTATTCCGTGCACGAGGACAGGCTCGGAGAGAATATCTCCGACGGTGCTTCTCGGGGGCAGGGAGGAGTAGGGGTCCTGGAAGATTATCTGCATCTTCTTGCGGATTTCTCTCATCTGTGCCGACTTGTAATTCGTAATATCCTCGCCCTCGAAGATGATTTTACCGCTCGTGGGCTGGTGAAGCTTAAGAATAGCTCTGCCGAGGGTGGTCTTACCGCAGCCCGACTCACCGACGATACCGAGGGTCTCGCCGGGGTTGAGGGTGAAGGATATGTCGTCAACCGCAACGAGCTCCTGGAGCACGTGACCGGTTATCGACTTCTTTATCGGGAAGCACTTACGAAGATGCTCTACCTTAAGAAGGGGATTATTCTTGTTATCCATTTTTCTCCTCCTCCGTGTAGAGATGGCAGGCGACGAAGTGAGTGGGGCTCACCTGTACCATACAGGGATAGTCACCCGAGCACTTTGCCGTGCACCTTGAGCATCTCTCCTTGAAATAGCAGTAATTGGGCATATTTACGGGGTTAGGCACGTTGCCGGGAATGTTGAAGAGCTTGTCGCTATCGGAGTCCATAGTCGGCTTCGACATCTGAAGACCGATGGTGTAGGGGTGAAGGGGATTGTGGAAAATCTCCCTCGCCGTACCGCGCTCTATAACACGTCCCGCGTACATAACGACGACGTAATCGGCCATCTCGGCAATAACGCCGAGGTCGTGAGTAATAAGCATAATAGAGCCGTCAATTCTGTCCTTCAGCTCACGGAGAAGGTCGAGAATCTGCGCCTGAATCGTAACGTCGAGAGCCGTCGTGGGCTCGTCGGCGATAATCAGCCTCGGGTCGCAGGAGAGAGCCATAGCAATCATAACTCTCTGACGCATACCGCCCGAGAGCTCGTGGGGGAAGGCCTTGTAAACACGCTCGGGCGCGGCAATTCCGACGAGCTCGAGCATCTCCATAGAGCGTGCCTTCGCTATCTCCTTGGTAGCACCGGGGGTGTGAATAAAGGTAACCTCATCGAGCTGCTCGCCTATCGTGAAGATAGGGTTGAGCGAGGTCATCGGCTCCTGGAAAATCATTGCAATCTGCTTGCCGCGGATACGGTAAATCTCGTTAATCGGCATCTTTGCAATATCGTAGACCTTTTCCTCGGTCTCATATACGGGTGCGCCGTTCTCGGCGGTCTCACCCGTGGGAATGGGATTTCCGTGTCCGTCACGCTTGTAGTCGTAGGCGCGGAAGCGGATGCTTCCCGAGTAAATCTGACCCTGAGGGCCCTGGAGAAGTCGCATAACCGACATACTCGTTACCGATTTACCGCAGCCCGACTCGCCGACGATGCCGACGGTGGCATTCTTCGGGATTTCGAAGTAAACACCGTTAACCGCCTTAACAACGCCCTGGTCGGTGAAGAAGTAGGTGTTGAGGTCCTCAATCTCGAGAATGTTTTTCGGGTCCTTCATCTCGCTTAAGAACTCGGACTCGTCTGCCTTACGGTTCTTGTACTTCTCAAGGCGAAGCATAACCTTGGCATTCGCCTTTGAGATAGCACGGATTTCCTTGCTCGTGAGGTAGGAGTTACCCGAGGACTTTATTTCATTTCCGTTATTCTCGCCGAGAAGACGGGCTTTTATCTTTTTTACTATTTTCATAAAGCTTATCTCCTCATCTTCGGGTCGAGGGCATCGCGCAAGCCGTCACCGACAAAGTTGAAGCCGAGAACCGCAATAACTATGCAAATACCTGCGGGGCCCCATACGTTGAAGTGGTTTTGCAGAATGTCCGTATTGGTGGAAATAATGTTAATCATCGTACCCCACGCGGCGTAAGGAGGCTTAACACCGAGGTTGAGGTAGGAGAGGGTCGCCTCGTAAAGTATCATGCTACCAAGGCTTAAGCTCATCTGAACTATAAGCTGGGGCATAACGTTCGGAACGAGGTGCTTGAATATCTTTCTTCCCGTGGAGTAGCCCATAGCCTCTGCCGCAACCATATACTCCTGCTCGCGCAGTGAGAGAATTTGTCCGCGCACAAGACGTGCCGTGCCGGGCCAGGAGAAGAGGGTAAGATAAATCATAAGCAGATATATGCGGTACTTCGCATCGACGTTTGCCGCATCGAGAAGGGTACTGATAATGAGAAGAATCGGAATACCGGGCAGACACATAAGCACGTCGCATATACGCATTATGACGTTGTCTATGACACCGCCGAAGTAGCCCGCGATACCGCCGAGAACAACGCCGAGAATGGTGATAACGAATACGGCAATAAAGCTTACCGTAAGCGAAATACGGCCGCCGTACATAAGCCTTACGAATATATCGTAGCCCTCGTTATCGGTACCGAGAATATGCTCGGAGGAGGGGGGCGCGAGGAAGTTATCCTTGAGCTTGCGCTCTACCGTCTGCTTTACGGTAACCGTCTTGCCGTCCTCGGTGGTAATTTGTACCGTCTCGGAGGTGTATTCAATCTGTCCCGACTCGTCGAGCTCAATCTCTCCCCACTTGGTGTAGAAGAGCGGGCCGAGGAAGGAAAAGATGAAAAGGCTTATAACCATTATAAGACCGATAATACTGAGCTTCGAGCGGAAGAATCTGCGAACGACCATCTGGGTCGGGGACATCAGCTTGATATTCTTGTCAAGCGGGGTGTCGGTGTCGGCGGTACTCGTATTTTCGAGCGCGCTCTCGATTTCGGGGGCACTGTTTTCGTCTATTAACTTTTTATCCTTGTCCATAGCGCCTCCTTAGTCAAGCTTAACACGCGGGTCAACAACGGCATACATAAGGTCGGACAGAAGCACGCCGATAACGCTGAGCATTGCGAGGAACATATTATATCCCATAATGAAGGGAATGTCGCCGCAGTTCATAAGTTCAAGTGCAACGTTACCTATACCGGGAAGACCGAATACCTGCTCGGTGATGATAGCACCCGAGAACAGAGAGGGAAGAAGTCCCGCGAGGGTCGTAACGATAGGAATAAGGGTGTTGCGGAATGCGTGCTTGTAAATAACCTTGTGCTCTCCGAGGCCCTTCGCCCTCGCCGTACGAATGTAGTCGGAGTTCATAACCTCGAGCATATTCGTTCTCGTCATTCTCATTCGTCCGCCGATAGAAAGAATAACGACGGTGAGAATGGGTAGGAACATATGCATAAAGTATTCGGGCAATAGGGCGATACCCGTAGCCGAGCCGCCCGCATTAACGAGTCCCTGTGAGGGGAACCACCCGAGCTTGTATGCGAAAAGGTCCTTCAGCACCTGGCCGAAGTAGAATGAGGGCAGGGAAATGCCCACCATAACGAATATGGTAACTATGTAGTCGCGAAGCGAGTACTGGTGAGTAGCCGCAGTGATACCGAGAGGGATAGCAATCATAAACTCGATAATCGTAGCTATGAGCGAGACCGCGAAGGAAACGCCCATATGGCTTACGATTACGTCTGCAACCGGCTCGTTGGTCTTGAAGCTTCTGCCGAGGTTGCCCTGAGCGAGCTGACCGAGCCAATTAAAATATCCCTCAAGAATACCGCGGAAGGAGTTGTCGCCAAGACCGTACATCTCGTACATGGTCTTGACGGTCTCCTCGTCAACCGTGGCACCTCCCTGATTTATAGCGTTGATTTTATCCTGGATAAAGTCAACGGGCATAAGCCTAATCAGAAAGTATATGATCATCGAGACACCGACGAGAATAACTATCGATAGTCCGATTCTCTTAAGAATATATTTTAACATTTGTCACTCCTATTACTTGAGCTCAATCTCCCAAATGCGGTCGAGAGGCGAGGAATAGGGATTGATTTCGGTGGGAAGCGAGCTCGTCTTGATTACGTTTGCATTGTAAGCGTAGAGCGTGCTTCTCTGGTATACGGGAAGCTCAACTGCGAGGTCGAGAACCTTACCCATAGCGAGCTCGTACTTCTCCTTACGGAAATCCTTATCGGTGCTCTCACGGGCAAGGTCGATGAGCTCGGAGAGCTCGTCGAGAATCTTCTTCTGCTCCTCGTCCTTCTTGATGGTCTCGTAGCCCCAGCCCTTAGTGCTGGTTGCCGAGGAGTTCTTGTGGTATACCTGGTACATATCGGGGTCGATGGTGGAGCCCCAAGCGGCAGCCCATACTGCGAGCGCACCGGTGTTAATCTTGGTGAGCGCCTGAGTATCAGCCTCAACGGTTACGTCCCAGCCCATGGAGTTAAGAAGCGCTGCAGCGTCTCTGAATACCTTGTAGGTGGGGTGATCCTGGAGGTTAGCACCTGCGATAGTGAACTCAATCTTGAGGTCGGGGTCGCCCGCGCTGACCTCTGCGAGGTCCATATACTTCTGGATATTGGTTCTCGCGGTGCCCTCGTTCCACTGCTCGTTGATCTGGGGATAGTCCTTGCCGTTGTCAACGCTCGAGTTACCGGTGGGGTAAGCCCAGCTTACCTTAGACATAGGCCAGTAAATCTGGCTTGCACTTCCGGTGTAGTAGTAGTCAAGCGCGAGAGTGGTGTTCATAGCACACATAATAGCCTTACGGATATTGATGTTGGGGATATGAGTTGCGTTAATTCCGATATAACCGTAGCCGAGCTGGTCGGTCTGGAGGGAAACGTAGCCCTCGGACTCCATAGCCTTGAGCTTATCGTAGTTGTCCTTGGTAAGCTGAGGAGTGATATAGTGAACCGAGCCCTCCTTGAGCGCGCCGATAGCGTTCGATGCGCTTACCTCCTGGTAGCGAATCTTCTCAATCTTTGCGTTTGCAAGACCCGTACCAACGGTGTGGAAGTTCTGGTTAGCCTTGAAGTAAACTACACCGTCGGTGTAGAAGCCGCTCTGGCTGGGGTTGTCGCTGTTTGCACGGTCGGTCGCCTTGTATGCACCCGCACCCATGGGGATTTTGATGTTACGGAGCGACTGAACCACGTTCATCATAAAGCTCGAGTCGGAGAAATCAACGCCGAACTGGTCGTTTGCAATATCAACGGGGGTCTTGGCGCCCTCGCCGTAGTAGTGCTGAGGAGCAACGGTGAACGCGAAGTTCCACTGTGCCTTGGGGTCAACGTCGTTAACGGTAATCTCAAGAACGTCGTAGCCGTCCTCTGGAACGCCGTTTGCGTCGTGCTGGGTAGCGATGGTGTACTCGTTGCCGTTAACGGTGATGGTAGAGCCTGCTCTGTCGGTGTGCGCGAGCGACTTGATGCCGTCGATTGAGGGAACCGAGAGGCCCTCGTCACCGATAGCGTTATGGATAAGAACGTCCTTAGCGGTAGCGGTGAACTCGTTGAGAAGCTGCTGAGCGGTGATGGAGTACTGGAGCACCTGGTGGAAGCTCGTCTTGGTCATATCGCTGTATACGCGCTCAACTGCGGCGTCAACGGTGGTGTACTTGGTGGTATCGTAGTTGGGGGTGAGCTTAACTATCTTCGATCTGTCGTCCTCGTTCGTGCCGGGCTTCTTTGCATACTCAACCGAGACGTAGCCCTCTGCGAAGAAGAAGCAGAAGATGGGATCCTTGAACTCGGGGTGGCTCTTATAGGGCTCCTCGGTGAAGGCGTCCTTAGCGCTCTCGTAGTCGGAGTAGAGCTCCTCCTTGAACTTCTTAAGAGCGTTCTCGTAGTCCTTAAGGAGCTGTGCGTTGGCATCAACCGAGCCGTCGTCCATCTGCTTGTCGGTCATAATAGCCGAGTCGTAGTCGTAGGAGGTGGAGTGATTTTTGATTGCCTCCTTCATCGCCTCAATGGTGGTCGAGTAGGAAACGCTGCCACCGCCGCCGACTACGGCCGCCGTGTCCATATAGAGCTGAATAAGCTCCATAAGACGTGCCTCTGCGTTTGCATAAGCCTGGTCGGCGTAGTTGTCGCTGTCGTCGTCGTCCTTGGCCGAGGGGTCCTGCTTTCTGTAAGCGGTAAGACCCTTGATAGCGGTGGAGTAGATGGTTGCCGAGCCCGTGTAAACGGGGTCAAGGTAAAGGTAAAGGTTGAAAAGAACGTCCTCAATAGTCAGAGGGTGTCCGTCGGAAAAGAGTATTCCGTTCTTAATAACGAAGGTGTAAACGCTGTCGCCGTTCTCGTCGGTGGTGAGCTCGTAGTCCTTCGTAACTACTGCCTCGTCCTCACCGAAGGCAACCTCAACCTCGCCGTTCACGTACTTCGAGCTGAGCATGCCTATCTGCGTCATAGACACGATAGTGCTGTCGGTAGCCGAGGTAGAGAAGAAGGGGTTGAAAAGACCGTCAAGATTTTCGGTCATAAGAACGAGAGCATCGGTTTTGTTTCCGCCCCCGCCGTTGTTCTTTTTGCAGGACGCGAGCGTTGAAATTACGGGAATTATCATCGCCACGAGAAGCAAAATCGAAACAATCTTCTTTTTCATTTTCTCTGTTCTCCTTTATATGATAAATTTAATAAACAATGTAAGGATTGCCGTTAAGCCTTGGGCTTATTGCTCTGGGTTACCGTCACGTCGTTGCCCGAAACCGTATAGCTAAGGACGTAGAAGGACTTGTCGTCGGTATAGGTGCTCACCGAGATATTCGAGAGCTCTATACCCGTCTTATCGTATCCCATTCCGCATACAAGACCTATAATAATAGGGTTCTTGATTTGTATGCCCTCGTAAATCTTTAATTCGCCGCTCAGCGAAACGCCGCTGACGGTGGCGCCGTCGGCAACCGTGCCGGCGAAAAGGCCGAAGCAGGCACCCGCGCTCTTCGCGCCGGATTTAAGCTCGTATACGGCATTAGTGAAGGTAACGTCGGAAACCGTAGCCGTGCTCTCAAGCTTGGCGAAGATACCGCCGTTATTGGAAGCGGTCGACTGAGTTACCTTAATATTGCTGACCGTGTGACCGCCGCCGATGAAGGAGCCGCGGAATACGCCGGTAGCGAAGGGCCAGGAGACGTTCTCAAAATCGAGGTCAGCCTGAAGCTCGTAGTGACCCGAGGGGTCGGAAATCTTTGAAATCTGGTCTGCCGAATAAATCTTGTACCAATTGCCGTCGATAAAATCAACGTAGATGCTCATTACGTTGTTCTCGAACGCGGCAGTATCGGGAGTGAATACTCCCGTGTGAGTAACCGTCGCACCGCTTATAGCGTTCTCGCACGCCGCGTCAAGATATGCGGCGCTGAAGGTTTTGCCGGATACGGTGGGGAAGTCGCCCATATTGATTTTTCCCGTCGAGGCGTTCCAAGAGGGAAGGGTAAGGTCGGCGTCAACCGTTGGGTTGATACTATGCGCCTTAAGGAGCGTGCCGTCCTTGTCGTAGATGTTGAATATAAACTCGGGCACCCACGCCGCATAGAGCGTGATTACGGGGGTGTCTGCGGAGTAGCTCTTCGCGGTGTCTACGGCGAGAGTACCGTCGAAGCTCCACTTGCCGCCGTAGGTGTAGGCGGGTGTCTTTCCGCTCTTCTCGGCAATATTGCCGTCGTAGTCGAGGTGGTTACCCTCCTCGTCGAGCACAGCCTCGCGCTCGGTGTACCAGCCTGCAAGGAAATAACCGCTGTTCTTAGCTACGAGGGGGAGCTTCCTCGAGCTGCTCTCGGGAGCAATCAAGGGAAGCTTTACCATACCGTTCTCGTCAGGAGTAAACTGCGAGAGGTTGTAGCTGTCGCACATAACCGAGGTGTTGGTGGTGAAGGTACCGCCGTTAGCGTCGTATTTGACGCTAACGGTGTATCCCTCGCCGTTGTACTGTTCGTAGTGCGACGGTTCCTTCTTACAAGAGGTTATGAGCAGGGCGGTGACAAGAATGAGAGCTGCACCTATAATTGCTTTTAACCTTTTATTCATTGTCTGTGTTTTCCTCGTCTTTGCTTTCCTCCGTCACCTTGGCTACCGTGTTATCGACTGCCGTCGCGGCTGCCTTGGGAGCGGACTTTTTCTGGAGAATGATTATTGCGGCTACACCGCCCGCCCAGATAATGAGCGAAGCGATAATGAAGTATACGGTGTAGCTCTTCTTCTCGGGCGTCGGCTCGTTGCCCTCGGGGAGCTCGGGCTCGGGAGTGCTGCCACTGCCGGTATTCTTGAACGCCTCTATTCTCGTCTCGGCACTGATAAGCTCGGGGTAGTTGAATACGAGCGCTCTCTGCTCCATAGAAGCAATCTTATCGTAAGCTGTGCGAGCCGCTATAACGAGAGCCTCGTGCTCGAGAAGAACCTTGTCGGGCATAGCGTCAATCGCCTCGATTGCCGCGAGGGTGGTGTCGTCTGCCGAAACCGAGCCGGCAATTCTCTCACCGAAGTACTGAGAGAGCATAAAGGAATCGTAGAACTTACCGTTCGAGGGGGCAACCATTACGAGGCGCTTGTTCATATGACCTACGTAGTCAACGAAGCTTGCACCGTAGTATACGGCCCCGTAGTCGAAGACGTTGTTCTCGGAGTCAATGGTGATGTACATGATAAAGGGAACTATTCCAAGACCGTTGAAGTTATCCGTACCGTTGGTGTAAACGCCGGTGTCGGGGAAGTTCTCACCCGAGAAGAAGTAGTTCTGGTCGAACTCCTCCTCGAGAATGGGAGCCTCGTAGCTCTTGAAGACCACGGTCTCAAGGCTCATACAGTCGAAGAAGGCCTTATGACCTATGGAGTTAAGAGTGTGGGGAAGGGTAACGCGGACTATATCGCTTGCCGCGAAGGCGAGCGCGGAAATCCTTACCGTTCCCTCGGGAACGATAAACGACTTACCGCCAAGACCGATGTAGGTCGTGAGCTCAAGTCCCGCGGGAACTACACAGTAGAGCGAGCCGTCGATAACCTTGACGGTGTCGCTGATGTCGAAGGTGTAGCTTATCTCGGTATACTCCTTACCGCCGAACTCGGTGGTAATAACCTCATAGAAGGGCTCGAGCTTGCAGTTTGCGAACGGGTTGTCGCCGAGCGTTACGATATTCTCACCAAGAATAACGCTTACGAACGGGATAGTGCCGCTAAAGCTCTCGTCACTCGGAGAAACCTTCATAAATGCATTGTCACCGATAGTGATAGCACCCGTGAGGTCGAGCTCGGTAAGAGCGGTGTAGGCAAAGGCGTATGCATCGATATACTCGACGTATCCGAGGCCAACCGCCTTGTCAAGAGCTTTACAGTATGCGAACGCACCCTCGCCAATGCTTGAAATATCCGAGCCGAGAGTAATCTCGGTAAGGGGCTCTATGGAGAGGAAGGCGTACGGGCCGATATCGACGGCCGCCGTGAGGTTAGTCGACGTAAGAGCGGTGTAGGAGAATGCAGCCTCACCGACAATCTTCACTCCCTCGAGGTTGATGTCGGAGAGATTGGTACATTCCGCAAACGCCATATAGGGAATTTCCGTGATGCTCTCGCCGAGAGCCACAGTCTTCAGGCTCTTACAGTACTGGAATGCGCTGTCGCCGAGCCTTGCTGCGTTGGCAAGCCTGACGGAGGTAAGTGCGGCAGAGTGATAGCTGTAAATATATCCCTTGTCCGATACGTAGTAGGGTGTCTGCTGATAGGGGTCGGTGAACTGGTAGAGCACGTCGCCCGAGAATGCCATGCTGCCAATCTCGGAAGCGTTCTCGAGGTTGATATCCGCGAGGCTCTGTGCATTGTAGAAGGCCTTGTCGCCGATTACCGTGCCCTCGCCGATGGTAGCGCGGATAAGGCTCGCCGCACCGAAGAATGCCGAGTCTCCGATTACGACACCGTCGCCTATCGTAAGGCTTACGAGCGCGGAGGTGTACTTGAAGCGGTAGATTGTCTTGCCGTTATCGGTAGCGGGAACGAAATCGTAGTTTTTCTTATTCGTTCTCGGGTTAACCGAGTCTCTGCCGAGCATAAACGCGCCCATATCAAGCACGGCGCCGTCACGCACGGTAACCTCTCTGAGTGCCTGGCACTCACAGAACGCACCCTCAAGGACGGTGACACCCGCGGGAACCGTTACCGATGTAATATCGGTGTAGGCAAACGCATACTTACCGATTTCGGTAAGCGAGTCATCAAGAGCGGGAAGTGCCGTTATGGGAGTATTAAAGAAGGCGTAATTGCCTATAGACTTAAGGGGAGCAAGGGTGACGCTGCTCAGCTTAACGCAGTCGGAGAATGCGTTTTTACCCACAGTGTGAGCGTCGGGCATATTTACGGATACGAGACTGCTGTTACCCGAGAATGCACCGTCGCCGATATACTCAACGCCCTCGAGCGTGAAGCTGCCCTTAAGGTCGGGGGATACGAGAACGAGAGTGTCCTTTCCGTCCTTGGTGCTGATGATTGCATCACCGCTCGCCGAGGCTCTGAAGTAGGAGTTGTTCTCGTCAATCTCAAAGTCTGCGTGAGTGCCTGCGAAGGCGTACTCGCCGAACGCCGATACGTCCTTACCGAGCTTAACGTCGGTAAGCGAGCTACAGCCCATGAACGCGCCTGCGGGGATAATGCCTGCGTTAATGTCGATAGACTCGAGAGAGGAGCAGCCGAGGAATGCATAAGCACCGAGCTTAACCTTCTCTGCGTTTACGGTAACGCTCTCGAGGTCCTCACACATAGCGAAGGCGTAAGCGCCGACGGAGCGAAGGGTCTCGGAGATGACTACCGACTTAAGATTTTTGTTTTCCGCGAAGGCGTAGTCCGCAACGGCGTGTGCCGAGTCGAGCGAAATCTCGCCGCGGAGGTCACAGCCCTGGAAGGCCTGCTTGTTTATCGTGATTACGTTCTCAAGTCCCGTAATCGTCTGGAGCTTTTCACAGCCGTAGAACGCGCCGTACTCTATCTGCTTAAGAGTAGAGGGGAGCACGACCTCGCGCAGCTCCGTAAGGTTTGCAAAGGCGTACTGATTTATCTTCTCGACACCCTCGGGAATAACGACCTTGGTAATGGTGTGCTCACCGATATACCAGATCTTAGTCGTGCTGGGGTCGTCGTCGTAAATCTCGTGCGGCTCCTTAGGAATGTAATGGTAGTTCGAGAATGCGAACTGACCTATCTCGGTGAAGAGCAGGTTCTCGGGGATTTCAACGAGACCGCCGTTACCGTAGTAGTTGTTGAGAATAGGACCTGTTCTGAGGTAGGGGTCCTTGACCTCAACCCTTACCGTCTTCGAGTAGCTCGTCTTCTTTCCCGCAAGGTAGAGCTGGACTGTGACGTTGGCAAAGCCCTTCTCGTTAGCGATTATAACGCCGTTTTCGTCAACCGAGAGGACCTTGGAGTTACCGCTGATAAATCTTACCTCGGTAATGTCCTCAAAGTATTCGCTGAGGCGTATGCGAAGCTTAACCGACTCGGAGGGGAAGAGCGAGAGCGAGGGTGTTCCCGTAAAGGAGCGGATATTGCCCGTCTCGCCTATATCTCTCTCGGCGGAGTCGAGAATGTAATAGGCCTTAAGGGTTTCATAGCCTATAACCGCAAATTCGTCGGCAACCGGCTGCGTAACCTTCTTATAGCCCTCGTCACCCTCTTTTCTTACGTTGACGGTGAGCTTAATCTCGTGGTCGGGGTTATCGGGGTCGTAAATGAATATCGTAGCCTTACCCGATGCAACCGCAACGAGCTTGTTGTTGATTACCTTGGCAACGTCCTCGTTGGAGGAGGTGTAGGTGAGAAGCTCGGGCCACTCGGTGTTGGGGTAAACGAGGGGAGTGAGCGTGTAAACCTCAAAGGGGTTGAGGGTTATCGAGCTCTCCTCAAGGTAGAAGTTAACGTATTCATTGGGAAGAGGAATCTCGTATACCGCAGGGTTGAGCGCGTAGTCGTAGGTTGCAATAGCAAAGGTGTTCTTGTTTATGGATTCGTTCTTAATATCGAAGATGTAATCGGTAAGCTCGTAGGTTACGTAGGTCGTGGAGTTCTTCTCGGAGTAGACGGGAGTCAGATAGTTAGAGAAGGTAAGGAACTGACTCGTATACTCGCTGCCCTCGGGAGCGGCACCTATGTATCCGACCTGAAGTGCCATTGCGTAGTGGTTGTCGTATACCGCAATCTTCGCGAAGAGACGGGTCTTCTTAGCGTCCTTGTCGTACTCGGTGTAGTACTCGACGTCGGTAATGGCGGGAGCCTGGAAGTCGGTGGTGATGGGGAACTCGAAGGTGCTCTTCTCGTTTGCCACGAGACCGCCGTCACCGTAATCAAGGTAGCCCTGAAGCTTAACGTTATAGGTGGTGTTATTCTTGAGGTTGTGCTCAGCGGCGTCAAACTCAACGTCTATGCCCGCGGGGTAAATCGAGCCGCCGTCGCCGTAGGACTTACGAACGTCGTTTTCAACTCTCTCGAAGACAACCTCGCCCGTAGAGGCATCGGTAATGGTAATTACAATCCTCTCGGCAGAGCGGAGAAGTCCCGCCCATACGTACTCGAGCGAGTGAACCGCACCCTCGTAGTTCGAGATGGCGATGTAATCTCTCGATGCCGCGATGATTTTGTCCTCGGGGTTCTGAATGAAGTAGTAGGAGCCGAGATAGCTTACGTAGTCGTCGTCAACCGAGCCTACGGGGCGGGTAGCGTACGCATCGGGAAGAGTCTTATCGAGAAGCTCTATCGAGTCGTTGAGCTCGTCCGCGTTGGTCTCGAAGTAGTCGGTGTCGAACATAGGTGCCTTCGTCCAGTCACCGTAGAATGCGAGGAAGGGAGCGCCGAGGTCAACGGTCGTGCCGCTCTTAGCCTCGAGCTGTACGAAGCCCTCGATATACATACCGTTCTCGAAGGAAGCGTCAAGGTATGCCTTATCCGCCTCGGTAAGCGTTACTGTAACCGTAACGGTTGCGGTTTCTCCCGCGCCGACGGTTACGGTGCTGCCGCTGTGGCCGCCGCCGATAACGCTCGTGATTTCGGAGCCCGCCTCGAGCATATAGCCCTGCTCGGTAACAACCGTATCACCCTTGTAGGTGGGAGTGTCGCTGACACCCTCGGTCATAACTATCGTGGATATATCGTAAGAAAGAGCAGAATTTCCAAAGTTGTAAACAGAGAAAGTAAGTGTGTATATTCCGCTTTTGGTGGGGTCGTCGCCGAGCTCGAGCTTGGTCTTATCCATAGCGTTCTCGCGAGTAAACTCGGTCGTACCCTTATCATAAGTGAGAATGTAAGCGGTCGTAGCTGCGCTCGCGGTGAGGTTGGCAAGACCCGCGCCCTGCTTTCTGACAGCGTAGGGAAGACCGTTTTTATTGTATATAACGTCCGCGGTGGACATAAGGAGTCTGTTGATTATCGCGTTAACCTCGCGGTAGTTTATCTCACCGCCGGGAAGCGTAATCTCGTCCGCGGGGTACTCCGCGATAACGTACTGACGAAGAAGCGCGATAACGCCCGCCATATTGGGGCATGCCATCGACGTACCCGAGAGTCTGTCGTACCTGTTACCGGTTATAGCCGAGAGAATGTTTCCGCCGTGGGCGGTAATCTCGGGCTTAATCTTGAGGTCGGGAGTAGGACCCCAGGAGGAGAAGTCGGACATAAAGGGGCCGGAGGCCTGAGAGCGGCTGATTTTAATCTTACCCGTCTTTGCCGCGGCGAGAAGCTCGCCGTCCACCTGGCTTACCGAGCAAATCGGAATATTCGTGATACCCGCGTTCATTCTGATATCACCCGAGGTGTTATTGTAGATGATAATGCCGGCAGCGCCCGCATTCTGTGCGGCGTTAGCCTTCTCCTCGAAGGTGTTGGTGCCGCGGCGAACGAGAACGACCTTGCCCTCGACGTTCATATCGGTATAGTCGGAGTCACGGCCGATACCGGGTATGAGCACGTATTCGATTTCCGCGCTCTCAACGCCGAGATTGGTAAGAAGCTCGTCGCAGAAGTTCTTTTCCTTGGAGGCACTGTTCGTAGCCTCGAGGAAGTAGATTATGGTCTCCTTGTCGGCCTGCTCGTAGAGAATGTATGAGGTCTTGGTTCCGTTTATGGAAGCGACCGACATAGCACCGGGGTAGGTCGAGGGGGAGCCAACCGTTCCGCTGTCGGGGTTGGAGGTAAGGGGAAGGTTACCGTTCTTCTCCGAGCCGAATGCCGAGCTGTAGCTGTTAGATGCAGCAACGACAAGGCTGATGCCCTTTTCCTTGATGTTCTCATATACGCCCGAAACGAGCTCCTCGTCTCTTTCGCGGGAGAAGCCGCAGGCGGTACCGAGCGACATATTGATAACGTCAACGCCGAGGGTAACTGCGTCCTCAAGCGCTGCGAGAATCCACGAGGTACGTGCGGTGTCCATAGTGTCCGAGAAAATCTTCATCGAAACTATCTGAGCCTTGGGAGCAACGCCCGTGATAACGTCGTCATCGCCCGCAATAACACCCGAAACGTGCGTTCCGTGGTTGTTATGTATCGAGTAAACGTCGGAGTCAACGTCGGAGTAGTCGAACGCGAAGGGAACCTTGTTGCTCACGTAAACGTCGCCGGCAAGAAGACCGGGAATAAAGTTCTTCGCGTTAGTGCCCGAGAGCACCGCGTTTACCTCGTCGATGGTAAGGCCGAGCCTGTAGCCGTCAAGCTTATCCGCCTTGAACGCATCGTGAGTGTAGTCAAGTCCGGTGTCGAGGACCGCAACAACCATACCCTCGCCGTTGTACTTGAAGTCCGAGCTGTCGAAGATACCGGTCTTCTCATACACGTCAACCTTGTTGTTAACGAGCTTCGCATCGGCAGGGTTGTAAACCTCACCGACGATAGCCGTCGCGCCCTCGCCGAGAGCCTTACAGGTCGCGTCGAAGTCTCTTGCGGTTATGAGAAGCTCATAGCCGGAGAGAATGGTAGAGTAGTTAGCACCCGTATTATATTCAATTCCGAGCTCGTCAAGCCGTGCGAGCATCGCGCTCTTGTCATCGGCGATTTCGCCGCGCAGAGCCTCCGCCTCGCTTGAATTAACCGCATAGTCGGAGAACTTCTGACCGCCCTTCTCGTCGAAGGTGTCAATCAGAGGTGCCTTGTCGAGCATGACGATAATCGAAATTATATCGTCGTCCTTGACGGTTGAGGGTAGCTTCTGTACCACAGAGCCGTCGAGGAAGTCCTCGAAGTTGGTATCAACCGATGTAAGCTCTTTAATGTACGATGCCGCTGATACCGTGCTAACCGTATCGGCGGAAATATTGAAGAGCAGAGCAAGGGTCAAAATTACCACGAGAACGCTCGATGAAATTTTGGAAATCTTACTTTTCATGTCTTGCAATTTTGCCTTTCTGTTTATACTTATATATGCGTTACGCACTCGCGCGCAATAACATACTAAAATATTATAGCATACAAATATCGGTTTTGCAAGTCCTTTTTTAAAAATTGCAAATATTGTCGTTTTGCACACATCTCTTTGTCGCTTTTGACTGCGAGCGGCGAATTTTGCAGGGCTTGACAATTCGGCCGAATTATGATAAAATGATTTGATTAAACATCTCAAATATTCAAATATTAATTATTGTGAAAAGGAGTGCGGGTAATGTCGGAAAAGGCTAAAAGAATAACGTTTTTCACCTATCAAGCCCTGTCAACCCTGCTTTTGATTGCCTCCGGCGCGGCGCTTATCGCGGCGGCTTACGGAATAAATTCTCTCGGGAAAAATCCATACACCTACGCTACGGTCTCGGCGGCGTTTTCCTCGGTTGCACCGCTGATTTTTATAACGCTTGGAATTTTGGTGCTCGGCACGCTTACGGCGCCGCTGTTTTATCCCGCGCCTCGGCGGGGCGGGGCACACCGTATGCTCTCGGCACAGCTTCGGCGTGTGAGGGCCGAGCGCACGGCCTGCGGTACCGACGTATCCTTCGAGATTTCGCGTGAGAGGCGGCTTCGCTCGGTGCTCCTCGGCGCTACCGCGGTTCTGTTTGCCGTCGGCGTTACGCTCTCGCTTTGCTATACTCTTGACGGTAAAAATTACAGTGATGCTCTTAACGCCTCGACCCTCGGTGCGTTTCTCTGTACCGTGATAAATCTCGCCCCCGCCGCCGTTATGCTCGGCATTTCGTCCTTCGTGTGCGACACCTCGCTCCGACGTGAGATTTCGGCGTGGCAGACTCTGCCGAAACTCGAAAAAACGGGGGCGTGTGACGAAAAAACGAAAAAAAGCGTGGGAATTTTCGGAAGGCTCCTTGAAAACGAGCGAGCTCTTCTTATCATTCGCATCTCTCTTATAGCTCTCTCTGCCGTTCTGATTACTCTCGGCATATACAACGGCGGTATGAGGGACGTGCTTGAAAAGGCTGTAAAAATATGCACCGAGTGCATAGGACTTGGGTGACGGTATGACGAAAATAAAGGAAAAAATAAAATCAATATTGCCGACTAAGCGCAGGCTTATACAGCTTTACTCGGCATTACTCTTTAACGCAAATATAAAGGGCTTCTTTAACGGAAAAATCTATAAGGGGCCGCTTAAAAACCTCTGTACCCCGGGGCTTAACTGCTATTCCTGTCCCGGCGCCTCGGGCTCCTGTCCTCTCGGCGCGCTTCAGAATTCGCTTGCCGAGACTGGGAAGAGCGCGCCCTACTACATGCTCGGAATTATTCTTCTTTACGGAATTCTCTTCGGCAGATTTATCTGCGGATTTCTGTGTCCCTTCGGGCTTATACAGGACCTGCTTTACAAGATAAAAACGCCGAAGCTGAAAAAGAATAAAATCACGAAAATACTCTCCTACTTTAAATATGTAGTTCTCGTATTCTTCGTGATTATCGTTCCCCTGATGTACGCCTTCCGCGATTTTCCGCTTCCGGCGTTTTGTAAGTACATATGTCCCGCCGGCACGCTTGAGGGTGCTATGGGGCTTCTCTCAAACAAGGTGAACGAGAGCGAGCTTGCGAGGCTCGGGCCTCTTTTCACCTGGAAATTTGCTCTTATGGTGAGCACGGTTGTCGGCGCGATATTCATTTACAGAATATTCTGCCGCTTCGTCTGTCCTCTCGGCGCACTCTACGGCCTTTTTAACAGAATTTCCGTCCTCGGAATTAAGCTTGATAAGCCTAAGTGCGTTGACTGCGGACTTTGTATTTCTAAATGTAAGATGGATATTCACTCTGTCGGCGATGCCGAATGTATATCCTGCGGCGACTGCGTATCGGTATGTCCGACTAAGGCTATCTCCTATAAGGGAGGGAAGATAATTCTTCCCGAGAACGAGATAGAGGGCGCGCCCGCCGAGGCTCGGGCGAAGAAAAGCCGCTCCCGCGCGGTGAAAATCCTTATTGCCTCGGTTATGTCACTGACGCTTATCGGCGCTCTCGTTTACTACAACTTTATTGATAAGGCGGAGCCGCCCGCACCTCCCGTCACCGACGGTGAGTACGGAAGCGAAATCGGTGACAAATGCTACGGCGCCGATATCCCGCTCTTTGACGAGACGGGCGAGCTCGGCACTACCTTCAACCCCGCGAATAACGCGGGTAAGATTACCGTTATTAATTTCTGGGGAACCTGGTGCGGCCCCTGTAAGGAGGAGCTCCCCGACTTCGACCGCATAGCGGGCGAGTACGCCGATACGGTGACGGTTATTGCCATTCACACCGAGTACAGATACTCCACGGCTGCCGATTACGTGCTCAATAACTTCAAGGACAGCAATATGCTCTTCGGCCGCGACGTGAACGATGCTTACTACGCGCTTCTCGACCTCGCGAACGATACCTATCCCATTACGCTCGTGCTTGACGGAGAGGGAACGGTTATAGAGACGATAGTCGACGTAATTCATTACGACGACCTTAAGGCTATAATAGACGGCGAGTTAAATAAACAGTAAAAAACAAAAGGGACTGTCTCATTAAAAATTCAATAAAATCAAAGCGAAACGCAAAATAATTAGGCGAGAGATATAAATTCGGTGAATTTTTGATGAGACAGAACCTCGGGGCGAACGGATTTAGAGCAGAAATCGTCGTTCTCCGAGCGTGAGGCGTACAAGAGTACGTCGAGCGAGGAAACGGCGATAGAATAAAAAACGAATAAAAAGAGGAAAACCGCAGGTTTTCAACCTTGATTTCCTCAAAACACAC
>JAFVQW010000044.1 GCA_017504605.1 Clostridia bacterium
ACCAACTGCGCTACACCTCGTAATAAGTATTAATTTTTGAAATTTGCGGGAGCTCGGTAGCGCGCTGCGCGCGCTTCCCGTCCGGTCGCATAGTCGTCTGCCGCCCCTCGGTACACTCGGGCCGACATACTCGTTGCTTTGCGGACTTCGCTGCGTAAAAACAGTCATCGACTGTTTTTACTTGCTCACCAACTGCGCTACACCTCGTAATAAGTATTAATTTTTAAAATTTGCGGAAACTCGGTAGCGCGCTGCGCGCTACAAAAAGAAAATTTCGCTACTGCGTTTTCGCGGCGCGTTTCTTTCGCGCTTTAGCATTATAGCATTTTTTTATGGGTATGTCAAGGGATTTGCGGAAAAAATGAATTTAGCGCGGGAAAATTTGCAATTATATCCTCGTGGGAGGGGAAAAGTGACCCTCGCGCGTATTGACAAACGCGCAAAATAATGCTATTATTATAATGAGATTTTATGCTCTCGCGCATAAATATATGCGTATGATGCACACAAATAAAGACTGTAAGGAAAAGATAAATGTCAGACTTAGTTTCAGAAATCAAAAGGCGCAGGACCTTCGCCATCATATCGCACCCCGACGCGGGTAAGACAACTCTTACCGAGAAATTTCTTCTCTACGGCGGCGCAATTCAGTCGGCGGGCTCGGTAAAGGGCAAGCAGACCGACAAGCACGCGGTCTCCGACTGGATGGAGCTCGAGAAGCAGAGGGGTATATCCATTACCTCGTCGGTGCTTCAGTTTGAGTTTAACGGATATTGCATCAATATTCTTGACACGCCCGGCCACCAGGACTTCTCCGAGGACACCTACCGTACTCTTATGGCGGCGGACAGCGCGGTGATGGTTATCGATGCGGCAAAGGGTATAGAGCCTCAGACGAGAAAGCTCTTTAAGGTTTGCGCTATGCGCGACATTCCAATCTTCACCTTTATAAACAAAATGGACCGTGAGGCGCGCGACCCCTTCGACCTTCTCGACGAGCTCGAGCAGGAGTTCGGAATAGGAACCTATCCTATGAACTGGCCTATCGGCTGCGGACAGAAGTTTAGGGGCGTGTATGACCGTACCGAGCGCTCTATTCTCTCCTTTAGCGACTCGCACCGCGGGCGCGAGAGAATCGACGGCGAGCGCTGCGAGCTCACCGACACCGAAAAGCTCAACGAGCTTATCGGCGAGAATATGGCGGCGGAGCTCGTCGAGCAGGTCGAGCTTCTCGACGGCGCATCCTTCGACTTTGACCTTGATGCCGTGCGCCACGGTAAGCTCTCGCCCGTGTTCTTCGGCTCGGCACTTAACAACTTTGGCATCGAGCCCTTTCTTAAGCACTTCCTTGAGATGACTACCTCGCCCCTTGCGCGAGTGGCTGACGGGGTCAGCATTAATCCCTTCGATGAGGGCTTTACTGCATTCGTGTTCAAAATTCAGGCTAATATGAACAAGGCGCACCGCGACAGAATTGCCTTTATGCGCATTTGCTCGGGCAAGTTCGAGCGCTCGCGTGACTATTATCACGTGCAGGGGGCTAAGAGCTTCCGCCTCTCTCAGCCGCAGCAGATGATGGCGGCAGAGCGTGAGGTAATAGACGAGGCGTATGCGGGCGATATTATCGGCGTTTTCGACCCCGGCATCTTCTCCATTGGCGACACGGTATGCGAGCGCGGTATGAAGGTGAAATTCGAGGGCATTCCCACCTTCGCTCCCGAGCACTTCGCTATGGTCGAGCAGGTGGATTCCATGAAGCGTAAGCAGTTCGCCAAGGGTATGAACCAGATTGCGCAGGAGGGTGCTATACAGATATTCTTCGAGCCCAACTCGGGTCTTGAGCGAGTTATCGTCGGCGTTGTCGGCGTGCTCCAGTTCGAGGTGCTTGAATACCGACTTAAGAATGAATACGGCTGTGATTTGCGCCGCACAAACCTCGCTTATCAGCAAATACGCTGGATTGAGAACGAGGACCTCGACCCGAAGACCCTGAAGCTCTCGCACGACACGAAGTGGGTTCAGGACTTCCGCGGCAAGAACCTTCTAATCTTCACGAGCGAGTGGGCTATACGCTGGGTGCTTGAGGATAACCCCGAGCTTCGTCTCGCAGAATTCAGCAGAAACGACGGTTAATTTATATGAGAATGAGAAAGAAAAAGCACGCCGAAGAGAGGCTTTCTCGGTGTGAGAAATATCTTTATACGCCGAGCGGCGAGCCTCTTACGTCTCCCGCGTCGGTTTTTGGCAAGACCGATGCCCCCGTGTATCTTGAAATAGGAGCGGGGAAGGGCGGCTTCGCCGTTGGAATGGTTAAGAAAAGCCCGGGGGCGTGTTACTTTGCGCTCGAGCGCGTTACCGATTGCGTGGTGCTTGCCGCCGAGCGTGCGGTAAGCCTGGGCGCGGCCGAGAATCTGCGCTTCATAATCGACACGGCGGACAACCTTACCCGTATATTTGCCCCGGGGACGGTCGATAAGATATTCCTTAACTTCTCCGACCCGTGGAGCAAGAAGGGCTATGCCAAGCGCCGCCTGACGCATAAAAGATATCTTGCGGTTTATGCCTCGCTTCTTAAGGACGGCGGCACGCTTCGCTTTAAGACCGATAACGTCGGCCTCTTCGACTTCACGCTTTCCGAGCTTTCGGAAATCGGTATAGAGCCTCATATTCTTACTCGCGACCTTCACGCGTCCGAGTGGAGTGCCGACAACGTCGTTACCGAGTACGAGGCGGCCTTCAGCGCCGAGGGCATCAAAATTAATATGCTCGAGATAAGGAAGCCTGCGGGCTTCGCGCTTGAAATTCCGCCCGAGCTTTCGAGGGATAGAATTACCTACAACGCAAAAAAGGAAAGCTGACAATGCAGGACAACGAAAAGCTGCATACGGGTCACAGACAGCGTATGAAGAAAAAGCTCGCGGTGCACGAGCATACTATTTTTGCCACCTACGAGCTTCTCGAAATGCTTTTGTATTACATAATTCCATACAGAGACACAAAGCCGACGGCAAAGAGGCTTCTCGCCGAGCTTGGCTCGCTTGACGGCGTTCTCAGCGCTACGCCCGCCGAGCTTACCGCTGTCAGCGGAGTCGGTGCGAGGACGGCGGAGTTTATCTCGCAGGTCGGCAGGGTCTGCTCTCTTTGCTTTATGCCGACGTATACCTCCTTGCCTACACCGACCGACAGATACGAGACTGTCGGCGAGCTGCTCGTTAGCCTCTTTGACGGCAGGCGCTCGTCGGTTACTTACGCGCTCTTTCTCGATAACTCGATGCGCCCTGTTGCGACCGAGAAAATTGCCGACTGCGATTTAGCCTCGGGTGCCGTGACGGCGAAGCCCTTTATTGAGCTCGCGCTTAAGCACGGTGCATCGGTCGTCGTGACCGCGCACAACCATCCGTACGGCCCGCTCTTTATAACGCCCGGGGACTTTGCCACTCAGACACTGCTCGAGCGTGAGCTTCGTTTGGCGGGGATAGTCGTCGCGGAGCACTATATAATTTGCGGCGACAGCTATATCGGAACTAAGGACAATATTCGCTCGGGTGCAGAGAAGCTTCCCGCACTTAAGCGCTTTTCCGCCGCGGGGCGCGGAACGAGAACTGCTACCGCTCGGGTAGCACCCGAGAGCGCGGACCTGCCCGAGTGGGTTGGTGAGCTCGCCTCTCTTTTCTCAGCCTTCGTGCCCGAGACAGATGCCAAGCGGTCGGCCGAGCTCCTTTTCGGCGCTTATGCGAGCCTTCCGCAGCTATTCTCGGCTACCCGTGTGAAATTAACCGAGCTCCTTTCGGGGAAGGGACAGATACCGCTTTTTATAAGGCTCCTCGCGGGAATTATTTCAAGGCGGCTGACGGACAAGCTGTGCGAGGGGGACGAGGTTACGCACGAGGGGCTCTCTGAGTATTTGCGCGGCCTTTTCTTTGGAAGGAGCGCCGAGACGATGTATCTTATCGCTCTTGACGGCAAGCACCGCTTTATCGGTGCCGAATGTCTCGGCGAGGGTGCGGTGAATTCCTTTAGTGTGAATTCGCGCCGACTTCTCGAGTGCGCGTCGACTCTCGGCGCCGCCGCGGCCGTGCTGGCGCATAATCACCCGCGCGGCGTTAACGAGCCGTCCGAGGAGGATATCGTTACGACCGTGAAGCTCGAAAGACTGCTCTTATCGGTCGGAATAAAGCTTGAGGGGCACTATATAGTAACCGAAAACGGCGCGTCGCTTATCAATGCAGACGAGCTTTTGATGACTCAAAATTGAAAATTTTAATTTGCATTTTTCGATTTCGAAATGCAAAAATTATTAACTTATGTTTACATTCGGAGGATATATGAAGCTGATTAGCGGTAAAAAGTTTACCGAGGAGAGGGCTCTCTTCGCTCTTCACTCGGCCACGGTGCGCGACTGCGTGTTTATGGGAATGGGCGAGTCGCCGCTTAAGGAGAGCCGCGATATTGAGGTTTTCAATACCATATTCGGCTGGAAATATCCTCTTTGGTATTCAAAAAACATAACCGTCAGCTCCTCGACGCTGCTCGAGGGAGCGCGAAGCGGAATATGGTATACCGAGGGTATATCGGTGCGCGACACGACGATTGATGCGCCGAAGACCTTCAGGCGCTCGAGCGGCATAACGCTCGAGCGTGTTACGATGCCGAACGCCAAGGAAACCCTTTGGGCGTGTCGGGATATTACGCTTCGCGAGGTTGCCGCCTCGGGCGACTACTTCGCTATGAACTGCGAGGGGGTATACGCCGACGGGCTTGCGCTGAGCGGCAATTATGCCTTTGACGGTGCACGGGATATTGAGATACGAAACGCGAAAATTATATCCAAGGATGCCTTTTGGAACTGCGAGAACGTAACCGTGTACGATTCTCTTATCGTAGGCGAGTATCTCGGCTGGAATTCGAGGAACGTGAGGCTCGTCGGCTGTACCGTCGAGTCAAATCAGGGAATGTGCTATATGGACGGCGTGGAGCTTGTCGGATGCAAGCTGATAAACACCGACCTCGCGTTTGAATACTCGACGGTGAACGCCACCGTCACCTCGTCCATTGTCAGCGTTAAAAATCCGATAGGACGGATTGAGGCCGAGAGTATAGACGAAATTATCATCGACGAAAACGCTCGCGGCGAGGCCGAAATTCTCGAAAGACGGGGGAAGACCGATGAAGAATAAGAATAGCGAATTTGATAGGCTGACCGATAGGCGCGGGACCTACTCTTACAAGTGGGCGGTTGCCGAGGGTGAACTTCCTATGTGGGTTGCGGATATGGATTTTGAGACCGCGCCCGCTATCCGTGCCGCCCTTATGAAGAGGGCGGCACACGGCATTTTTGGGTACAGTGAGCTGCCGAAGGAGTATTTTACCGCCCTTGCCGATTACCGACAGAGAAGGGACGGCTACCGCCCCGACCCGGCCGAGATGGTTTATTCAAACGGAGTCGTGGCCGCTATTTCCTCTATGGTGCGAAGCCTGACGGCGCCCGGCGAGAGCGTGCTTATCGAGGCACCCGTGTACAACATTTTTTACAACTCCATTCTCAACAACGGCAGACGGGTGCTCTCGAGCGACCTCGTGTATGAAAACGGGGGGTACCGTGTCGATTTTTCCGACCTTGAGGAGAAGCTCGCACGCCCCGAGACTACTCTGATGCTCCTATGTAACCCGCACAATCCCGTGGGGCGTGTATGGAAGTCGGAGGAGCTTGCGATGATAGGCGAGCTCTGCAAAAGGCACGGCGTTACCGTCGTCTCCGACGAAATCCACTGCGATATTATACGCCCCGGGGTGCACTTCACACCCTTTGCCGCGGCGAGCGAGACCTGCAAGGAAATATCGGTCAGCTGTCTTTCGGCCTCTAAGACCTTCAATATTGCGGGCTTGCAGAGCGCGGCGCTCGTTATCTCCGACCCCGCTCTTCGCTACCGCGTATGGCGAGCTCTTAACAACGACGAGGTCGGCGAGCCCAATTGCTTCTCTATGACTGCCTGTATTGCGGCCTACACCGAGTGCGACGAATGGGTCGCGGGGCTTGTCGATTACCTTTTCGAGAACCGTGCCGTCGCCGAGGAGTATATAGCAAGGAGACTGCCGATGCTTCGCACGGTGAGGGCCGACGCGACCTATCTGTGCTGGATTGATATATCCGAAATCGAGAGCGACTCGGTGCGCTTTACCGAGCGGGTAAGGGCGGCGACGGGGCTCTATCTCTCCGACGGCGCCGAGTACGGCGAATGCGGACGGAGCTTCGTCAGAATGAACCTCGCGACACAGAGGGAGCGCCTTTTCGACGGGCTTGACCGACTGTACCGCGCGGTGCTTGAAATTTACGGCGGCCCCGAAGCGAAATAAAAATTTCAAGAAAAATTTGGAAAAGCCCTTGACATTTGAATTTTTTGTGCTATAATATTAAAATGCATTATAATCGCGCTATCTATGGGGGTATTTTGCCCTTTTTTCAGGGAAGATTTTGGAAAACACGTCAAAATTCACACAAATTCGACACCGAATTTGTTTGCTTTGCACAAATGGGTGCAAAAGCGGCCTTCACATCGTGCGCGCGGTTTCGGCTGTCCCGCGGACTCGCGGATTTTCCGCATTTTGCTCGGGACCTGCCTCGTGACTTGTAAATTTTCAGGAATGGAGTGATTCTATTTATGATGCTTAAACCCCGAAAGCTTGGCACTAACGTCAGAATGAGCTTTTCGAAAATTGAAGCAGCTACGGAAATGCCGAATCTCATCGAGATTCAGAAGGACTCTTACCGCTGGTTCCTCGAGGAGGGACTTGACGAGGTTCTTCGCGACGTCTCTCCGATAGTTGACTTCACCGGAAATCTTTCGATTGAGTTCACCGACTACACCCTCGACCCCACCCCGAGATACTCGGTAGAGGAGTGCAAGGACCGCTCGGTAACCTACGACGCTCATATGAAGGTCGGTGTCAGACTTACCAACAAGCAGACCGGTGAGCTGAAGACCGCGCAGATATTCCTCGGCGATTTTCCGCTGATGACCGAGAACGGAACCTTCGTCATCAACGGCGCGGAGAGAGTTATCGTCTCGCAGCTGGTGCGCTCTCCCGGTATGTATTACGGCGACACCGTTGATAAGCAGGGTAAGCATAACTATAACGCCACCGTTATCCCCTACAGAGGTGCGTGGCTCGAGTATGAGACCGACGCCGCGGGTGTGTTCTACGTCAAGATTGACAAGAACCGCAAGATTCCCGTAACCGTTCTTATCCGTGCGCTTCTTGCCGCGGGTCAGGACTCGAACGACGACATTCTCGCGATGTTCGGCGACGAGGATATTCTTCGCATCACCCTTGCTAAGGACGAGTGCACGACGCTTGCCGAGGAGTACGGCACTGCGTTCCGTGACGAGGCACTCAAGGAAATCTACAAGAAGATTCGTCCCGGTGAGCCCCCGCTCGTTGAGAGCGCGGAGACTCTCGTTAACAATATGTTCTTCGACCCCAAGAGGTATGACCTCGGCCCCGTCGGAAGATACAAGTACAACAAGAAGGTCGCTCTCGCACAGAGAATCTTCGGCCTCACTCTCGGCGCTACCGTCGTTAATCCCCTGACGGGTGAGATTGTTGCCGAGGAGGGCGAGGAGATTACCCGCGAGCTTGCCGCTAAGATTGAGGACAGCCTTGTAAACGAGGTAACCGTCAGAATCGATACCGGCAGAGAGGTTAAGGTGTTCGGTAACAACACCGTCCGTCCCGAGCTCGTTCTCGGCTACGACCTCTCCGACTGCGGAATCAAGGCGGGCGAGAAGGTAAGGCTCTCGGTTCTCTCCGAGATAATTGCCGCGGCTGATGCCGAGGGCTACAGCGGCGACGAGAGAGCGTATTTCATCAAGAAGTGCGCTAAGGAGCGTGTAGCCGAGCTTTCTCCCAAGCACATTACCAAGGAGGACATCTTCGCCTCCATCAACTATATGATAGCACTCGGTCACGGCATCGGCACGACCGACGATATCGACCATCTCGGTAACAGAAGACTTCGCTGTGTCGGCGAGCTTCTCCAGAACCAGATGAGAATAGGTATGTCCAGAATGGACAAGAACATCAAGGAGAGAATGTCGGTGCACGACAGTGACGACCTTCGTCCCGAGGCGCTTATCAACACCCGCCCCGTCGCTACCGCTATCCGCGAGTTCTTCGGCTCCTCGCCCCTGTCCCAGTTCATGGACCAGAACAACCCCCTCGCAGAGCTTACCCATAAGCGCCGTCTCTCCGCGCTCGGCCCCGGCGGTCTTTCGCGCGACAGAGCCTCCTTCGAGGTGCGTGACGTTCACTACACCCACTACGGAAGAATTTGTCCCGTAGAGACGCCCGAGGGTCCCAACATCGGTCTTATCTCCTACCTCGCATCCTATGCGAAGATAAGCGATTACGGCTTCCTCAAGGCTCCCTACAGAGTTGTTGACAAGGCTACCGGCCGCGTAACCGACGAGGTTCTCTACCTCACGGCTGACGAGGAGGACAGCAACATCGTTGCTCAGGCTAACGAGATGCTCGACGAGAACGGCTACTTCGTCAACAAGAAGGTTATTGCAAGATACAAGACCGAGTTCATCGAGGTTTCCCCCAACGAGGTTGACCTTATGGACGCCTGCCCCCAGATGGCGGTTTCGGTTGCCGCGGGCTGTATTCCTTTCCTTGAGAACGACGATAACACCCATGCACTCATGGGCTCGAACATGCAGAAGCAGGCGGTTCCGCTTATGATTACCGATTCGCCCATCGTTGCTACCGGTATGGAGTACAAGGCGGCGGTTGACTCGGGCGCGGTTGTGGTTGCCAAGGAGGGCGGCACGGTTGAGCGTGCCTCGGGCTCCGAGCTTGTTATCCACACCGACTCCGGTCGCAAGGATACCTATCATCTTATTAAATTCAAGAGGTCCAACCAGGGCACCTGTGTAAACCAGCGCGCTATCGTCAACGTCGGCGACCGTGTTGAGGCAGGACAGGTTATTGCCGACGGACCCGCTACCTCCAACGGCGAGATTTCGCTCGGTAAGAACGCGCTTATCGGATTTATGACCTGGGAGGGTTATAACTACGAGGACGCGGTTCTCCTTAACGAGAAGCTCGTGCGCGAGGATATGTACACCTCTATACACATTGAGAAGTTCACCAAGGAAGCGCGTGACACCAAGCTCGGTGCACAGGAGATTACCCGCGAGGTTCCGAACGTTTCCGAGGATGCTCTCAAGAACCTTGATGCCGACGGTATCGTCAGAATAGGCACCGAGGTTCGCCCGAACGACATTCTCGTAGGTATGGTAACGCCTAAGGGCGAGACCGAGCTTACCCCCGAGGAGAGACTTCTTCGCGCAATCTTCGGCGAGAAGGCGCGCGAGGTTAAGGATTCCTCGCTTAAGATGCGCCACGGCGAGTACGGCGTTGTCGTAGACGTTAAGATTTACGACCGCTCGAACTCCGACGAGCTTGCTCCCGGCGTTAACAAGGTTGTTCACGTCTACGTTGCACAGAAGAGAAAGATCTCTGTCGGCGACAAGATGGCGGGCCGCCACGGAAACAAGGGTGTCGTTTCGAGAATTCTCCCCCCCGAGGATATGCCGTTCCTTGCTGACGGTACGCCCCTTGATATCGTGCTTAACCCCCTCGGCGTTCCTTCCCGAATGAACATCGGTCAGGTCCTCGAGGTGCATCTCGGTATCGCGTGCAGAAAGCTCGGCATAAAGATAATGACCCCCGTATTTGACGGCGCGAAGGAGACCGATATACTCGAGCTTCTCCGCCAGGCAAAATACACGAGAGATATCCGCCCCGACGAGAGCGTCAGAGGTAAGGCTGTATTTATGGAGGTTGTCCGCGAGGACGGCAAGATGGACCTCCAGAGAGTAGACCAGTCTATCGTTGACGACGATGAGAAGCTTCGTAAGCTTATGCAGACTCAGACCCTCAAGGTTATCGACGGTAAGGTAACTCTCTACGACGGACGTACGGGCGATGCATTTGATAACCCCGTAACCGTCGGTATAATGTACTACCTCAAGCTTCACCACCTTGTCGACGACAAGATTCACGCGCGTTCTATCGGCTCTTACTCTCTCGTCACGCAGCAGCCCCTCGGCGGTAAGGCGCAGTTCGGCGGCCAGCGCTTCGGAGAGATGGAGGTATGGGCGCTCGAGGCATACGGTGCAGCATATACCCTTCAGGAGATTCTTACCGTTAAGTCGGACGACATTACGGGAAGAACCAAGACCTACGAGGCAATCGTTAAGGGTCAGAATATTCCTACTCCCGGCGTTCCCGAGTCCTTCAAGGTGCTCGTTAAGGAGCTTCAGGCGCTTTGTCTTGACGTTCGTGTTCTTGACGAGGCGGGAGATGAAATCGATATATCCGGTCTTTACGACGACGATACTCCCGCGTTTGCGACGGTAGAGGAGGTCGAGCGTGCGGCCGATGCCGAGGCTGAGGCCGAGGACGAGGAGGATTTCGAGGAGTATGACGAGGAGTTCGAGGAGGTTGACGAGGACTTTTCCTACGACGACGCCGACGATTCCTTTGACGAGGAATAAAATTTAAGAAGGGATAAGGATTTTCGCCGCGCGGCACGCGCCGCGCACGGCGAAGACTTGGAGAAATATATGGAAAAGAATACCTTTGATTCTATAAGAATAGGTCTTGCATCTCCCGAGATGATCCGTTCCTGGTCGCACGGTGAGGTTACAAGAGCCGAAACTATAAACTACCGTACTCTTAAGGCAGAGGTCGACGGTCTTTTCTGCGAGAAAATCTTTGGTCCGACTAAGGACTGGGAGTGTCACTGCGGAAAGTATAAGAGAGTTCGCTTTAAGGGAAAGGTCTGCGAGAAGTGCGGCGTTGAGGTTACCACGAAGAAGGTACGCCGTGAGCGTATGGGACACATCGAGCTTGCCGCTCCCGTGTCGCACATCTGGTACTTCAAGGCGCTTCCCTCGAGAATCGGCCTGATGCTCGACATCACCCCGCGCCTTCTCGAGAGAGTTCTCTATTTTGCAAGATACATCGTTATCGATCCCGGTAATACTCCTCTTGAGGCGAAGCAGCTTCTCACCGAGGCTGAGTATAAGAGCGCAAGAGAGAAGTACGAGGACGACTTCAAGGCGGGAATGGGTGCCGAGGCGGTTCGCGAGCTTCTCGCGGCTATCGACCTTGACGCGCTTTCGAAGGAGCTTCGTCAGAAGCTCGCCGAGTCCTCGGGACAGAAGAAGGCGAAGATTATAAAGAGGCTCGAGGTTGTCGAGGCGTTCAGAAAGTCGGGCAACCGTCCCGAGTGGATGATACTCGAGACTATCCCCGTGCTCCCCGCCGACATTCGTCCTATGGTACAGCTTGACGGCGGCCGCTTTGCAGCCTCCGACATCAACGAGCTTTACCGCCGAGTTATCAACAGAAACAACCGTCTTAAGCACTTTATCGAGACCGGCTCTCCCGAGATTATTATAAGGAACGAGAAGCGCATGCTTCAGGAGTTCGTTGATGCACTTATCGATAACGGTAAGCGCGGTAAGCCCGTAACCGGTGCCTCGAACAGAGCGCTCAAGTCGCTCTCGGAGATTCTTCGCGGTAAGCAGGGCCGTTTCCGTCAGAACCTTCTCGGTAAGCGTGTTGACTACTCGGGCCGTTCGGTTATCGTCGTCGGTCCCAACCTTAAGATTTATCAGTGCGGTCTTCCCAAGGAGATGGCTCTCGAGCTCTTCAAGCCCTTCGTTATGAAGCGACTTATCGAGACTCAGAAGGCTAACTCCATTAAGGATGCGAAGAAGAAGGCGGACAGAGCTACCGCTC
>JAFVQW010000045.1 GCA_017504605.1 Clostridia bacterium
AAACGAGGGGTATTGTGAAAAATCACAGTACCTCTCTTAATATTATGTGTGTTTTGAGGAAATCAAGGTTGAAAACCTGCGGTTTTCCTCTTTTTATTCGTTTTTTATTCTATCGCCGTTTTCGCCCTCTCGGCGTACCCTCGTACGACTTCGGGACGAAGAACGACGATTTCTGCTCTAAATCCGTTCGCCCCGAGGTCCTGTCTCATCAAAAATTCACCGAATTTATATCTCTCGCCTAATTATTTCGCATTTCGCTTTGATTTTATTGAATTTTTAATGAGACAGCCCCTTAACTTTTTACTTGTTATACCAAAGGCGCGGATTGATAAGAACCGGATCGACCTCGGAGAAGGCCTCCTTAACCTTTGCCATTTCGTCGGCTGTGAAGAGGCGTGCCTCGTCTATCAGTCGGCAGTTTTCCTCAATCTGAGGAATCCTCTGACAGCCGAGCACGAGAGAGGTTATACCGGGGAGAGAGAGAACGAAGGAGGCGGCGAGCGCCGCGGGGGGAAGTCCGAATTCCTCCGACAGAGCGTGAAAGCGGCGAAGCGGCTCTTTGGCAAAGCTCATTCTCGGATCGAGAGTGTCGGGAGTCATAAATACGAGTCCCTGGAGAAAGACGCTTCTTGCGAAAATCATCATTCCCGCATCGGCAATCGCCTGAATACCGCCGTCATTTACACGGGTGAGGTCGAAAATACTTATCGGTATTTGCACTGCGTCAAATCCCGAGGAGGCAACCGCAAAGTAGTCCTCGTAGGAATAGACCGACATCGCGATTTTTTCGGCAATTCCGAGCTCCTTGAGCCTTAAAAACTCCTCCCTTATAATTTTGGGGGACGCCTCGTAGTCGGTGAAGTTGTGAAGCATAAGCAGGTCGATTTTATCGACGCCGAGCGTTTCAAGACAGCCGTTTGCTTGCCGTCTTATTTCTTCGCGAAGAGCGTTGGCGTCACCGTGCTTAAACGGGCCGATTTTCGTAACGATTAAGGGACGCCTCTCCCTCGGAAGAGTGCGAAGCCATTTGCCGATAAGCGCCTCGGAATCGCCGTAGTTGTTGGCGGTGTCGAGCATATTTACTCCGAGCTCGAGCGCGCGGTTAAGCATGGAGAAGGAGTATTCGGCAGACGGTTTCTCGGTATCTCCCGTAATTCCGTAGTTCATTCCGAGCTGAACCGTTCCGAGCGAAAAAAGCGGAACGTCGAGCCCGTGTGTCTTTATATACCTCATATTCTTACCAAATGGTCCAGCCGCCGTCCATAACGACGGTAGCACCCGTCACGTAGGCCGACGCATCCGAGGCGAGAAATACCACGGGGCCCTTGATGTCGTCCTCGCCCGCCCATGCGTGAAGCGGGCAGTGCTCGATATAGGTCTCGACGAATTTTTTGCCGTCCTCGGAGGCGTCGCCGAGCCCGGGATTAAAGCCGCCGGGGGCAATACTGTTGACACGGATGCCGTACTCACCGTATCTGCCGGCCATAAAGCGCGTGAGGCCCTCCATAGCCCACTTCTCGGTGGTGTAGTTTACCGCCTGCTCGCGCATAGCCTCGGGGTAGAAGGGGAAGTGCGGGCAGTCGAGGCCGCGCATCGAGCCGATATTTATAATGCTTCCGCGACGGGCCTTTTTCATATAGGGAAGAACCGCCTGCGATAGAAGAATTTGTCCGTTAAGGTTGGTGCTCATCGATGCCTGGAGCTTTTCTCTCGTCGCTCCGTCAACCGAGACGAGATTGCTCCTGTCAACCGCATTGTTGACGAGTATATCTATTCTGCCGTATTTTTCGATAACAGCACCGGCGAGTGCCGTTATAGAGTCGTCACTCGAGAGGTCGAGCGACATACCGACGGCCGAGTGTCCGAGCGCACATAGCTCTGCCGCGTATTCCTCACACGCCCCGCCGTTTCTCGAGGCGATAACGACGCTCGCCCCCGCCTCGCAGAGCCCGAGGACTATCGATGCGCCGTAGCGACCGCGGCCTCCCGTAACTATGGCAACTCTGCCCGATAGGTCAAATAAATCCTTTACGTTTCGCATTGTTGTTCTTCCTTTTCTTTATCCTCACGGTATTTTGCGGGCGTAACACCCGTTTTTTCTTTAAAAAAGCTGTAAAAGCCCGAGTAGGTCGCAAAGCCGAGCTCCGAGGCAATATCGCCAAGCGACATATCGGTATGGCCAAGCAGGTATTTGGCCGTCTTCGCCCGCCGAGATGCGATATGCTCGGAGAAGCTCGTGCCGAAGAGCCTCCGAAAGACTCTCGTGGTATTTCTATCGCTCATATGAATAAGCTTAGCCAGCTCGGCAAGCGATGCCCCGTGGTTAAAGCGTTGAGTTAAGTACTCCTCTATAACCGCGAAGAGCAGAGTGTCGTCTCCGCTTTTTTGCTGCCTCGGGATGTCCGAGCGCTTATTCGAAAGGCAAAATTCGGCAAGCTCGGTAAGAATGAGAGAGAACAGGAGCCGCGTGTTGGTGTCTCCGAGTACACTCCCCGAGCGGTAGCTTTCTATTATACGCTTAAAGTACGGACCAATCACGCTCGAGCCCTGCACGTGCCTCGCTCCGTTAAGGCCGCCGAAGGCATCGGCGAGGGCGCGGTAGGCTCTGCCGTCTCTGCCCTTTATCTCCCGAAAGCTGAAATAGAAGCTCGTGCGGATGCATGCATCGTCGATAAACATGCTCTTATGTAACAGCTCGGGCGGTAAAATAATGCTCTCGCCCTCCGAGAGCTGATAGCTGCCTCCGTCGGTCTGGATTGTCGCCGAGCCCTCAAGAATGGTATGCACCTCATACGAGGAGTGACTGTGAACGGTGCTCGAGGGGCTCCTCTTGCCGTCGAGATTAAAGAAGCCGTGTGACATTGTTACCGTAAAGTGTGCGTTCTCAATATCGAACGCGAGGTGAAGCTGCTTGTTATCTCCGTTCATAAAAATACCCTCCAATATAAGTATAGAGCATACGGCGGGGGAAAGTCAAGAAAAACAATATATTCAAATGTGACAAAAGTAGGACACTGTGTCCTGATTTGATATTTACAACGACTTCCGCGGAGTGATATAATTGAAGAAAAACGCAAGGAGAAAGGAACTGTGAAAATTAAACGCGTCGCAATGCTCGGTATGGTCGACGGAAACGGACACCCGTATTCCTGGAGTGCTATGTTCAACGGATATGACAAGGAAAAAATGGAGGACTGCCCCTTTCCCGTAATTCCGCGCTACCTTGAGAAGGAGCCCGAGTGGAATTTCGGTGTAAGAGAGGCTAAGGTTACTCACATCTGGACAGACGACCCGAGTGACGCGTACCGCGTTGCGGCCGCCTCGAAAATACCGAACGTCGCACCTCGCGCCGAGGACGTAATCGGCGAGGTCGATGCCGTTATCGTCGCAACCGATAGGGGCGACGAGCATATATGGCGCTGCGAGCCCTTCGTCAGGGCGGGGCTTCCCGTCTTCGTTGACAAGCCTCTTGCCGATAATATCCCCGACCTTAGGCAGTTTATAAAATGGGTAAACGAGGGTGCTATGATAATGTCCTCGTCCTCGCTCCGATATACCAAGGAGTATATGCCTTACTTCGAGTCCACCCACGAGCTCGGCGAGCTTCGCTATATCAATATGACTATGAATAAGAGCTGGGAGCGCTACGGCATACACGCCCTCGAGCCTGTATTTCGCATCACAGGCCCCGGTTATCTCTGGGTACAGAATATCGGAGAGGGCGACAGAAACATAGTTCACCTCTATCACAAGGGGGGAATTGACGTCACTCTCGCCGTAATCTACGATATGGCGGGCTCGGCACTGAAGCTCGTCGGCACGAAGGACAGCGTTACAGTGCCGCTTAAGGACAGCTACTACTCCTTCCGTACACAGCTTTGTGAATTTATAGATTATGCGGAAAGCGGTACACGCCCCTATCCCTTTGAGGAAACCGTGGAGCTTATGGAAATCATTATTGCGGGTATTCGCAGTAAGAATGAGGGCGGCAGGCGCGTGAGCCTTGATGAGATAAGAAAAGAGCTTTAAAAGCAAACAAAAATATACAAAACGAGGCAGTCAAGCGACTGCCTCGTTTTGCTTTAAAAGAGTATTCTTACAGGTCCGAAAAGCCCGCTCTCGAGCGAATCCCTGTCAAAGACGAGCTGTCTTTCGTGGTAGGGCGTCATCTGCCAGGGTGCCCACTTGTCAAGAGATTTCGTGAACTGCATCTGGTTTGCGGGGGTATTAGACACGCGAATTTCGAGCTTGTTTCTATCGAGAAGAAGCTCCGAGGGAAGCTCGAAGGTGTAGGGCGGCATCACTCTGACACCGAGGGATTTGCCGTTTAAGAACACCTCGGCGGTGTAGAGAACCTCGCCAAGATCGAGCACAGCCCCAGCGGCGGGCCTTTCGAAGCTCGTCTCGTAGATACCGCTGCCCGAGAATTCAATGCCCACTCTGTCTGCCCAGGGGCCGAGGGAAATCGGCTCTGCCGTCTCCTCTATATCGCGGCTCTCAAGCTCCTTTTCCCCGACGATAAAGCTGTTCGTGCGGCGGAAGGTGAAGCCCGTGAGCTCTACCGAGTTATCTCTTTCGCGGGGCGTGTCACATTCTACCGTGTCGCATGTGAAAAGAACGCCGACCGTGTCACCCGAGAGAAGCGTAAGGGTAGCCGCGCCGTCTCTTGACGTAAGCGGGAGAATTCTGCCCTCGTTAATATCTAAAAGGTAGGCCTTGCGGTTATCGGTAGGCAGCGTGAGCTCGGCCGTCTTATCGTCCTCGTTAAAGAGGCATACAAGCTCTCCGTTCTCGAGCACTCTCTTCATTACGCGGATTTTTTCTGTCGCCGTGCCGAGCGTGAGCGTAGGCTCGACGTCCTCTGCCGCATAGCAGACGGTGCCGCCCCCGCGTACAAAGCGCTCGAGAAGGGCCGCCGTCCGCTCGGGTATATAGGCCGAGGGCGGGATAACGATTTTACGGTAGCAGGCGTTACCCATACGGATAAGGCCCGAGTCGATAGCATCCGAGGCGGCGATAACGTCGTCGTCGGCGACGTCGAAGTCAACGCCTCTGTTTTCCATAGCGCGGCCGAGTGTGTCGAATTCCGTCGCCACGGTGTCGGCGTTTACACCGCCCCAATAGTCGTTAACGGGGTAGTAAAGAGCCGTGTCGCATACGCGCTCGCCGATAGTAGATATATAGGAAAGTCTTTCGAGATATTTATTGAATACGCCGAGGTCGGCACCGCAGGCGTGGTATTCCGCGAAGGCGGGAAGCTCGCCCGTCATAAGATAGCCGCGGCGGTAGTAGACAACCATAAGCGGGTCGAAGAGTGCAACTCCGCGTACCGCCTGGAAGCCCGCGACGTAACGCATCTGGTCGTAGGTCATACCGCTGCCGTAAACGCCGTAGCACTCGGTCATCGCGAAGCGGCTGCCAATCTGAGCCGCCGCCGAGGATGCGTAGCGGGGATAGAAGCCGTTCTCGGCGCATACGAAGCCGCCAACATCGGGGAATTTACCCGTCGGGTCGCACATATCGTAGGGCTCGCCGGGATATATCTGTCGCCATATAACGTCGATGCCGGGAATATCCATAGAGCGAAGTGCGCGCATAACGTGGAAGTTCTTGCCTCTCATACAGCCCGCGGGCTCGTTCTCGAGGTTTAAGTGACCCGTGAATTTCATTCCGTTTTTATTCGCCCAGTCGCGACAGCGCCCGAGGAAGTTCTCAGAGAACATACGGCTCGAGAGGTCGAACCAGCGGCGAACGCGGATAAGGCTCTCGCCGTCGCGTAAATTTTCGTTAAGTATTGCGGGAAGATAGGGAAGAATAGACTCGCCGTATTCGGCCTCGTATATCTCGCACAGCTCGCGCCTGAAGGGAATGGCGGGAGCCTCGGGCTCGTCGGTAAAGACGGCGCTCAGGGTCGTGCCGATATGGTCGCCGAGGCATTTTCTGTATCTTTCGTGTGTCAGGGCGAGGAAGGCATCGGTTGCCTCGCGACGAGTGAGGTCGGGCAGCTCGGGCACGCCGGGACGCGCCCACGCGACACGCTCGGAAAAATACTCGTCAACCACGACGTCGCTTTGGAAGACCTCGCCCTCGGTAAGCATTCTGCCGTCGAGAAAGCCCGCGGCACCGTCGCTGTCCGAGAGCTTGAAGGCCTCGCCCGCCGAGAAGGTCACACGGCGCACGCCGAGCGTGCGGCGCGCGTACTCGGGGTACTCGTTCATAACGCGGCCGCAGGCACCGCCCGAGGGCCAGCCGCCCTCGTCGTATATCCAGCACTCCATGCCGTACTCTCTTGCCGTATCGATTGCGAATTTATACTGCTCAAGATAGGCGTCCGTCATATACCCCGGGTCAAGCTCGGTGGGTATGCTCATAGGGCGGAATTCGCGCGGCTCGGGGAGAATGTAGAATGCTCTGATGCCGAAGTCACGCATCTTATCTATCTGTCTTTTAGTTTCCTCCTTGGATATTGGACCGTTCCAGGTCCAGCCGTACATGGGCGCAAATTCCCGCGGCGGAAAGCGAAAATCACCTAAATCAAATCTGTTCATAAAAACCTCCGTCAGAGTGTGGATTGTCTTTATCTGTCACACCTATTATAAGCCAAGGGGCGTGTGTAAGTCAATACAAAAATTGTCGCATTTTAAGAGGCTCTGTGTCGCTTTTTTTGTGTTGACAAAGCTTTGCGGTTGTTATATAATTGTGATGTAATTTCGACAAAAACGGAAGGATTTTCGGAAACAGAAAATGCAGATTGTAAATTACGTGCTGCTGGCGTTTGCCGTCATTGCCGCCGTTGACAGAATTTTCGGCTCGCGCCTTGGCCTCGGGCGGGATTTCGAGCGAGGTATTTCCATGGCGGGCCCGCTTATTCTTGCTATGGGCGGTATGCTCGTGCTTTACCCCGTTATATCCGAGCTGCTTCTCGGTATTTCCGGCGTATCGAGCAAATACTTTGATTTTTCCATAATCCCTGCGGCTCTGCTCGCCAACGATATGGGCGCGTCTCAGATTGCTATGAGCCTCGCGGCGAGTGCCGAGGTCGGACTGCTTAACGGTATGGTCGTCTCCTCTATGATGGGCTGCACCGTGTCGTTTCTTATACCCTACGTTCTTCAGGTAACGGCGAAGGAGAGGCATAACGACGTTATATTCGGTCTTCTTTGCGGTATTATCACAATTCCCGTCGGCGTTCTCGTCTCGGGAATTATTATAGGCGTTGATTTTGTGTCGCTTATCTTCGTTTTACTCCCGCTTCTCGCCTTTGCGGGGCTTCTCGCACTCGGTATTCTTAAATTCGAGCGCATCACGGTTAAGATTTTCGTCGTGTTCGGCTGGATAATAAGGCTTATAATCACCTTCGGCCTTGTCGTTGGCATAGTGGACTTCGTAACGGGCTACAAGCTCATTCCGGGAACCGACTCGCTCGAGAGCGTTATGAGGACGGTTGCGACAATCGTGTGCGTTATGGTTGGAGCGTTTCCCCTGCTCTCAATTCTTGAGAGACTGCTCAAAAGGCCGCTTCGTGCTATGGGCCGCGGGCTTCATATAAACGAGACCTCGGCATTCGGCCTTTTCGTTACTCTCGGAACCTCTCTTACGACCTTTGAGATGGAGCCGAAGATGGACAGGCGCGGGCTTATATTCAACTCGGCGTTCGCCGTTTCGGCCTCGTTTATGTTTATGGACCACCTCGCCTGGACGATGGCGGTGGCGCCCGAGACAACTCTCGCCGTGATAGTAGGTAAGCTCGTGTCGGGAATTTTCGCCGTCGCGTTTGCGTTCGTTTTGTGCAAGTTAAGAAAAATCGGCGACAATATGGAATAAATCAAAAAGAGGCACTGAAAAGTGCCTCTTTTTCTGTTTGGCTATGCCAAAATACCAATGCTCATTAAATCTTGAGGAGATTGTGAAGATAACTTTCGTATATCCTATTCGCTACTCGAGGGTCAAACACGTGATGCGTCTTCGGGCGAAGTCGGAGCAGCAGAGCCTTGAAGCGCTCGGTCTCCTCTTCATATTTTGCCTCGTCATGCATAGCGCCCGCAATAGCGAGGTCGGCGTATGCCAGGCACATCTCGGCGTGATACTCGAGATACCTCCACGAGGGATTTGTCTCGGAGAACGGGATAATATGGCTCTCGGTGAAGCTCGTGATAAGAGCCTTGGCCTCTTTGCAGTTCGAGATAAAGCGGCAGAGGTCCTTCTCCTCGGTAGCAACCGCGAGGTCGAAGAGCTCGGAGATTTTCCTTAAGTACAGGTCGGCGTCGCGCCAGCCCTCGCCGAAGGCCGCCGAGTAGTACTCGCGACATACCTCCTCAAAGTCCGACTCCTTGTCCCAGAGTGCCTTGGCCATAGCGTAGTTCGGGAGCGCCGTCGGTAAAAAGGCACGGTTAAGCTGACAGCTTATCATTCCGTTAAGCCCTATCTTATGAAGGTTCTTCATATCAAGGTGCAGAAGCCTTGCCGTGTAGTAATATCCCGGGTCGGTGTAGTGATTCCACATCAGGTGGTAATCAAAGTCGAAGCTGTCACCGCCGAAGTGCTCCTGCCACCTTTCAAGATATGCAACGCTCGCGCCGACCGATTTCGGCCTCTCGAGCTTGTTGCGTATGAAGGGCTTGACGTCGAGCTTTTCCTTAGGGTCAAAGTCGGCGAAGGCGCGCCTGTAGCTTCTCGTGATAGGCGCGAACATCAGCGTAAAGCGCTCGGGGTTCTCAAGGTGGAAGTGCTCGGGTGCCCAGAGCAGGTCCTCGTATATGAGGAATACGAGCTTCGTTGACATTCCCGCCTCGGTAAGAGCGCGGTCGAGCTCGTTGAGAAGAACGATGTAGTAGTCTGAGGGACGGTACTTCACGCACTCGGGACACTCGCAGTGGTTGTTGTCGCCGTCTGCAAGCCAGAAGTGGAGATAGTCCACCGATTTATGCTTCCTACAGTATTCGAGCACCGCATCGACGAGGTGGCGGCGAACACTCGGGTTAGAGTAGCAGAGGTTGGTGTTGATAACGCTGTATTTCCAGAGCTCGCGCTTACCGTCGCGCAGCGCAAGCGCGTTCGCAAAATCCTCGGGAAGAGGCTCGTCGTGGTGGCGCCACTCGGTTCCGCGCACGCCGAAGGCCTCGCAGGTCCAGCTGTGTCCCACCGCGTGATAGGCGAGGCCGCGCCGTGAAATCTCCTCCTCAAGACGGAGAAGAATATGGTCAACGTCATCGTCGTCAACGGGGTCGACGGGAATATCCTCGCAGTCGGTCTGGTCGTTATACCAGCGCTTGAAGAAATAAGAGGGGGTTTGGAACTGAACGAAGTAGGAGTTCATTCCGACTCTCGGTATCCACTCGATAAGGTCGCGCACGTGCTCGTAGTTTACCTGTCCCTCGATGCAAATTCCGCGGTGGCGCTGTGAGGGCGCCTCGTCAAGAGAGAGATTGAGCTCACCGCGTGTAAGGCTGAGAGAGGGAATAACCTCGCCGTCCTCGCCGGGACGAACCCACCTACAGCCGAGCTCAAAGAGAAATCTGTAAACCGCGAGCAGCACCGAGCGCGGGTTCGAGCCCGTTATAATACCGCCGCCGTTTTTAACCTCTATTTTAATTCTGTCGTCCTCGGACGGCTCTACCGACCCGTCAAGGCCCACCCAGAGTATATTTTCCTTGCTTAAGTCGCGCGTGTCATAAACTCTCGCATCTATGAAGCTTTTCGGGTCGATGCGCTTGAGATATTTCTCAAGCTCGGTGAATGCGTATTCGATAACCCTGCCGTACCCGATACGCGCCATTATAACATTCATACCAAACTTGTCCTTCTTAGGAAATATTCGCATACGCGTAAGACAATTATATATCAAATACCTAAGGGTGTCAATAAAATTTTAGGACATTATTTCCCGTCTCCGTGCCCTAATTTTGTATGAGAAAAGCTCTCTCGGTAGAGCTTCGGCGTTGTGGAGTGCCTGTGCCGAAAGGCCTTGAAAAAGGACGTCATTGAGGAGTAGCCGACACGCTCGGCAATCTCGGATATTGGGAGCTGGGTCGTGCGAAGAAGGAAGCCCGCACGGTCCATTCTCGAGCGAAGGAGCTTTTCGCGAAAGCCCATTCCGTAGGCGCTGAGAAGAATTCGCGCGAGCTGACGGCGCGAGAGGTGGACGAGCTCGGCAAGCTCGGTCTCGCTGCCGCCACCCTCGGCCGCCGTTTCAAAGAAGTTGTCAATAAGAGCAAATCTCTTATCGGCCTCGACCGTCGGGCCCGCATCCCGCTCGGGCTCGAGCCTCGCCGCGAGGCGGAACACCTCGGTAAGAAGAAGCGCGCCACAGGCACGGAGTGCATCGTTTTTAAACGGTGCGGAGCCCGATGCCTCGTCGGTCATTTTTTTGCAAAGAGACACGGATAGCTCGGAGAGCACGAGCCTCGTGCAGTCCACATCCTCGGGGAGCAGAGACTCGGTTCCCCGAACCGTGAAGGGAAGGACGAGGAGCGAGAGCTCGGGCGAGGTATAGGTCGGGCAGTGAAAGCGCGTCGGCGGTATAAGCAACGCCTCACCCGCCTCGAGCTCCACGCAGCGCTCCTCGACGTCGAAGTGGCAGCGGCCCTCGAGCACGACGAACAGCTCGTGCTCGGCGTTCGAGTGCCTTGCACTCTCAAATCTCTGAAGATTATGCGACTTGCCCTCTCCGAGACGAACCTGACATTCGTATTTTCCTATCCTTATCTCCATAAAGCCCACCTGATAAAAGTTATTTGAGAAGTCTCTTAAAGCCCGACTGGCAGACCTTGCCGTCTATTGCCGCGAGTATAGCCTCCTTGCCTCCCTCGTTCTTGATTTTCGCCATTTTTTCAAACACTCTGTCGATAGCCTCGGCGTAGAGCGCGACGATTTTCTCGTCGTGGGCAAGGGTGGGGTAGAAGCTGACGTTTGCGATAAAGCCCTCATCGAGCATAAGAGTTGTGTAAAGCGTTTTCATCTCGAGCGGATATTCCTTGAAGCCGAAATGTGCAAGGCAGGGGAAGCCCGAGCAGTCTATATCGAGCCCGTGCTTTTTCGCAGAGGCAGTCCACGCCGCCTTTACGCTCTCGCCGATTTTCGCCACGTGCTCCCATACTCTCGACTTCTCCATTTTATCTATAACCGCAAGAGCGGCCGCGGGGCCGACACACTCGGTCCAATAGGTGCTGGAGATAAAGGAGGACTGTGCGCCGTCCATAGCCTCACGGGTGCCGATAACTGCGGCAATAGGGTGGCCGTTACCCATAGCCTTGGCGAAGACTGCCATATCGGGAGTTACGCCGAGGGCGAGATGGCTGCCGCCGAAGCAGTATCTCCAGCCGATGGTAATTTCGTCAAATATCAGAAGCGCGCCTACCCTCTTTGTTTCCTCTCTGATGTGCTCAAGAAAGCCGGGGGCGGGGAGCTCGTTTCTCATAGGCTCCATAATTACGCAGGCAAGTCTGTCTCCGTACTCGGCTATAATTTTGTCAAACGCCTCAAAGTCGTTGCCGTTGAAGGTAAGAGAGGTGCCGGTCAGAGGCTTCGGTACGCCCGCGGGAGCGAGGCCGGGAAGATGAACGCCGTCAAGGCCGTGGTTGTCATTAAGGTTGGCTGCAAGGTACCAGTCACTCCAGCCGTGATAGCCGCTGATAGCGACTACGTCGCGACCCGTGGTCGCTCTCGCAATACGAACCGCGACGGCGCAAATCTCGCCGCCCGTTCTTGCAAAGCGCACGTTCTCGGCCCAGGGGTGAATCTCGCAGAGCCTGTCGGCGAGCTTGACCTCGTCGGGCGAGCAAAGAGAGGTCATCGAGCCCCTCTCAACCGTTTCTATAACGGCGCGGGAAACGTCGGGGTCGGCATAGCCGAGCAGGCAGGCGCCGATGCCGTTTGTCGTCATATCGTAGTAGGTGTTGCCGTCAAGGTCGGTAATCGTCGCACCCTTGGCGCTCGCCGCATATGCGGGCCATACGTCGGGCGCGAACATCTCGGGCCTTTTTGAGAGGAGCTGCACGCCGCCGGGTATGCGCTGCTTCGCGTGCGTGTAAAGGGCTTGTGTCTTTTCGGTGTTTCTCATAATTAAAGTCTCCTTAAGTTGTTTTTTACAGCTTAAGTATATTACGAAAGCACGCCTCGGCGCAATAAGCCGATAAGCCCATTTTTTAGATAAAATGTCTCAAACGGATAATATTTAAGCTTATTATAGCACGTTCCATATGGAAAAAGCAAGTGTAAACGGCCGAGGGGGGCTGACGTCACCGCCGCTTTACCGCTCTTGTGATTTTCTTTGGTTTTTCTAAATGGAAAACTGTATTTTCTTTTTTGCTTATTTGCTCTCAAAAACAACCAAATTTAAGCCTCTATTTTGTGTTTTGTTGACAAAAATTTGTTTTTTGGAAAATTGAAATTGACAACCCGTCCGCCTGTGAAGTATAATAAATGTGACAAAATATTTTGAAAAGAGGGTGTATTTATGTCCGAAAAAAGACAGGTAAAGCTGCCGTTCTTTGAAATAGGCCCGAAATCTTATCTTTTCGGTGACGACATTCTGGAGCTGGCAAAAATTGCAGACCGTGCAAGTGAAAAATACGGCGTTGACATCATTTTCACCACTCCCGTCGTTGATATAAGACGGGTACGCGAGGCTACGAAGAATATTCACGTTTTCGCTCCTCATATGGACCCCATTTATCCCGGCCGCGGCCTTGCCGATATTCTTCCCGAGTCGCTCGTCGCTGCGGGCGCCGACGGTGTTATGCTTAACCACTGCGAGAGGCCCTTGGATTTCGAGACGCTTGCGGCTACCATTAAGAGGGCCGACGAGGTGGGCCTTACCACTATCGTTTGTGCCGACTCGCTTGCCGAGGCATCGAAAATTGCCTCGCTCTCTCCCGACATCATAGTTGCCGAGCCGAGCGAGCTTATCGGCACGGGTGTCAGCGTTGGTCACGAATACGTCGAGGCGGCAACTCGCTCTGTTAAGGACGTAAATCCCGATATTCTCGTTCTCACCGCTGCGGGAATTTCGAACGGCGAGGACGTATATAACACTATCATCTCGGGCGCCGATGCTACGGGCTCGTCCTCGGGCGTTGCGAAGGCTCTCGACAGAGCGGCTATGGTTGACGAGATGATTGCCGCCGTAAGACGCGCTTACGACGAAAGACACGCCAATTAAAAAATATACATACAAAACGGAGGAAAACAAAATGGAATTTAAGGTTTATCAGAAGGAAATCGAGCTTCAGTCGAGAGGCTGGATACCCACCTTCCACGACGTAACGAGCGACATACTTAAGATTGTTGAGGCATCGGGCGTTAAGAACGGCACCGTCTGCATCGCATCTCACCACACCACCTGCTCGGTAATGGTTCAGGAGTGCTCTCACGACATCGACTCCTTCGACCTCGAGTATCTTCAGCACGACCTTCTCGACATAATGAGAAAGCTTATCCCCGACTTCGCCGAGGAGCATCAGTACCGTCACCCCGGCCCCATTCACTCTCAGTTCGGCAGATACGTTAACGAGCCCGGCGACTTCACGAGCATGAACACCGACGGACACCTTCGCTCGGTATTCTTCGGCAGAAGCGAGACTATGACCATCAAGGACGGCGTTCTTGACGGCGGCGAGTTCGCACACGTTTACTTCATCGACTGGGATCACGTAAGAGCACGTCACAGACAGCTCAACGTTACCGTTATGGGCACGACCGAGGCGGTAGAGGACAGAAAGTACAATAACGGAGATGTTGTAAACACTCTTCATAAGTTCACCGACGAGGAGAAGGCTTACGACCTTCATTACGACCTTCAGTGGAGGCGGTAAGACAAAAATGCGCATTCTTCTTGACACAGCAAATTTAGACAGCATACGCTACTTCAACGAATATTACCCCATCGAGGGCGTTACCACGAACCCCACCATTCTTGCAAGAGAGGGCGGCTCTCCCGTGGAAATGCTTAAGGAGATAAGGAAGATAATCGGCGATAAAAAGGAGCTTCATATTCAGGTCACCGAGACCGAGTATGATAAAATCATAGAGGAGGCCAAGACTATGGTTTCTCTCTTTGGTAAGAATACCTTTGTAAAAATCCCCGTTTCCGACGTCGGACTTAAGGCGACGAAGGCGCTTTCGGATATGGGCTACGGTGTAACCGTGACGGCAGTGCTCACTGCGGCTCAGGCAATGATTGCCTCGTGTGCGGGTGCGTCCTACGTTGCGCCCTACATCAGCCGCTCCGAGAACCTCTGCGCCGACGGCGTCGGCACGGTTGCGGAGATTGCCACTATTTTCAAGTCCTCGGGGACGAAGACGCAGATTCTCGCCGCCAGCTTCAAGACGGCGAAGGAGGTGCTCGACGTGGCGGTAGCAGGCTGTCACTCGGCTACCATTGGCTCTACCATTATGCGTATGCTTATCGCACACACCACCACCGACACCTCGGTTCTCGGCTTCCGCCGCGACTGGGAGGAGGCTTTCGGTGATAAGACGCTCCTCGGGCTTATGAAGGGCTGAGGATTATAAAAAAACGGAGCACGGGGTGACCCGTGCTCCGTTTTTTGCTAACTTAATTTTACATTATTAATTCGCGTTGGCTTCTATCAGAGCCTCTTTTCTTGCGAGAAGCTCGTTCTCTATAGCAGTCAGCGTATCGGCGTGCTCGCTCTCAAATGCGGCGAAGAAGCCGTCCTTGGCCTCGTTTATCGCACTTTCAAGCTCGGCGGCCTTTTCCGTGAGCTCCGAGCGTATATCCTCCGAGAAGGCGCCCTCAAGCTTTATGAGCTCGGCTTCTATGGATTTGAGCTCGGACAGGAGAGCATCAATACCGTCGTTTATCGCCTTGCCTATCGCCTCGTAGCTCTCGAGCGCTGCGGTGTAGCTCTCCTCGAGTGCGGCTACTGCCTCGAGCTTGGCGTTATACTCCTCACTGTCGGTAGCGAGTGAGGCAAGCTCGTTCTTTTTCGCTACGAGCTCTGCTTTAACGTCGCGCATTGCCGAGAGCCCCTTCTGATACTGCGAGTCGGGACTGATAAGCCCCTCGTACCTGTACTCGTCAATTTCGGCGAGAAGCTCGCCGTAGGCGGTGAGCAGTGCCTTGTATGCGGCGTTCGAGATTTCGTACAGAGTGCCCATGCCGTCGATGATTTTCGCGGTCTCTTCACGCTCGGCGAATGCAATTTCGTGCGCCTTAGCCTTGAAGTATGCCTCTCTTAAGTCCTCGGTTGCAAGAAGCGCACTCTCCACTCTTGCAAGAGAGAGGGCACGGTAGAGCTCGCTCTCGCTCATGGCGTTTACCTGCTCCTCGGTATAGAGGGAATTCGCGAGCACGAGTGCGCGCAGCTCCTCGAGCCTCATAGCCTCTATTTCGGTGATGATTCCCTTGATATCAAGCTCGTCGAGCTCGCTCTCTATCTTAGACTTAACGGCCGCCTCAAGCGCCTTCTTGTTCTGAGAGAAGGAAATCTTGATTTCATTCTCGGCATTCTCGCCCTTGACGAGGTATCCAGTCTCACCGGCAAGCTTGATGATTAGCTCCGCCGCCTCCTCGGCGCTCTTTCCTACGATGACCTCTCCCGCGAGGAGAATTGCGCCGTCGTCGTTGAGCGCGGTTACCGAAACGACCTTGTCGTCCTTATCGAGAATAAGCTCGATGCTCGGGTTAATATCAATAGTCATTCTCGTAACGTCCTCTGCCTCGGGCTCCTTTTTACAAGCAAAGAGCAGCAGGGAGGATGCGAGCATCAAAATAATCAAAAGAACAGACGTAATTTTTTTCATAAAGCAAAAACCTCCTTTTCATGCTTACATTTTCATTTTAGCATTTAGGCTCTTGCTCTTCAACAATCAATATTTTTGCTTTGATAAAAAATACATCAAAAAACGATAATTGATTAAAAATAACGGCAGGTATTCTATTTCTTATCGCACGCATCGATAGCTGCGCCGAGGCAGCGCTCGAGCATATCGGTAGCCTCGTTAACTCTTTGCTCGGGGGATTCGGTAAGATTTCCTTCAAGCCAGAGCAGAAATTCGCCGACTATTGCCGATTGGAAGAAGGCGCAGATACGCTCTCGCTCCGCGGGCTCAAGGCATGACAGCCTCCCATCCGTCGCGGCCATTACGTATCTGTGCGCTATGGGCTTCAGGAATGAAATCAGCTCCCTGACGTCGAACTCGGGATATACCTTTCGCACCAGCTCGCGCGAATCGTAGACGGCGCGGTGAAGCTCGAGGTAGCTCTCGCGCCAGTTGGAGGCGGAGATTTCCTCCTCTGACGAGCCGATGAAGCGCGCCTCGAACGCCTTTTCAATGAGGTTGTTAATGTTTTCAAAGTGATAGTAGAAGGTCATTCGGTTTACGCCGCACTCGGCGGTAATGTCCGATACCTTTATTTTTTTTAGCGGCATTTTTTTAAGCAGCTTGAAGAATGCCTCGATTAGTGCTCTTTCGGTAAGCCTTGACATATGGCACCTCTTTTATCAGTGATAAAACAATTTTAGCAAAAAACGCGAGAGTAGTCAAGTAAAAAAGAAGAAAGCACCACGTTTGTGGTGCTTTCTTCGGGATGGTGACCCGTACGGGAATCGAACCCATGTTACAGCCGTGAAAGGGCCGTGTCTTAACCGCTTGACCAACGGGCCGAGCGTGGTAGCGGATGTCGGATTTGAACCAACGACCTACCGGGTATGAACCGGGCGCTCTAGCCAGCTGAGCTAATCCGCCGTAAAGAATGGTTTTACCAAACTCGCTTGTGTATTATATCACACGGAAAATGAAAAGTCAAGAGTAAAAAGCGTTTTTCCGAAAAATATTTTTCCGCCTCGCCTCCGCGACGCGGAATCAACGACACAAGGATTATAATACACGAAGTTCGTGTCTGTCGGCTTGCCAGCAAGCACGAACGACTGTATTTCAAGGAATGTGGGAAAATCGCAAGATTTTTGGAGTGGTGCCTAAAGGCAACACCGTTGATTTCGTCCCTTTGCGAAATCAACGACACATGGATTATATTTACCGATTTTGTTCAATTTTATTTCAAAAAGACGCTGTTTCGGTCGCAAAGGCACGGAAAAACGCCTCTTTTTCGTTAGAAATACACAAAATTTTTCCAATTCTCTCCAATTTACTCGGCGGAGGTTGACAAATCCACTCTGAAAGTAGTATAATATAAATACTTGTTTTATTTAAATTCTTACGCACGCATCTTCTCTTTGCGTGCGTATATAATTGTTTAGGAGATTTGCAAAAATGTATAAGCACGTCGTCAAGAGGTTCTTTGACATAATTCTCTCGGGCATCGCCATTGTGATTCTCGCGCTGCCGATGCTGATTGTGGCAATCATAATCAAGATTGACTCACGAGGCCCTGTTTTCTTCAAGCAGAAGCGCGTGGGTATACATAAGAAGACATTCCCGATACTAAAATTCCGCAGCATGCCGACTACCGTGCCTAAGGATATGCCTACTCATCAGTTTGAGGCGCACGACCAGCTTAGCAGGTGGCAGCGCTTTATCCGCAAGACCTCTATTGACGAGCTGCCTCAGATTTTTAATATTTTCGTCGGGCAGATGAGTATTTGCGGCCCCCGCCCCGCTCTTTGGAATCAGGATGACCTGATTGCCGAGAGAGATAAGTACGGCGCAAACGATATACGCCCGGGACTCACGGGCCTCGCACAGATAAGCGGGCGAGACGAGCTCGAGATCCCTGTAAAGGCGAAGCTCGACGGCGATTACGCCGCGGCGCTGAATCACGGCCGTTTCCGCGGCTTTGCCATGGACTTTAAGTGCTTCTTCGGAACGTTTATCAGCGTTCTGCGCTCCGACGGCGTCGTCGAGGGCGGCACAGGAGAGATGAAGAAGCAAGCCAAGGCACAGGAGAATGCCGAGTCCGCCGAAAAGCGCGAAGAGGTCACTAAATGAAGCGAATACTGATTACGGGAGCGGGCAGCTATATCGGCACATCGTTTGAGAGCTACTTAAAGCTGCACTTTGACGGTGAATACGAGATAGACACCGTTGATATGATAGGGGACTCGTGGCGGGAGAAGGATTTCTCCGTATACGACAGTATCTTTCACGTGGCGGGAATTGCACATTCCGACAGTGGAAAAATCAGCGAACAGAGAGCGAAGCTCTACTATGCGGTGAACACCGACCTCGCCGTAGAGACGGCGAAAAAGGCTAAGGCGGACGGCGCCCGTCAGTTTGTATATATGAGCTCGGCAATCGTCTACGGTGACAGTGCACCGATAGGGAAGAGAAAGGTTATAAATAGGGATACGCCGACCTCTCCTGCAAATTGCTACGGCGACAGCAAGCTGCGCGCAGAGCAGGGGCTTTTTGCACTCGAGGACGAGACTTTTCGCGTGGTGGCTCTGCGCCCGCCTATGATATACGGCAGAGGCAGTAAGGGGAATTATCCCCTGCTCGCTAAAATTGCCGGGAAAACGCCGATTTTCCCGCGTGTTTGCAACGAGCGCTCTATGCTCTATATAGACAACCTATCCGAGTTCGTTAGGCTTATGATTGAGAACGGTGAGAGCGGTGTTTTCTTCCCGCAAAACTCGGAGTATTCAAATACGAGCGAGCTTGTGAAAATGATTGCAAAGGCACGGGGCAGGCGCGTGCGGCTTCTTCGCGGCTTCGGCTGGCTTCTTAGGCTCGCCGCCGTCTTCACGCCGCTTGTCAACAAGGCGTTCGGAAGCCTGAGCTATGATATGAGTATGAGTGAATACAAGGTTGATTACAGAATTAAGAAATTGGCTGAATCTATCGAGGAGACGGAAAAATGATTGATGCAACCGCGATAATTATGACGAAAAACGAGGAGAAAAATATCGTCGACTGCCTGAAATCCATGGAGGGCTTTGCGAAGCGTTGCGTGGTTATCGACTGCGGCAGCACCGACGGGACAGTGGCACTTGCCGAGGAGTGCGGGGCCGACGTGTATTTTCACGAGTTTGAGTATTATGCGAAGCAGTTCAACTGGGGAATAGACAACTGTAATATCGACACCGAGTGGATTATCAGGCTTGATGCCGACGAGCGCTTTCCCGAGAAGCTTTGCCGCGAGATTGAAGAGATTATTGCCGATGATAAGACGGGCAACGTAAACGGAATTACTATCGAGGCGGATTTCTTCTTCCTCGGCAGATGTATGAAGCACGGCCCGAGGAACAAGAGGAAAATGATGCTCTTTAAGAGGTCGGTAGGCAGAATTGAGGACCGCCGCCGTGATGCGCACAGCATTATCTCCGAGGGCGTGTCGGTAAGCACCAAGGGGCGCTTCTTACACTATGATTTCAAGGACCTCGATAACTACGTAAAGCGATATAATTGGTATGCGACGCGCGAGATGCAGGATTACATTGACTTTACGCGCGGAGCATCTACCGAGATAAACGGAGACCGTGCAATTCTCGCACAGAGGAAAAAGAAGTTCGGCTTCTACTACAAGATGCCGAAGTACTTCAGAGCCTGGGCGTGGTTTATTTATAACTACATATTCCGCGGCGGCTTTCTCGACGGCCGCGAGGGGCTCGTCTTCTGTTTTCTCGAGTGCTATTGGTACAGGCTTCTCGTCGATGCAAAAATTTTTGAATATCAGAAGCGCGGCGAGAGCGCCGAGTTCGAAAAATTAAAGGCTATTGATTAAGGAGACGGGAATGAACGCGAGCCTAAAGAAAATAATACTGTTTCCATTCAACATGCTATACAGGATTAGTCCCAAAGCAGCTCTTTCGTTGCTTTACCGTTTAAAATGTAAGAGCAAATTGAATTGGGACAACCCTGGAACATATCTTGAAAAGTTAAATTGGATGAAGCTTTATTATAGGAATGAGCTTATGCCGATTTGCGCCGATAAATATCTGGCGAGAGAGTATATTGAGGACCGCGGATTCGGTGAATATCTGCCTCGACTTCTTTGGTCGGGCTTTGATCCTGCCGAAATCCCATTTGATACACTTCCGCAGTCGTTCGTAATTAAGAGCACGACCGGCTCGGGAAACAATATCATATGTAAGGATAAAACCGAGCTGAACAAGGAGAAAACCGTCAAAAAGCTTAAAGGTTGGTTAAAGGAAAAATATCTTCCGTGCTACGGTGAGTGGCACTATGAAAAGATAAAGCCCCGTATAATTATCGAAGAATACATATCCGATGGCAAAAATTTTGTTCCTGTTGATTATAAGCTTTTTTGCTTCAACGGACTTGACGGTGGTGACGTGGGGTGTATCGCTGTAGATTTGGGCAGATATGTTGATCATAGACGTAACATTTATGATGCTGATTTTAAATATTTGAATTACGTATCCTTTAACTTTAAAAGGGACGAGGAGGCAAACATCGAGTGCCCGGAGACGTATTTAGAAATGCGTAGGATAGCGCATGAACTCGCAAAGCCGTTTCCACACGTGAGAGTTGACTTTTTTGTAATAGGCAAAAGGTTTTATATTGGTGAATTAACGTTTTTTAACGGAGCGGGGTTCGATATGATTACACCGCACGAGTATAACGTTCAAATGGGCGAGTGGATTGACTTGACGCAATTATTATAGTAAGGGGGCGCAATGAGATTATACAGGCTGGTTGAAGCTATAGTTTTGAGATTTATCAATTTTGTATGGCTTTGTTTTATTAGGTTGCACGAAAACAAGAATATAAAAGCCAAGAAGTCGTTATATACGAAGTCCGATTTAACCGAGGAGCAGAAAAGCCAAATAGACCGATTTTACATAGAAAATTATGGCAAAAAAATACCGTATAAGTGGCATCGTTTATATCAAAGCTACACCGGAAAATTTGATTTCCGATATATACCTGAGCCTTTATTTACCACAGCGCTCGAGCTGATTGATAATAGGCGTATTGAAGTTCTTCCGCTTGAGAACAAGGTGGTTTTAACCAATTTTGTAAGAGGGAATGAAGATAAGGTCAGGGTGCCGAAAACATATATAGCGTGTGTGGCGGGGCGGTTTTATGACGGCAACCTTAACCCAATTGACCAAGGCGCTGCGATTGCCTTGCTTACAGAACTTAACGGTGGCACCTACGATGCTATATGTAAAAAGACCTTGGACACAAGTAGCGGAAGAGATGTTCGCTTGGTCAAAATCAAGGATGGTATAGATCAAGTGAAAAACGATAGTATCGAGGATATTCTTAAATCGATGGGCAGCGATTTTATTGTTCAAGAGAAGATTGTTGCGCATCGGGACATTAGCGCGCTGTATGACAAATCGATAAACACTATTCGCGTGTTAACTTATCAGACCAAATATGCCTATAAGGCTGCGCCTGTGGTAATGAGAATTGGCAGAGATAGCTATCTAGACAATGCGCATGCCGGCGGAATGTTTGTTGGTGTGACAGATGACGGAGCTCTCCTAAAGGAAGCTTTTACCGAATACCAGGATAGATATACCGTGCATCCTGTTTCGGGTGTTGAATTCGACGGGTACGTGATACCAAGAATACCAGACGTCATCGATGCCGCGATACAGATGCATAAGAACTATCCTACTGTACGTTTTATGAGCTGGGATTTTGCGATAGATGAAAATGAGAACATCGTTGTGATAGAAGTCAATTTGCATTCCCAGTCCGTTTGGTTAAGTCAAACAGCGCACGGATGCGGAGTTTTCCGAGAGGATACTGCCGAGATGCTACACTTGATCGCAAAAAGTAATCGATGATTTGTGAGCAAACTTGTTTATTTTTTGGAGGGCTTATGAAAGAGGTTCAGGTAAGTATTATAATTCCTTGCTACAATTGCGAGGCGTTGATAGACGAGACGTTGGATAGCCTTGTAAACCAGACATTCAAAAACTTTGAGGTGATTTGCGTTAACGACGGCTCGAGGGACAACACTTTACAAAAGCTGGAGGCGTGGAGTGAAAAGGGATGTCTTAATATGAGATTAGTCAATCAAGAAAACGCTGGTGTGAGCAGGGCGCGAAACGTTGGAATTTCAGAAGCCGCCGGAAGATACATTTTATTTCTTGATTCTGATGACTGTCTACATCCCGAATTCATTAAACGCCTCGTACAAGGTGTGGAACTAAGCGGTGCCGATGTATCATATTGCTTGCTGAGCAGAGATAGAAAATCTGTTTTCGGCACGGTGCTTTCCGAGGATAATTGGTATGCCGAACAAAATCAAGCCGAGATGATGCATAATTTGCTTTACCGAATGGGAGAGATTGGCTTTTACTGTTATATTTATGAGACAAGCACCTTAAGAGAAAACAACATTTTTTTTGATGAGAAAACTCGTTTTTTTGAAGATCGAGAGTTTAATTGGAAGTATCTGTGCCACTGTCAGTCGGCAGCGCTAATAAACCAGCCGCTTTATTGGTATCGGGTGAATCCGAATTCTGTTACACAAAACAAAACGGTTCGGTGGATAACGGAGGATTTAGATGCGGTTATAAGGGTTGAACAGTATTTATTTGAACACGAGTGTGAGTTTTATCCGGAGCTAAAGTCTTATTTGTTTTCCAGAGTTATATGGGGTAAGGCTAAGCGGTTTGCTGTCGGCAGAAGTAAAGAGCTTTTCAGAAGGCTGATGAGCGAATACGACGTCAGATCCTGTATGAAGCGCACTGCGAAGGATAAAAACAAGCTGGTTGCTTTGGCTTCGAGGCTATATTTGATTCACCCTTCGCTCTTTTATCACGCTGTAAGGCTTAAAAAATAAAAATTGATTTTTGCGGAGAATTTACATGATTAGCGTTTTGATGAGCGTTTATAACGAGACGCACGAGGAAATAAGAGAGTCGATAGACTCGGTGCTCTCGCAGTCCTACTCCGATTTCGAGCTTATAGTGGTGCTTGACAAGCCGAGCTATACCGAGGGGTTGGAGCAGCTTCGTGAATACGAGGCTCGGGACAGGCGTGTGCGCGTTCTCGTTAATGAAAAAAACATAGGTCTCGCGCTCTCTATGAACCGAGCTGCCGAGAACGCTCGCGGCGAGTATTTTCTCCGCATGGACGCAGACGACGTCTGCCTTGAGGATAGGTTTTTAAAGCAGTATGCCGAGATTTCGAGCGGGAAATACGACCTCGTGTGCGGAAATTATGACTTTATAAACGAAAACGGAGAGCCACTGCCACAGACGGCGGCAGTATATAACGACCGCCAGCTCGAAAAGCTGCTCCCCTACCGAAATATCATTCACCACCCGACGGTTATTATGACGAGGGAAATTTTCGAGCGTGTCGGAGGATACAGGAATTACCCTTGTGCGCAGGACTACGACCTTTGGCTTCGTATGAAGTGCGCGGGCTGCCGTATGCATATGATGGACGAGGAGCTGATTAAATACCGCGTCAGAGAGGCGAGCATTACGGTCTCGAAGAGGTATAAGCAGTCCTGCACGGGCGAGTATATACGCTCGCTTTACAAGAACAAAATGGAAGGATATTCCTACGAGGGATATCTCGCCTATCTCGATAAGCGCGGCGTAAACGACCCGGGCTCAAACGAGGACTTCATTAAAAATTTTGGCAAATATATGGAGGCTAAGCGTGACCTTGGGCGCGGCAGACTTATTCGCGGCACAGTGGCGCTTCTTGGTGTGATTTTTAAGTCCAAGTACTATAGACCCCACGTTTTAAGAAATGCGAGGGTTGCACTTATGACGAAAAGATTAAGGGGAAAAGGAGGTAGAGGTAAATGAAGCAAATCAGCATAAGAATAAACAAGGATAGCATACATGACACCCTCTTCTTCTTCCTTCTTGCACTATCCTTTTACTTTACGCGTAATACCATTTGTAACGTAATGATGGTGCTTTTCTTCGGATATACCGTTTACCGACAGGTTTTGAAGCGCCAAATGGCGTGGCCCTTCTATATAACCGGAATGGCCCTCTTCATTCTTTGGGGTGCTATTAATATATATCGGGGGGCGGTTATAAGCGCTACCGTCTCGCGTACGATGGTAATTTCCATAACGCTTAACCTTATGATGATTTACGCCATTGTGCAGTATATCAATATGAGGCAGGATATAAACAAGATTTTAAAGCTGACCGAGCTCGCCTTTTTGGCGACGGCTATAGTTACGTTTTTAAAATCGCTCGGAAGCATTTTTGAGGGGCGTCTTGGAAGATATACCGAGATGAATTCAAACATTCTCTCTATGCTTTGCGTTTACGGTCTTGTCCTTTGCTGGTATTTACACAAAAACAAGCTCATGAGGACGGGCGCTTTTGCGGTGAGATGTATTTTTTATCTTACGGCGACATTCCTTACCGGATCGAGAAAGGGTCTAATCGTCCTCGTTATTTGCATCGTTGCCATAAATCTTTTTGTAAACATCAAGAAAATCTCTAAAAACGTCTTTATCGGTTTAATTCTCTTTGCAATAGTTTATATCCTCATTATGACGGTCGAGCCGTTTTATAATATTCTCGGCACGAGAGTGGAGGACCTTATGGATCTCGTCCTCGAGGGCACTACCGACGACGACTCGCTCCTTGACAGACAGGAGCTCATTGATATAGGAATGAGATATATAAGGAAAAAGCCCTGGGTGGGCTACGGCTACGATTGCTTTAAGTTGGTTTCTGCCGAAAGCGGAAGCAACATGGCATCAAATGGCGAATTCGGATATTATGCACACAACAATTACATCGAGCTTCTATTCAGCGGTGGTATTATAGGCTTTGTTTTGTACTATATACCGGTTTTATGGCTGTTGATTTCGCTGTTTAGGAAAAGAAAGCTCAATAAGTGCCTGCCGTATCTTCTCGCGATAGTGATTGCAAAGCTTGCAATTGAGTATTCCTACGTGTCCTATTACGTTCGCACCGATGCGTATATTATGGCGGTGATTTTAGGCTGCTTCTACGTGTGTGCGAAAAAGCGTAAAGAGATTAGAGAGTCGGAGGAGCTCGAAAATGAGTAAAAAGGTAGGCGAAAAGAAAAAATGAGTTCTGTTTTAAAGCTTGTTAAAAACCCCGCGAAAATCGTATACATTTTTGACAAAGTTGGTATCAGCAGATTAATTCCCGACAGGGCGTACCTAAAAATGAAATACAGAGCCTCGTTCGGGCGAAAATTAAATCTTAAAGACCCGAAAACCTACAACGAGAAGCTCCAGTGGCTGAAACTTTACGACAGATGCCCCGAGTATACCGATATAGTCGACAAATACGAGGTAAAGCGGATTGTCGCTGATATTATCGGCGAGGAATATATCATTCCAACCCTCGGGGCATGGGAAAAAGCCGAGGATATTGATTTCGACGCGCTTCCCGAGAAATTTGTTCTCAAATGCACGCACGACTCGGGCGGACTTGTAATTTGCCGAGACAAGGCAGAGCTGGATATAGAGGCGGCTCGCAAAAAATTAAAGAGGGCTCTAAAAAGGAATTTCTATCACCTCGGTCGTGAATGGCCATATAAAAACGTAAAGCCCCGGATTATTGCCGAGGAGTATATGGAGGACGAGGCGACGGGCGAGCTCCGTGATTATAAGTTCTTCTGCTTTGACGGTACGCCCCGTGCGCTTTTTATAGCTACCGAGAGGCAAAAGGCAGGCGAAGAGGTGAAGTTCGACTTCTTCGATATGGATTATACGCACCTACCCTTCCGTCACGGTCATCCCAACGCAGATACAATTCCTGAGAAGCCAAAGAATTTTGAGCTTATGAAGAGCCTCGCGGAGAAGCTCTCGGCGGGATTCCCTCAAGTGCGTGCCGACTTTTATGAGGTCAACGGACGGGTGTATTTCGGAGAGCTTACCTTCTTCCATCACAACGGCTTTATGCCCTTTGACCCCGAGGAGTGGGATTACACCTTCGGTGAGTGGATAACGCTCCCGAAGAAGACCGAGAGATAAATCGGTTAGTATGATTTTTATATCAATTAGTTAACCAATGCTGTAATCAGTTGCCATGGAGAAGCACTCGTAGGGACTGCATGAATGCAAATTTATATTAAAAAACGGAGAATAATATGAAAATAGCAGTTGCAGGGACCGGCTACGTCGGTCTTTCTATGGCGGTTCTGTTGGCGCAGAACAACGAGGTTACGGCTGTTGACATCATTCCCGGCAAGGTAGAGATGCTCAACAGAAGAAAATCCCCCATAATCGATAAGGAAATTGAGGAATATCTGGCAACGCGTGAGCTGAGGCTTACGGCTACGACCGACGGTGATTCGGCGTACCGAGATGCCGAGATGGTTATTATCTCGACTCCTACGAATTACGACCCCGGAAAAAACTATTTCGACACCTCGAGCGTAGAGTCGGTAATCAAGCAGGTAATTGAGGTAAATCCCGATGCCGTTATGATAGTTAAGTCTACAGTTCCCGTAGGCTTTACCGAGAAGGTAAGGGCAGAGCTTCGCTGTGACAATATCCTCTTTAGCCCGGAATTTTTGCGCGAGGGTAGAGCTCTATATGATAACCTCTACCCGAGCCGCATTATAGTTGGTGTTCCGGTGGGAAATAAGCGGCTCGAAAAGGCGGCACAGACCTTCGTTGATAAGCTTTGTGAGGGCGCGCTCAAGGAAAATATCGACGTGCGCTATATGAACCCGACGGAGGCCGAGGCGGTGAAGCTCTTTGCCAACACCTATCTCGCCCTGCGCGTGTCCTTCTTTAACGAGCTCGATACCTACGCCTCGGTGCGTGGGCTTGATACCAAATCCATTATAGAGGGTGTCGGACTCGACCCGAGAATAGGAAGTCACTATAACAACCCCTCGTTTGGCTACGGCGGCTACTGTCTGCCGAAGGATACAAAGCAGCTTCTTGCCAACTATAACGACGTGCCGCAGAATATTATTTCTGCAATCGTGGCCGCAAACAGCACGCGTAAGGATTTCATTGCCGACCAGATTATTGCGAAAAGCCCCAAAATTGTCGGCGTGTATCGTTTGACTATGAAGGCCGGCTCGGACAACTTCCGTCAGTCCTCGATTCAGGGGGTAATGAAGCGTATAAAGGCGAAGGGAATAGAGGTTGTTGTATATGAGCCTACTATGAAGGAAAATCATTTCTTCAACAGCCGAGTAATTCGCGATTTAAATGAGTTTAAAAGAGTATCGGACGTTATTTTAGCCAACCGATACCACGACGATATATCCGACGTAATGGATAAGGTATATACGAGAGATTTGTATTTCAGAGATTGACGGGGGATTTTTTATGACCGCATATGAAGCGTTCGAATTAAAATATAAGAAAGAGCCCGCGTACACGGCGTTCACGCCCTATCGTGTGTGTCCGCTCGGAGCACACGTCGACCATCAGCTCGGGAAGATAACCGGATTTGCCATCGACAAGGGAATACACATAGCCTTCGGGCCTAAGGAAAACGGCGTCGTGGAAATTCAGTCAATGCAGTTTGATAAGAGGGCGCAGTGGCACGTCAGTGCAACACCCGAAGCACGAGAGGGAGACTGGGCCGACCATCTTCGCGGGGCTACTATTGCGCTTAACAGGAGATATTCTCTTCGCCGAAGCCTCTCGGCCGTTATTAACGGCGAGCTGCCTATCGGAGGGCTCTCATCGTCGGCGGCGGTGATTATATCCTTTCTTTCTGCTCTTTGCAGGATAAACGGAATAAGCCTCTCGCCCGCCGAGCTTATCGAAATCTCGAAGGAGGCCGAAAACAAGTACGTCGGCGTTTCCTGCGGCAAGCTTGACCAGAGCTGTGAGGTATACTGCAAGCGTGATCATCTGCTTTATATGGATTTGCAAGACGACACCTGCGAGCTTATACCGCAGCGAAGCGATATGAAGCCCTATAAAATTGCCGTTATATTCAGCGGGCTTGAGCGCAGCCTTGCCGCCTCGGCATTCAATATGCGGGTGGACGAGTGCCGCTCCGCGGCCTATGCGCTTAAGGCCTTCGCGGGAATGGAGTACGGTAAATTCGAGAATACGAATTTAAGAGACGTGCCGCGGGCTATTTTCGATGAGTATGGCCGTGCACTTCCGTATAACTGGTATAAGCGCGCCGAGCACTGGTATTCCGAGATAGAGCGTGTTGAGCGCGGTGCTGACGCGTGGCGGCGCGGCGATATAGAGGAGTTCGGCAGGCTCGTATTTGAGAGCGGTCGTTCCTCGATTTACAGCTGGGAGACAGGCTCCCCCGAGCTTAAGACTATCTATGACATTATGACGCGCACCGACGGAATTTACGGCGGCAGATTTTCGGGTGCCGGCTTTAAGGGCTGCTGCGTTGCTCTTATTGACCCCGCGTACGCCGAGAGCATAGAGGAAAAAATACGAACTGAATATATAGCTAAATTTCCGCACCTTGCCGAGAGGTTCCTTTTCAGCGTATCCTCGAGTGCCGACGGAGTTAAGCTTAATATGGGGGAGATATAAAATGAAATGCCTGATTTTGGCGGCGGGATATGCGACGCGCCTCTACCCGCTTACCGAGAATTTTCCGAAGCCTCTTCTCGAGGTGCAGGGGAAGACTATTCTCGACCATCTTATAGACGATATTGACACGCTCGGCGAGGTCGACGAGTACGTAGTAATTTCAAATCACAGGTTTGCCCGTCATTTTTCGGAGTGGGCGGGAAAAAGAAAAGAAAAAATCACCGTCGTTGACGACGGTACCGAGACGAATGAGACACGCCTCGGCGCCGTTCGCGATATAAAGTTCGCTATTGATACACTCGGCATTGACGACGATGCGCTTGTGATAGCGGGCGACAATCTTCTTGATTTCAGCCTCACGCGCTTTATCACTTACGCAAAGGAGATGCGCGCCTCGGCGGTTATGCGCTATTTTGAGGCTGAGGCGGCGCGCCTTAGAAAGAGCGGAGTGCTCACTGTGGACGGTGACGGACGGGTTCTCGAAATGCAGGAAAAGCCCGAGAGTCCGCGCTCTAACTGGTGCTGTCCGCCGTTCTACTACTACACGCGCGACGACCTTCTGAAAATCGGCGAGGCGCTCGCGGACGGCTGCGGCGCCGATGCGCCGGGGAGCTATGTGGCGTGGCTGTGTTTGCGAAGCACCGTATACGCTATGGAAATGCCCGGCAGACGCTACGATATAGGAAATCTTGAAAGCCTTGAGGCGGTAAAGCGAGATTATCGAGGAATAACCGTGTGACACTTCACAAAACAGAAGGAGGAGCATTTATGAAATGCGGTATCGTTACTGTATATAACAGCGAAAACTGCGGCAGCTTCTTACAGGCCTACGCTCTGTCGCGTGCTCTTGAAAACGAGGGGCACGAGGCGGTTTTTGTGCGCCAGGCCTTCGGCGATCACTCTGCGTCGCGCAGTAATTATTTTAAGCAGATTGTGAAAACCATGTTAAAGGGCAGGCTTTCAGCCGCCAAACGCTTGGCGAAAAGACGAGCGGTGTACAAGGACGCCTGCGAGCGTCACTTTAATATCGTCCCGCAGAGCGAGCATCTCCCCGCGTATATTCTCGGCAGTGACGTTATATGGGACGTAACAGTGCCGTTCTTCAAAAATCATATCCCCTTCTTCTTCGGTACGCAGTTTCGCGGTGCGCGCGTGATTTCATACGCTCCCGCAGTTGGCTTCGCAAAGGAAAAGGACATTTCGGCGTGCCCCGAAATTCAAGCGGCACTTAACAGTATGCACGCGGTAAGCGTCAGGGACGATATATCGCGTGAGCTCCTTGGACCACTGTGTGAGAAGAAAATAGAAAAAGTCTGCGACCCGACCTATCTTGTTAATAGGGAGGTCTACGATGAAATTGCGGCACCGTGTGAGCTTGATAATTTTATATTCCTCTACTATTACGGCAATATGACGGATAGTGACAGGGAGGCTCTCCTGTCACTCGCAAAAAGCGAGGGCCTGACAATCGTTACCTTCGGCAATTTTAACCCCTGGTGCGATATGAGCCTCGCATACGACCCGCTTCTTTTTCTCTCGCTTTACAAAAAAGCAAAATATATAGTCACGAATACCTTTCACGGAACTGTTTTTGCGACCATATATGAGAAGAGGTTTGCGATAATTAAAAACGAGATACCTAAGGTTATTGACGTGCTTAGACTTTGCGCCCTGTCAGATAAAATGACTTCGTGCGCAGATGACATTTCGAGAATTCTCCATTCGCATTTTGATTATGAAACCACGAGAGGGAACATTTCTGCGGAGCGCGAGCGAAGCCTCGATTATCTCAGGGGAGCTCTCTTGGAAAGAGGTGAAAATGAAGAATAGTTCTCGTTCGGGTGCTGTAAAGAAAAACTTCGTCACGGGCTTTTTGCATGAGCTGATAATCATTGTATTCGGACTTTTAGTCCCGAGAATAACTCTGTCCTATTTTGGCTCTGCCTACAACGGCCTATTGAACTCGGTAACGCAGTTTCTCGCATTTTCCGTCGTTCTGCGCTCGGGCCTCGGAGTTGTGACGAATGCCGCACTCTTTAAGCCGATTGCCGAGGGCGATAAGGACGCCGTCAGCGGAATCATGGTAGCGACCGACAGATTTATGAGAAAGGTCGGCTGGCTCCTTGCGGCGATTATAGTCGGCTTTGCACTTCTTTATCCGCTGCTCGTTCTTGACGAGTTTGACTATCTTTTCTCGCTCTCGCTTATTTTGATTATCGGTGCCGCCTCCTGGGTCGAGAATATGTTCTCGATAAAATACAAGATTTTGCTCCAGGCAGACCAGAAATATTACATTGTGACCGTAGTTACCATAGTTGCCTACGTTCTATCGAATCTTTTTGCAATAGCTTTGATGGTGCTCGGCTTCGGAATACATATCGTGAGAGCGGGTATGCTTCTCGGTCTTATGACTACGCCGTTTATGCTTAAGATATACGTTGACAGGCATTACGATATAGATTGGCGGCACGAGGAAAACAAGGTCGCCATTAAGTCGCGCTGGGATGCCTTCGCACAACAGATTGCCACCGTCGCAAACAATAACGTCTCTACTATACTTATGACCTTCCTGTTTCCCCTCCGGGAAATATCGGTCTATACCGTCTATCATATGGTAGTAAAGAATATTAACCAGCTTATCACGACCTCGTTTGTGGGCTTTCGCTCCACCTTTGGAGATATGTATGCGAGGGGAGAGATGGAGCACCTGCGCAAGCGCTTTCACGACGTAGAGTGGTTGATTTTTGCCGGAGGAGCTGTGCTTTACAGCATTACGGGAATTCTTTTGACACCGTTCGTTCTCGTATACACGAGCGGCATTACAGACGCCGAGTATAACCGATTTTGGTTTGGTCTTCTGATGACGGCATCCTGCTACGTTTATATAACCCGCCTACCCTATCAGCTTATAGCAGAGGCAGTCGGTAAATTTAAAGAGACACGCAACAGCGCGCTTTTTGAGATTATTTTAAATATTATAGTTTCTCTTATATGCGTGCCCTTTATGGGGCTTAACGGTATAGTGGTTGGAACACTCGTTGGCGGTGCCGTCCGTACGGCAAATCTCATTTGGGTGTGCAACAGACGAATACTCGGTATATCACTGTGGCCGGTCATAAAGAACTATATCGTTTATTTCGGCGCGAGCGCCGCGGTGGTTATCTTCGTCTCGGAGGTTATAGGAATACACTGCGCGAGCTTTGGCTCCTGGGTGCTTCAGGCAATTCCCGTCGCTGTTGCGGTGTCGCTTACGGTTGTGTTGGTTGGGCTAATATTTAACCGAAGACAGCTTGTAAGCGTTTGCAAGTATCTGTTAAAGAAAAAAAGATAGGTTATTTTAGTTTGGGGGTTATAAGCGTGGTCGTTGAGAAAAACGCGAACCTTGGTGTCAGGACGACAATGAAAATCGGGGGATATGCCGAGTCACTGTATATACCCGAAACCGAGGAAGAGCTGATAGATATTACGAGTAAAACATATGACGAGCATGGCCGGGTGCTGATTTTATCGGGAGGATCTAACCTTTTGATAAATGACGAGCACCGCTTTGAAGAGGTTATTTATATGGGCTCGGCTTGTCCTGAGATGATAGCGCTCGGCGACGGATGCTTTTACATTGGAGCATCAAATAGAATTCAAGCGGTAATTTCATTTGTAAATGATAATGGGTTCGGAGGCTTCGAGGGCCTCGTGGGTCTTCCTGCGATGTTTGGCGGAATTATTTATATGAATGCGGGGCTCGGTGGAGCGCAAAAGCCTTTGTTTACAATTGGAGATTTTGTGGAGCGCGTGCGTGCATATGACTTAGCAAAAAAGACCGTAGTCGAGTTATCGCGCGAGGAGTGCGAGTTCTCTCATCGAAGCTCGGCCTTCCACCGTCATCCATACGTTATACTCGGTGCCGTTATACGCTGTCCCGAGCGCACGCCCGAGCATTCTAATGAAATAAAGGAGGCAAGAAAAAAGTATTGCCGTGAGAACTTTGAGTATGGAAAGGGCTGCTTCGGTACATGCTTTTCGAGGGCAAGCTACAAAATTCTGAAAATAGTGTCCATACACGATAAAATATGGCGCCTTGGCGGCGGTAGAGTCACATTCGGCAAAAACAATAAAAATTGGATTGTAAATCACGGTGGTGGAAGGTACAAGGATGCTCGTCGTATTATAAACGCCTGCATCCGCGCGCACAAGTTGTGCCGTAAAGAGGTAAGGTGCGAGGTCATAATTTGGGAATGAGCCTATTCGGAAAGTAAAATGAAAAGGAAATACCTATGCTGTCAAAAAATATAAATCTTAGAGGAAAGACCGTTCTCGTCACGGGAGCGGCAGGCTTTATAGGAGCTAATTTGGTTATGCGCCTTCTCGCCTCGGGCGAGGAGCTTCGTGTCGTGGGGCTTGATAATTTGAACGACTACTACGACCCGGCTCTTAAGGAATTCAGACTGCGTGAGATAGAGAAATGCGCTAAGGCGAGTGCCGGCGAGTGGATTTTTGTCAAGGGCGATATCTCTGACAAGGCTGCGGTTATGTCACTGTTCGGTGAATATGCCTTTAGCGTGGTTGTAAATCTTGCGGCACAGGCAGGGGTGAGGTACTCGATAACCAATCCCGATGCGTATATAGAGTCCAATCTCGTGGGCTTCTACAACATTCTCGAGGCGTGCCGCAAATATCCCGTGGAGCATTTGGTGTATGCCTCGAGCTCGTCGGTCTACGGAAGTAATAAAAAAATTCCGTATTCCACCGATGATATGGTTGACAATCCCGTCAGCCTCTATGCCGCGACGAAGAAGTCAAACGAGCTTATGGCGCACGCATACAGTAAGCTTTATAATATTCCCACAACGGCGCTTCGCTTTTTTACGGTTTACGGCCCTGCGGGAAGACCGGATATGGCTTATTTTGGCTTTACCAACAAGCTCGTTTCGGGTAAAACGATTGAAATCTTCAACTTTGGAAAATGTAAAAGAGACTTTACATATGTCGATGACATAGTAGAGGGAGTAATGCGGGTTATGGAGACGGCTCCCGAGCGTGCGCTCGGCGAGGACGGGCTTTTTATCCCGCCGTACAAGGTTTATAATATAGGTAACAGCTCTCCCGAAAATCTGCTCGATTTCGTTAAGATTTTGAGTGAGGAGCTCGTCAGAGCCGGGGTTCTTCCCGCCGATTACGATTTTGAGGCGCACAAGACCCTCGTTCCCATGCAGCCCGGCGACGTACCCGTGACCTATGCAGATACCTCGGCGCTTTTACGCGATTTTGGCTTTAAGCCTGCGACACCGTTGCGTGAGGGGCTTCGCCGCTTCGCCGAGTGGTATTACGCCTTTTATATAAAGGAAGAAAAAAATGAAAAATAAGATTTGCACGGTTATTTTAGGTGTGGCTGTGGCGGTGATGATACTGACCTTTTCGATTGGGCTGCCGATTTATTTCAGGCCCTTTTATTACTGGCAGATTGAGCCGCTCGACATTCCGTTTTACACCGATAAAACGGTGGAAGAGATACGCGCGGGCTACGACGAGGTGCTCGATTACCTGACGCTCCCCGGAGGGGAGTTCGGGGCGGGCTCGTTCGCCTTCTCCGAGGAGGGGGCGGCGCACTTCGCCGACTGCAAGGTGCTCTTTAACCTCAATTTCTTCGCCTTCCTCATTTCCTCGGCGGCGGTTATTTTGCTCGTTATCCTCGCACGGCGCGGGCGTGTCGCGCTTTGGAGGCCCTTCGGGCTTGATATACCCTTTTTCTCTGGGGCGGGGGTGCTCGGGGCGTTTCTCCTTATCGGCGCTGTCGTTGCCGCCGATTTCGACACGGCGTTCGCCGTATTCCACGCCATCTTCTTTCCCGGTAAGGATAACTGGCTCTTTGACCCCGCGACCGACGAGATTATCGGGGCTATGCCCGAGGAGTTCTTTATGAACTGCGCTATTCTTATAGTTTCGTCGATTATAATTATATCGCTTACGCTTATGGTGATTAGCATTGTCAGAAAGCATAAAACCAAAAAAACGGTTGAGTAATCAACCGTTTTTTACTTGCTTGCGGTATTTCTGCGGCGAGAGGCCGCGGCGCTTCTTAAATAGTTTCGAGAAGTAGGTGTAGCTCTCTATGCCGACCGCCTCGGCAATCTCGTAGGAGCTCGCATCGGTCTCGGCGAGCAGGCGCTCGGCGCGCTTTATCCGGCGCTCGCTTACGTATTCGCTTACCGTCATGCCGAAGGAGCTGCGGAAGCTCTTATATAGGAAATTCTTTGACACGTATAGCGCCTCTGCAAGACGGCTGACCGATAAATCCTCTTTTAGATGTTTATCTATATAATCGGCGGCACGGGTTATAAAGTCGTTGTATTCGACCTCTATCGCACCGTCGAAGAGGATATTCGAGACGAGGCTTTTAAGCGAGGCCAGCTGAGGCTCGCTCAGATAGGTTGTCTTAGCGTAGCTCTCCGTAATTAAGTCCTCGGATATTCCGAGGGACAAAAGGTGCTCCCGTGTTGCTTCGTCGAGCTCGTTCGAGGTTCTCACGCGCCCTATCAGTATATGCCCGGTTATCACGCCGTCCTTGATTATCGGGACCGCCGTATCGCACAGTCCCGCGTGGCAAATATGCGACACGGGGCGCATTTCCTCCGTTGCACGCTCTATCATCTCGCGGTCACAGCTCGAGCAGCGTAGGCTTCCCTCGGGGGAGGTAAGCACGGCGCGGCAAAAGCCGTCCTCGCGGCTCTCATAGGCGAAAAGCGAGTTGTATTTCGTATCGAGTATTCGCATAGCAAGACCCGTAAGAGTACATAACTCGGTCACGGTCTTCTTTAGCTTCTCCATATTATATTTAATAGCCATATCCGTACCCCCGATTACTATGATATAACAAAAGGCGCGGAAAGTCAACTGATTTTCCTTTTTTTGCATTCTCGGGAAGATATGGCAACTTTATGGGAAGAAAAAGGGCTTGCAAAAGAAACGCCTTTGATATACAATTTGAGTGAAGAATACGCGCGTGCGGTAAACAAAAAGGAAGCAGAGATATGAAAAGCACTCTTGAATGGCAAAGACCGAAAACGACGAGAAGATACATACACCCCCCGATGTCCGAGAGAATGTACACTCTTTGGCGCGAGGGAAAAATTATTTTTGCGGGTAGCGACCTCGCGGTAAGGGGAGAGTATTTCGACCTCGTGTCTGCGGGGATGTGGTTTCTTCACGGCAAGGATAACAGCCAGTTCGATTTCCGTGAGACCGAGATGCTTCAGCACGAGGACGGTATTCCCGTCCACGCTCAAAAATTCAAGCTCGGTGCGTTCGATTTTACACTCGAGTGCTTCTCGGACTTTGGGCTTGCTCCGCGTTGCTTCGTAGAGGCGCGTGTCGAGAACCCTACTGCCGAGGCGGCAAGCGAGACGCTCTCCTTCCTGCTCAGAACCGCCAAGGAGGCGGAGCTCGTCTTTGGTGCACCCGACGTGTACGCACCGTACGCTCCCGACGTTAACGAGTGGTATAAGCAGAAGGCTACCTGGCGCGCGGAGGGGGACACCCTCACCGACGGGGAGAGACGGATAAAGATGATGGGCGATATCGCCTTTAATTTCTCCGAGAAGACCGGTATCGCGACGGCGAGATTAAATCTTGAGCCGGGCGAGGTGCGTGTGTGCCGCTTCGCCTTTGATATGGGCGAGGTCGGAGAATTCGACTATGAGGCGGCGCGTGCCGAGTGCATTAGTGCCTGGGAGCGCGAGCTTGCCAAAATCAATAAGCTTCCCGAGGCAATTCTTGCCGACGGGGCAAAGGTGAGAATGATAAAAAATCTCACCGTACAGCTTCTTCAGTGCTTTACTCGCCCCCGCGGTCATAACTTCGTGCTTGCCCGTCAGGGAGGTCTTCAGCGTCAGGTGTGGGCGTACGAGACTATGCCCGTTCTCGAGGCGCTTTGGAAAATTGGTGACTTCGACGATTACGTAGAGCCTATTATGGAGATTTACTTCAACGAGTTCTTTACCGAGAGCGGCGAGATTACTCCGTTCGCTATTCCCTGGGCTATGGCTACGGCAAACGTGCTGACAAGCTTCGGTGACTATGCGCTTTACCGCGGTGACAGAGAGTATTTTGAGAAGTATTCCGACCGTGCGTATCGCTCGTTTTTATGGATAAAGGGCAAGCGTCTCGGCGCTGAGGAGGCGGCAAAAGATAACCTCGTGGCAGGGCTCTTCCCGCCTATGAGAAGCTGTGACGACGAGTTCGTTTTTCAGTCCTGGGCAAACACCGATACCTTTAATATTCGCGGACTTACGGCACTCGGCGAGGCGTTCGCCGCCTTTGGAGATGAGCGTGCCGCGGAAATTCTGGCCGAGCGCGACGACTATCTCGCGGTTATGAGGTCGTGCTGGAGACAGCACGCGGACAAATACCCCGAGGGCAGCCTTACCGTTCCGTTCTCTCCCTCGCTTCCCGACGAGGTGGTAAGCCAAAAATTCACCTTCAGCCCTCCTCTGCCTTACGTCATTGAGTGTCTTGATATAGACGAAATGGAGGTGGAGAGAATTATCGCTACCTATACCGAGCGCGGTATGATAAGGGGCGGTCTCTACGACAGAATGCCTGACAGAAGGAGCGACGGCTCGACGCAGTATAATCTTGATGAAAACGGCAAGTGCCTCGTGTGGTACGTTGCTAATCAGGAATACCTGTGGTTTAAGTATTTTCTCCGTCACGGTATGCGCGAGCGCTGTCTTGAAATTCTTGACTGTAACGAAAGATACGCTATGTCCGACGAGTACTATATGCAGGAGCGCTATCACCAGAGCAATCCCTATTTCAACCCCTGGAGCCCGAACGCCTCGGCGAACGGCAGGACGATATGTATGCTGGTGGATTTTGCAACTACTTAAAAAAACTATAAAAACGGTGAGAAGCATTACGCTTCTCACCGTTTTTATATCACGCCCTGCCGATTTCGCAGTCTTTTTAATGCCGACTGAAGCTTCGGTGTATTGTATCTTAGGACGACAGTCGGTAAAATATTGAGATACAGGTTCACGAGCGCGACGGGCAGGGCGACCGTGAACGAGCAGACGCTCCACACCGTCAGCATAGCGAGGAAGCCCGCGGGGTAGGAGAGCCTGTGCGTCAAGACACCCTTATGGCACTCGATGATAAATTTCTCAATATAGGCGGGATTATTCGGCTCGAGGAGTGCCCTCTTACTGAAGCCGCCGATACCGCCGAGCTCCCACACCTTGTCCTTCCAGCGCCTCACACCGAGGCGGAGATAGAGGTCAACCTCGCGCTTCGATACCCTATAGGCTGGGCTGTCAATCTTATACCATCTGTCGGGAGTAAGCTTAATTATAATGGCAATAGAGCCGTCGATTGCAAACTGCAGTGCAACGCACCATACCGTGACGGCAATAATATAATACCACGCGCCGGTGCCGAGGGCGATATTTACCGCCGCGATAATTGAGGCGGCGATGCCGATTACCGTGAGATACAGCTTCATTCCGCGCCCTCGCTACTTGCATAGACGAGGGGCGTACCGTAGAAGCTCTCGTACACTCTGACCCAGGCCTCGTAGTTCTCGTTTCTCATTTTCTCTCGCGCCTCGCGTGCGGGGAGCGACGTGTCGGGATAGATTGCGGGGAGAATATGAAGGGTGTATTCCTGAACGGGGAAGCCGTCGCCGTCGAGTCTTTCGCCGTCCTCCATAGTGATAAATACAGGCACTATCGGAGCGTTATTTTTTACCGCGAGCGAGAAGGCGCCGTCCTGCATAGGACGGGGCTTCCTATAATTCCACCACATTCCCTGCTCGGGGTAGATGAGTATCGTCTCGCCGCGTGCGAGAAGAGTCTCGACCGCCCTCATAAATTTTTTCATCGTTGAAAGCTGGCTCGAGAGGGGAAGGGTATTGCAGTGGCGCATAAAGAGGCCGAAGGGCTTCGGCGGGTTGGTGTAGTTGCCCTCGCGGATAACCTTATAGAGCATTTTACCGTCCATACTGTCGCGAAGCGCACGCCAGACGGCGTAGTTGTCGCCGACGCTGAAGTGGTTGCAGGTAACGATTTTACCGCCCTCTACGGCCCGGAAGTTCTCGATGCCGCGAACCTCCTTTATAACGAGCTGACCCTGCTTTATCATTTTTTCAAAGAAGCGCGTGCCGCAGAAATTGGCTATTTTGTTCTTTATCTTACTCGAGAGCCTCTCGTTGAGATAGTCTACGTCGCCCGGCATAAGCGGATAGGTCTCGGGGTCGTCCTCGACGTCGAGGTGCCAGAGCTGTTGTCTTTCGAGCTCGTCTATTCTCTTTAATATTTCAAGTCTTGCCGCCGATTTCTCCATCATTTCACCTCGACTGCGGTGAGCCTCTTTGCAAAGGTGTCGTCGCTCTCTACAATACTCAGCGCGTGCTCGAGTATCTCGGCAGCGGCCGCCTCCTTTTTGGCGCGATCCTCTTCGCTAAAGCCCGCCTTGTTCTTAAGTATTTTATCATAAAAGGGGGATTTTCTTGCATAGCGCCAAAAATATTCGCCGTCCTCGACGTCGTCGTACTGCCAGGGCTTCTTATAGAGCGCGTAGTGTACGATGTTTTTCTTTCCCTCGCAGGGGTATGCCATAGGCTCCTTGTTCCAGCCGCTCGGGAGAGAAAAAATCTTGCCGTCGCAAAGATAGTTTAGATATGCCTGGTCGGGGTCGAGCAGGTCGAAGTCGTAGCGTGAAATAAGCTCGACGAAGCGCTCCTCGATGCCGTATTTTCTGAAGGCCTCGGTGTTGATGACGAGAACGCCCGCGTTGACGTACCCGTCGGGGTTAACTCCGAGTGCGCGCTCGGCGTAGAGCCTGAATTCGGGCGTGCTTCTTACGAACTCCTCGGGCGCGGCGGCTAAGATGTTGTTACCGATAGGCATATTGTAGAGCTCGGAGACGTCGCCGAGGACCACGAGGTCGCAGTCGAGGTAGAGCACCTTGTTATACTCGGGAAAGAGCGAGGCAATGAAAAGCCTGTAATAGGTTACGACCGAGAAGTGATATACGTTCTTGAATTTTTCCTTTATATTGATAAGCTCCTCGGATATATCGAGAAAATCTATGCGGAAGCCCTCGCGCTCGTTCTTCTTTACAAGCTCCACGTTTTCGGGAGCGAGCCCCGTGTTCAAAACGATAATTCTGTAGCTATATTCGCGCGAGGCGTTGTCTATAAGTGACGAGAGGGCAACGTCGAGATAGGGTATGTAGTTGTCATCGGTTGAGAAAAAAATCGGAATTTCCTCTTTAGAATTATAAAAAGTGTCGGACATTGTTGAGTACTCCTTTAATTTCCGTGCTTTTGCTACAAGGCTATTATATCCGCGCGAGGGCGAAAAGTAAACCTACTGCTCGGGGAATTGGGCTCTCCTATTTTTCCACTCCCGTAGAGTTTCTCTACGGGCTCTCTACGCACAGTAGAATAATAAAAAAGCCGCTTAATTTAAGCGGCTTTTTGTATATAATTGTTTACATCTGCTCCTCTTCCGTCCTTTTTGGCTTCCTTACGAAGGACCAGAGGACGACTACTACCTGTCCGGCCGCGCCGAGCAGGTATATAAGCGCTATATTGATTCCCACCTGGAGAAAGGTAATGTGGAGCGCGGCGAGAAGAGACCAGATAAGTGCGGAGATGATAAGATAATTGTTACGCGGGTTAAACCAAATCGAGTTAAATACGAGCTTGACTATAACCGCGACGGGCAGCGCCCAGACGAGGAAGAGCCACTGGAACGAGGCCGACTCGGTCACAAGCGAGGTGATGATAAAGGCGAAAACCGCGACAATCCACGCGCAGCTCTCGGATATATAGGAAATAGCCTTCCTGTTATATATAGGCTCGGGTCGGCGCGGCTTCTTACGCGTGTCGGTCACGTCGGCGCGGACGAGATAATCGAGGCTGACACCGAAGATGTCGGCCATCTGCACGAGGACAGCGACGTCGGGCGTAGACTCGCCACGCTCCCACTTCGATATGGTTTTATCCGAGTAGTTGAGCTGCTGTGCAAGCTCAATCTGCGTCATCTCGTTACGGATACGGAGCTCGGTGATATTCTTCGCTACGTTGGTTCTTACATCAAGCACGGTGTTCTCCTTTCAATGGTGTCATCTTTTTACATTATACAACAACACTCGATTTTTTTCAAGCGCTTTTCCACTTAAAAAGCTTCAATTTTATTACTTAAGCGACCTCGGCGTGTCGATAAGCCCCGCGATGTAGTCAAGGGAAACTCCGTAGTACCTTGCCAAAACGACAACGCGCTCGAACGGAATTGCTCTTTTCCCGTTCTCGTACTGAGCGTAATAGGATTGGCTTGTACCTATGATTTTCGCGATTTCCTCCTGACTTTTGTCGGCATCCTCTCTGAGGTCCTTCAGTCTTTGATATACGCTCATTTAATCACCGCCTTTTTTTAAGAAAATTATAGCACAAATGAACTAAAATAGGTTGACTTTAGTTCATAATTGAACTATAATATATTTAGTTCGCATTTGAACTAAACGGAAGGGAGAAGAAAAATGAAGAAAATACTTGAAAAGCTATGGGATGAATATCTTTCGAACGAATGTGCCGTAATCGATACCGACGAGGAGCGAGCCCTTGCGGGGGAGGCTGTAAGGCTTCACGAGGGAGTCAACAATTCGCTAAGCCTCGAGCAGCAACGGGCAGTAGAGGAGTATATCGATGCGCTATGCGATATAGAGGGCTTGTTTGTGAAAAAGGCCTTCTTTGGCGGGTGCAAATTTGCGACTGCGTTTCTGTTAGAGGTGCTCGGCAGGGGGAACTCCGAGCTTTGAGCCTCTTAAAAAAGGTATTTTAACAAAACAAAAACATTTCATAAAAAAATCAAAAACAAACGACTGCTATAATACAGTCACAATAAAACGAAACCGAAAGGAAACAAGAAAATGAACAAGAACGATACGCAGTTTATGGCACAGAAAATTCGCACGCAGTATATGGAAAAGACATCCTCCGAGCTCGACGAGCTCCGCGAGCTTGATGCGAGGGTAAGACGCCCCGCGGGTATCTTCGCATACGTCTATGGAAGCATTTCCGCTATTATTATGGGCGCGGGCATGAGCCTCGTTATGACCGATATCGGACAGATGCTCGGCATGTCGGCTCCCCTCGTTCCCGGAATTGTCGTCGGGGTGCTCGGCCTCGCTATGGCGCTTCTTACCTATCCTATGTATAAGGGAATTCTTAATGCGCGGAAGAAAAGGTACGGCGCTGAAATTCTCGCGCTCAGCGACAAAATCATCAATAAATAAAAGGAAAAAAACGGCGCGAAAGCGCCGCTTTTTTCATCAAAACAGAGTTTTATAAACAAAACTTTAACATTTATATGCTACAATGTAAGTAGAAAACAAAAATGCTGTCGGAGGATGAGGATATGTTCAAAATTTTAGTAGTTGAGGACGACAGGGATCTCAACCGTTCGGTTTGCTCGTTTCTCAATAGCTCGGGATACGAGGCGGTCGGATGCCTCGATGCCGAGAGCGCCTACGATGAGATGTATAAGACGGTGTTCGACTGTATCGTGTCGGATATTATGATGCCGAACATCGACGGCTTTGAATTTGCGAAGACCGTCCGCTCGCTTAACAGCGATATTCCTATTCTGTTTATGACCGCTCGCGACGACCTCGCATCAAAGCAGAGAGGCTTCCGCATCGGTATCGACGATTATATGACCAAGCCCATCGATCTTGATGAGCTGTTCCTGCGTATCGGCGCTTTGCTTCGGCGCTCCAAGATTGCGTCGAGCCGCCGCCTTGAGGTGGGCAAATTCGCGATGGATGCCGACGAGAGGAGTGCGACCCTCGACGGGGAGGAAATCCCCCTCACGGCAAGAGAGTTCGACCTGCTTTACAAGCTCCTCTCCTATCCGAAAAAGACCTTTACCCGTACACAGCTGATGGACGAATTCTGGGACGTGGATACGCAGTCGGGCACGAGAACGGTTGACGTGTATATGACGAAGCTCCGCGCCAAGCTCTCGGAGTGCGACTCGTTTGAAATCCAGACCGTTCACGGTCTTGGCTATAAGGCGGTGATTAAATGAAAAGGCCGACCTTCCAAGGAGTGCTTAAGGAGCTAAGCAGCTTTATTTTCTTCTTTCTCTCGGTTGGCTTTGTGGTTTCTTGCTGTATGATGCTGTTTCTCAGTGTCCTCTCGAGGGAAATGGGGCTTACCTATACCACGGGCAACATAGCCGAGGCGGCAAAAATTACCTTCCTCAACGTTGTAATTATAACCGTGCTTTTCAAAACCGCCGACTTCATCCGCCGAAGAATTATGGTGGATAGGCCGGTCAGAATGATTACCGAGGCCGCCGAAAAAATCATGAACGGAGATTTCTCCGTCCGCATTAAGCATCTGCACGGCTCGGGCATGGAGGGCTTCAATAAAATCGGCGAGGCGATTAACGCCATGGCGGAGGAGCTCTCGAGCGTTGAAACTCTGCGTACCGATTTTATCGCAAACGTATCCCACGAGATGAAAACCCCGCTTGCGGTAATGCAGAACTACGGAGCTCTTCTGCGGGCGCCCGATTTATCCGAGGAAAAGCGGATTGAGTATGCCAAGGCGGTTACCGATGCCTCGCGCCGCCTTGCAGATATGATGACGAACATCCTGAAGCTTAACCGCCTTGAAAATCAGCAGATTTATCCCAATCTCACCACCTTCGACCTCGGGGAGCAGCTTTGCGAGAGCCTGCTTCAATACGAGAGCACGTGGGAGAGAAGGAATATTGAAATCGAAACCGATATTGCCGAGGGCGTGCAGATTTCTGCCGATGCGGAGCTTCTCTCGCTCGTGTGGAATAACCTTTTTTCCAACGCCTTTAAGTTTACCGAGGACGGCGGCAGAGTGGCTCTTATGCTTACGGCAGATGACGAATATGCTACGGTCAGGGTGTCCGACACGGGCTGCGGAATGAGCGCCGAGGTCGGCTCGCATATCTTCGAGAAGTTTTACCAGGGCGACACCTCGCACAAAACGCAGGGCAACGGCCTCGGACTGCCCCTTGTTAAGCGGGTGGTTGACATCATGCGGGGCGAGATTTCCGTGGAGAGCGCTATCGGTGTCGGTACGACCTTTACGGTGAAAATCAGGAGGGCTAACGATGGATTGGAAGAGGATAGGTAAAGCCCTACTGTTTCCGCATATGGCGATTATGCTGCTTCTTTTGCCCTTCGCGGCGGTTTTGCTCGTCGGGTCTATGGTGTTCGTCGGCACGGAGTCTGCCGTTGCCATAGTATCTTACGTTATAGCGGCGTATACGTTAACCGTCTGGTGCTTTAGAATACCGTATTTAATCAAGCTTTTTGGGAGCTTTAAGAGCAAAAACAAATACGCGATAAGGTGGCGTGAGGACACACGCCTGCGTATTAAGGTGTCGCTCTACGGCGCGCTTTTGTGGAACGCCCTCTACGGAGTTTTCCAGCTCTGGCTCGGGTTTTACCACGGCACGCTTTGGTTCCTTTCGCTCGGTGCGTACTATATATGCCTTGGCGTTATGAGGTTTTTCCTGGTACGCCACACGAGGAAATATGCTCCCGGCGAGAGGCTTCACACAGAGCTTAAAAAATACCGCGACTGCGGAATAATATTCCTCGTTATGAACCTCGCGCTTGCGGTGATGATTTTCTTTATGGTTTATTGGAACCGCAGCTTCCATCATCACGAGATTACGACGATAGCCCTCGCGGCCTACACCTTCACCTCGCTTACGGTAGCGATAATCAACGCGGTTAAATACAGAAAATACAAAAGCCCGATATATTCGGCGGCGAAGGCTATCAGTCTCGCCGCGGCGAGCGTGTCGCTTTTAACCCTCGAGGCAACTATGCTCACGACCTTCGGTGCAGAAATGACGGGGGGAACAAGACGGCTCTTCCTCTCCGCAACGGGGGCGGCAATATCGGCCCTCGTTATATCAATGGCAATTTATATGATAGTCCGCGGAGCGCGGGAAATAAAAATAATAAGGAACGGAAAAAATGGATAATAAAAGCGGCGGATTTAAATATACCTACTCGGCAAGGGAGAGGGAGGAGATAAATAAAATTCGCGAAAAATACACCGAGCGCGGGCCCGAGGAGGAGAATAAGCTCGAGCGGCTTCGCCGCCTCGACGCACGCCCTGCCGCTCGGGCACGGGCGGTCTCTCTCGTTTTCGGCGTTGTCGGCACTCTGACGCTCGGGCTCGGCATGAGCCTCGTTATGTCGAACCTAGGCGAGCTTATCGGCACGCATCGGGATTTTGTTTTGCCCCTCGGAATTGCCGTGGGTGCTGTCGGCGGCGTGCTTACAGCTCTTGCATATCCCATTTACAGTGCCGTGCTTAAAAAAGAGCGGGGGCGTGTGGCGGCGGAAATTCTCCGCCTGTCCGACGAGCTGATGCGATAGGCGTGAATTTTTAGTCCCGAGGCTTGACAAACGGCACTCGTTGTGCTACAATAGTTCCAAACCGAATATTTAAAGGCTATGATGAGAAATATTAGGTATTCCGAGGAGCAAAGAGAGAGGGCGGTTGGTGCGAGCCCCCGTCGGAGGAGTGCCGAACCCACCTCGGAGCCGCGCGCGAAAAAGCGCCGCCGGGCTCTCCCGTAACAGAGACGTAAAGTGCGGATTTTTATCCGAATTTAGGTGGTACCACGGACTTTTGTTCGCCCTAAGCCGACGTTTGTCGGCTTAGGGCTTTTTTATTTCAAAAATACAAAACGGAGGCATATATTATGAAGCTCGAAAAGCTTGTTGGAGAAAGATTTAAGGAAAGACCGTCGGACTGCGTGGTTGACAGCCACGCCCTGATGGTGCGCGGCGGCTATATGAAGTACGTCGCAAACGGCATATTCTCGTCCTACATGCCCTTAAAGCGCATTACGCGTAAGATTGAGGCCATTCTGCGCGAGGAGATGGACGCGATAGACGGACAGGAGGTTTCCTTCCCCGTCGTTATGCCCGCATCGCTTTGGGAGGAGTCGGGCAGATACGGCAGCATCGGTAAGGAGCTCGTTCGCTTCAGTGACCGTAACGGCAGCCCCGTGGTGCTCGGTATGACGCACGAGGAGGCGGCGGTTCAGCTCGTTCGCGAGTACGGCAACAGCTATAACAAATATCCCTTTATGATATATCAGATACAGACCAAGTTCCGTGACGAGGCAAGACCGAAGTCGGGTCTTATTCGTGTGCGTGAGTTCACTATGAAGGACGCATATTCCTTCCATACGAGCCAGGCCGACCTTGAGGAGTATTACGACAGATGCCACAAGGCGTATGAGAGAATTTTCGCCCGCGCGGGTATTCCCGAGGTAGTGTCGGTTGCATCCGATTCGGGTATGATGGGCGGCAGCATCTCTCACGAGTTTATGCTTCTTACCGATATTGGCGAGGACTCTATCGTTATCTGTCCCGAGTGTAATTACCGCGCCAATATGGAGGCGGCGGAGAACATCACCGAATACACCCGCACGAGGGACTCGGAGCCCCTTACCAAGGTAAGCACCCCCGGCGTTAAGACTATCGAGGAGCTCTGCTCCTTCCTCTCTGTCAGCGAGAGCGACACCTGTAAGGCGGTCGTATATCAGAGAAATTCCGACGACAGCTACGTCGTGCTCTTTATTCGCGGCGACCTTGAGGTTAACGAGACTAAGCTCACGAACTACCTCGGCTACGATATTCACCCCGGTGTCATCGACTGCGAGTGCGGTCTTTGCGCGGGATATATCGGCCCCGTCGGCCTCTCGGCTAAGTGCACCGTCCTCTACGACAGCTCGCTTCGCGGTATGAACAACCTCGTATGCGGTGCAAACGAGAGCGAATATCACTGCACGGGTCTCGACATGGAGCGCGACCTTGCGAATATCGAGTATCACGACTTCGCGAAGATTAAGGAGGGCGGCATATGCCCCGTGTGCGGTAAGCACTCGGTTACCATATCCCGCGGTATCGAGGTCGGAAACATCTTCCAGCTTGGTACGAAGTACACGAAGTCGATGAATATGACCTATACCGATGCGGAGGGTAATACCAATTATCCCATTATGGGCTGCTACGGCATTGGTGTCGGCAGACTTGCCGCTGCTATATGCGAGGTTCACCACGACGACTACGGCCCCATCTGGCCCATCTCGATTGCACCCTGGCAGGTACACCTGTGCGCCGTACGCTCGGACGATGCCGAGGTTAAGGCGTACGCCAATAGGCTTTATGAGGAGCTTACCGCACACGGCATTGAGGTAATATACGACGACAGAAACATCAGCGCCGGAGTAATGTTCTCCGACGCCGACCTGCTCGGCGTGCCCTACAGAGCCGTCGTCAGCCCCCGTAATATGAAGGCGGGCATCGTTGAGATTTCCTCTCGCGATAAGAGCCTTAAGTCCTCGGCGGCCCTCGACACGGCCGCAGACGAGATTGCCGCGGTTATAGCCGAGGCACTCAAAAAATAATACGCATTTTCTGACGGGGACGGTACGCCGTCCCCGTTTCCTTTGTTCAAAGTGATAACTAGACAGGCTATAC
>JAFVQW010000046.1 GCA_017504605.1 Clostridia bacterium
CCTTGGGAACCTTACGAAGCTTAAGACCGAACGCCATGTTATCAAATACGGTCATATGAGGATAAAGTGCGTAGTTCTGGAACACCATCGCAATATCTCTGTCCTTGGGAGCTACGTCGTTGACGTATCTGTCGCCTATGTAAAGCTCGCCCTCGGAAATCTCCTCAAGACCTGCAATCATACGAAGAGTAGTCGACTTACCGCAGCCCGAGGGACCTACGAAGATAAGGAACTCCTTATCCTTAATCTCAAGGTTGAAGTCGGATACGGCGGTAACGCCACCGGGATACTTCTTATAAATGTGACGGAGTGAAAGACCTGCCATTTTTATTTCTCCTTTGTGGAAAATATTTTACGCTACTATTTTACCAAAATCCCGTCTCTATTTCAATCGGCAAACTCACCGATTTTTCAGCCCGCGCTTTGTCACGGTTGCACAAAAATAAGATGTACGCTTTATGAACATTTACCCGTTTTAAAATTGTTTTCTAATTTATTAGAATTTTAAGACGGCTCTATAATTGAACGCACGAAAATACGCAACAAACTGCAATTGACTTTAAGAGCGCAGTGTTGTATAATCAAGATAGAGCGCTAATAGGCACGTTTTTCACGCCGTGCTTTGCGGCATTTGAGGGCGCGGGCGCATACCGGGTGCACAAAAGCACGCCGTACTCCCACGCGGAGCGTGTCAGGCGTCCGTCGCAAAGGCGACAAAAAAACATAAAACACAAAAAGGAGCACATTATGGCAATCAGCTTTGACAAAGCCACAAAGACCTTCTATCTCGAGGGTAAGAGCACAACCTACGCCTTTTTTATTAATAAATTCGGATATGCCGAGCACCTATACTACGGCACTAAGATAGGCAGAGACCCCCTCTTCTATACCAGAGGCAAGGGCGGGCGAAGCTGTGCCGCGACCGTCCCGGGCGAGAAGGTGGACGGCTTTGAGGAGGGCTCGTCCTACCACTACTTCCCCTCCGAGCTCGCCTTCTTCGGTAACGGCGACTTCCGCGAGCCCTGTGTGCAGGTAGCGAACGAGGCAGGCGACAGAATCTGCGAGCTGCTCTACGACTCGCACGAGATTCTCCCCGAGAAGCCGAGAATGAAGGGTATGCCGTCAATGCGCGGCGGCGAAACGCTCGTGCTCCATCTTTACGATACCGTATCCGACTTCGGCGCGGACCTCTATTACACCGTCTATCCCGACTGCAACGTAATTGCAAGAAGGGTGGTTTACAAGAACTGCTCCAATAAGGTGATAAGGCTTAAGCGCGCATATTCCTTCTCGATGTCGCTCCCGACACAGAGCTTCGAGCTTATGAGTCTTCACGGCGCGTGGGGTATGGAGCGCAGAATACAGAAGACACACTTACATAACGGCGTCGTCTCGATTGACTCGAAGCGTACCACCTCATCGGCTACGCTCAACCCCTTCATCGCGCTTCTCTCCCCGGGCACTACCGAGGACTCGGGTGAGGTATACGGTGTCAGCCTTATTTATTCCTCGTCTTACGTGCTTAAGGCAGAGGGCGTAAACGACGGTCAGACCCTCCTCACGGGCGGTATCAATGACTTCGACTTCGAGTGGAAGCTTAAGGCAGACGAGGAGTTCGAGACCCCCGAGGTCGCTATCGCATATTCGTCCGAGGGTATTGGCGGTATGAGCCGCGAGTATCACGATGCCTACAGAAATTATCTTATCAACCCGAGATTTGCAAAAAAGAGCCGTCCCATCGTTATCAACAACTGGGAGGGTACCTATATGGACTTCGACAACGAGAAGCTTATGGCTATCGCGAGCGCGGTCAAGGATACGGGTATCGATACCTTCGTTCTCGACGACGGCTGGTTCGGTGCGAGAAATACCGACGAGGCGGGCCTCGGCGACTGGTACGTTAACACCGATAAGCTGAAGGGCGGACTTAAGACCGTCATCGACCACGTGAACTCGCTCGGAATGAGCTTCGGCCTCTGGTTTGAGCCCGAGATGATAAACGAGGATTCGGATATATACAGAGCGCACCCCGACTACGCCATCAAGGCGCCGGGCAGACTTCCCTGCTACACGAGAAATCAGTTCGTTATGGATATAACGAGAGCCGACGTGCGCGACTACATAATCAACTCGGTAAATAAAATTCTCGACGAGAACAACATCACCTACGTTAAGTGGGATTACAACAGAAACGTAACCGAGTCCTACTCTCTCGGCCTGCCCGCCGACAGACAGTCGGAGTTCGCGCACAGATATGCGCTCGGCCTTTACGACATCTTCGAGAGAATTATAGAGACACACCCGAACGTCATTTTCGAGGGCTGTGCCGGCGGCGGCGCGAGGTTTGACCCCTCGCAGCTCTATTACTTCCCGCAGATATGGACCTCGGACAACTCGGACGCTGACGAGAGAACCCTCATTCAGTACGGTACGTCGATAGTTTACCCGCTCTCCTCGATGACCTGTCACTTCTCGGTCGTTCCCAACCACCAGACCGGCAGAGTCACCGATGCGAAGACCCGCGCCGACATCGCGCACCTCGGCACCACGGGCTACGAGCTCGACACCTCGGTATTCACCGAGGAGGATAAGGAGCTGACGAAGCGACAGATTGCCGAGTACAAGGAGATGGAGTCGCTAATACTCGAGGGAGACCTCTACAGGACCGATAACCCGATGGAGTCGAACTACTTTGGCTATACCCTCGTGTCGAAGGATAAGACACATGCAGAGCTAACCTGCTATCAGAGAATGGGCAGACCGAACGCGCAGCTTAAGAGATTCGCTCCGCGCGGCCTCGCGCCCGAGAAGAAGTATTACGTTCCCGAGCTTAACCTCATTCTCAGCGGCTCAACGCTTATGAACGTGGGGCTTCTCCCCGTGTTCGAGCGCGGCGATTTTAAAACCGTTAAATATCATTTCGAGGAGAAATAAAAAACTGCCGAGAGGATTAGCGCGATACTCTTAACGGAGTATCACGCTAACTAAGTTTGCCCTTAAGGGCAAGTGAAGTTATCTTCGATAGTGAAGTTCACTTCGTGAGTGAAGTTTCGCCTGACGGCGAAATGTGGGCAAACTTAACTTCACTTGTGCGTAGCACAAACTTCACTGCATAGCAACTTCACTTTCGCAATAGCGAAAACTTCACTATCAGAAAAAGAGAGGACATTTCGGTTACAAAACCGATTTGTTCTCTCTTTCTGCGTGTTATAAGGGTTTGGGCTTAGCCCGTTTGCGTTTGACCGGTCAAATGCGATGCTTGCACTTTTGTCAAAATGTTAATTCTCCGCTAAGGACATCACCCTTTTTCCTCTCGGCATTTTTTTGTTTATTGTTTTGCAGTTTAATTTGCAGCCTTTACGATAGTAGTAAACTTGTCGGTCTTAAGCGATGCGCCGCCGATGAGGCCGCCGTCAACGTTAGGCTTCGAGAGAAGCTCTGCCGCGTTGGCATCGTTCATAGAGCCGCCGTACTGAATGGTAATCTCCTCGGCAGCCGCGGCACCGTAGAGCTCTGCAATAACCGAGCGGATAACGCCGCAGGTCTCGTCAGCCTGCTCGGGAGTCGCGGTAAGACCCGTGCCGATTGCCCATACGGGCTCGTAGGCGATAATCACGTTCTTAAGCTCCTCGGCGCTGATGCCCGCAAGGTCGAGCTTGGTCTGCATAGCGACAATCTCGTTCGTAATGCCCGAGAGGCGCTCCTCCTTAACCTCGCCAAGGCAAAGAATAACCTTAAGCCCGGCCGCGAGAGCCGCCTTCGTGCGAAGGTTTACGGTGGCATCGGTCTCGCCGAAATAGGTTCTGCGCTCGGAGTGACCGATAACGACGTACTCGGTACCAATCTCGGTGAGCATCTCTGCGCTTATCTCACCCGTGAAGGCGCCGCTCTTCTCAAAGTGAACGTTCTCGGCACCGATATGAATATTCGTGCCCGCTGCCGCCTCGACGGCGGTAGCAATATCTACGTAGGGCACGCAAAGCACGATGTCGCACTTGTCAAGCCCGGCTACCATAGGTGCAAGCTCGGTGATGAACGCCCGCGTCGCCTTCGGCGTCATATTCATCTTCCAGTTGCCCGCAATTACTGTTCTTCTCATTTTAAGTCCTTTCATTATGACGGTTGGCAAAGCCTTGACTTTGCCAACCTTTGTTTACTTTTATTCAAAATTTCTTGCTTCGATAACGGTTTTTTTGAGGAAAAAGGCTTGTTCCTTCGCCCGACGGCGTAGAAACCTACGCCGAGCCCCGCAAAAAACGGCAATCACAGCCTCAAAATTGCTTGCCTTGATAATGGAATTTTTGAGATAGAATTGTCGTTCTTCTGCCCGAAGCCGTAGAAGCCTACGGCGAGCCCCGCAAAAACGGTGACTATAACCTCAAAATTGCTTGCCTTGATAATGGAATTTTTGAGATAGAATCGTCGTTCTTCTGCCCGAAGCCGTAGAAGCCTACGGCGAGCTAGGCAGAAAACGGCGATTATAGCCAAAAATTACTTATCAAGGAGGCAGGATACGCCGGGGAGGTCCTTCCCCTCAAGGAATTCAAGCGATGCGCCACCGCCTGTAGATATGTGGGTTATCTTGCTGGCGAAGCCGAGCTGCTCGCAGGCTGCGGCGGAGTCGCCGCCGCCTACTATGGTGGTGGCGGTGCTGTCGGCGAGAGCCTGAGCTACGGCTACGGTGCCCTTTGCAAGGGTGGGGTTCTCAAATACGCCCATGGGGCCGTTCCATACTACGGTCTTTGCGGAGAGAACGGCATCTGCGAAGAGCTTGGCCGTCTTGGGACCGATGTCAAGGCCCTCCTTGCTCTCGGGAATTTTATCTGCATCAACGTACTCAACGTCTATGGGTGCATCGATGGGATTCGGGAAGCTGTCTGCAATAGCATTGTCGATGGGGAGAAGCAGACTAACGCCCTTCTCCTCGGCCTTTGCCATCATCTCGCGGCAGTAATCAAGCTTCGTCTCGTCGAGAAGCGACTTACCAACGCAGAAGCCGCGTGCAGCGGCGAAGGTGAACGCCATACCGCCACCGATGATAAGAGTGTCAACCTTGGTGAGAAGATTGTCGATAACGTTAAGCTTGTCGGCAACCTTAGCACCGCCGAGAATTGCAACAAAGGGGCGCTCGGGGTTCTGGAGTGCCTTACCCATAACCGAGATTTCCTTCTGAATAAGATAGCCGCAAACGGCGGGAATGTAGTCTGCAACGCCCGCGGTAGATGCGTGTGCTCTGTGAGCCGCACCGAACGCATCGTTTACGAAGATGTCGGCGTAGGAGGCAAGCTCCTTAGCAAAGTCCGCACCGTTCTTCTCCTCGCGTGCATCGAAGCGGGTGTTCTCAAGAAGCACGGCATAGCCTGCCTTAAGTGCGGCAACCTTAGCCTTAGCATCCTCACCGATAATATCCTCGGCAAATACAACACGCTCCTCGCCGAGAAGCTCGTTAATTCTCGCACACACGGGCTTCAGGGTGAGCTTCTTCTTGTCAGCGCTTACCGCCTTCTCAAGATAAGCCGCAGTAGCAGCCTCCCTCTCGCACTCGGGAAGAGCCGCAACGGCCTTCTTCTCCTTCTTGGTAAGGCCGAAGCCCTCGGTAAAGATGTTGTGAGGCTTGCCCATATGAGAGCAGAGGATAACCTTGGCACCGTTATCCATAAGGTACTTAACGGTGGGGAGCGCCTCTACTATTCTCTTGTCAGAGGTGATAACGCCGTCCTTCATAGGAACGTTGAAGTCGCAACGAACGAGAACGGTCTTGCCGGATACGGCTACGTCCTCAATTGTCTTCTTGTTGTAGGTTGCCATTGATTTTCTCCTTGTATTTCAAATATTTTATAATCCTCAATAATTTTAGCACAGTTTGCCTATCAAGTCAATAAGAATTCGTTAAAAAAATGACATTCTTTACTCGCCCGCAACGCTCATATTGCGTACGAGCACGCTCGGGGAGCCGAAGCCCACGCTTCCTGTCGGAACACCTATATCGAGGTCGCTCGCAACGGCGGAAATCTCGGAGAGGAGAGTAAAGAAGTTCCCCGCCACGGTGAAGGACTTGACGGGCTCGGCGGCCTTACCGTCCCGAATGATGAAGCCCTCGCTCTCGAGCGAGAAGTCGCCCGTCACGGGGTTAGCCCCGGCGTGAAGCCCCTTGACCTCGGTGATATAAATTCCGCCCTCGGCCGTGGCGAAAAGCTCCTCGCGGGACGTCTCACTCGGCTCAATCGCGAGCGAATAGGGCCTTACGCCTATGGGCGAGGAGTAGCTCGCCTTGCTCGCGTTTGCGGTGGAGTCGGTGTTCATTCTCTTCGCGGTCTCGCGGTTGTGAAGCAGGGTCCTCAGAACGCCGCGCTCGATAAGCGCGCGCCTCGCGGTCGCGACACCCTCGGCATCGAAGGGAATATGCATAGGACTTCCCTCTCTTCTCGGGTCGTCGGTCAGGGTGATGCAGTCGGCGGCAATTTTCTCGCCGACACGGCCACCAAGACGGGACATACCCTCGAGCGCCGCCTTCGCCGAAAATGACGAGGAGAAGGTCGAAAGAAGCTGTCTCATAGCCGAGGCATCGATAACGAGGTCGTACCTTCCCGAGGGGGGGATTTTTGCACCGAGCTTACGCTCTGCACGGCTGACCGCCTCGCTCGCGATAGCCTGAAGAGCGCTCTCGCGGTCGGGGGTGAGCATTTTTACGGAGTAGTCGGATATTTTCTCGTTTTCGGTCTCTACGACGGCCTCGGCATAGGCCGCGCTGACGGCCGCGGTATATTCAAGGTCGAGCCCGTGTGAATTTAAAAGGCGCACGGTAAAGCTGTAATTGAACGCCGAGGTAGCCGTTCCCTCTCCTACCCGCTCTCCCGCACTGTAGGTAAGTGAGGCGAGCCTAAGAGCCCCCTCGCGAAGCTCGGTGGCGGTGGGAGCCGCGGCGGCCGCCGCCACGGGCGTATACTCGGGCGAGCCCCTAAAGAAGCCTACCGTGTCGAGCTTCTCGGTGATAAGGGCGCTCTCGAGCGCACGGCGGGCGAGGCTCTCCATCTCCTCCTCGCTCATAAGCTCGGTGGCCGCATAGCCCATTTTCCCGTCCGCGAGCACGCGCAGACATATGCCGCCGCGCTCCCCCGAGGAAAAGGCGTTTATCTCGCCGTTAAGGGTATCAACCGAGGTCTCGGCCTTCGAATTGTAATATATCTCATACTCGTCGATGCCAAGGCGAGAGAGCGCCTCGACAAGACTTTTCTTTATAGCTTCAAGCTGCATATTATCTACCTCCAACGGTTATCGAGGACACGCGGATAAGCGGCTGACCGACGTCGGTCGGTACGCTGCCCGAGGAGCTGCCGCACATACCCTGCCCCGTGGCAAGATTTTGTCCCACCATATCGATATCCTGTAAAATCTCGGCGCCCTTACCGATAAGCGATGCGCCGCGCACCGCCTCGCATATTTTTCCGTTTCTGACTATATAGCCCTCGTTTACGGTAAAATTGAAGTCACCCGTGAGGGGATTTACCGAGCCGCCGCCCATTGATTTTGCGTAAAGGCCGTAATCGATAGAGGCGATTATATCCTCGTTCTTATCGGGGCCGTTATCAATAAAGGTGTTCGTCATACGCGAGGTGGGCTCGTAAATATAGCTCTCGCGGCGGCCGCTGCCCGTCATAGGCATACCCATACGGCGCGAGCCGAGGCGGTCAATCATATAGCCCTTAAGAACTCCGTTCTCGATAAGGACGTTCCTCGCCGTGGGAGTGCCCTCGTCGTCGATATTAACCGAGCCCCACGCGCCGACTATCGTGCCGTCGTCTATCGCCGTGACCTTTTCGTTTGCTATTTTTTTACCGAGCTTGCCGCACATCTCGGACATTCCGATACCGACGGCGCTCGCCTCGAGCGAGTGGCCGCACGCCTCGTGGAATATAACGCCGCCGAAGCCGCTCTCGATAGCGACGGGCATCTTGCCCGCCGAGATATAGCTCGCACCGAGGTTTACGATAGCCTGGCGCGCCGCCTCTTTTCCAATCATTTCGGGAGTGAACTGCTCGAAGAACTCAAGGCCCATACCTCTGCCGGGGCGGCAGGAGCCCGACTGCTTCTCCGCGCCCTCCTCGGCGATAGCCTCAAGCATAAGGCGGGAGCGGACGTGTCTGTCCGAGGTAAGAAGCCCCTCGGTGTTCGCAATCTGTACCGTGCGGTCAACGGTGAGGAGCGTACCCGCCGCCTGAACGATGCGGCTGTCGTATTCGGTAGCCGCTACGGCGGCGCGGCGCACGAGCTCGCACTTATATTTTCCGTCGGCACTCGAGGGCGATATACGCGCGGGGTGTATGTTCGGGAAGATGCGCTCGGTCAGATGAACCCTCGCACCCTCCTTTAGCTCTCCCATAGCCGCGGCAACGCCGCGGGCACACCTTATAAGCCCCTCTCTCGATATATCCGAGGTAGAGCCGTAGACCGTAGACGTGCCGCGAAAGGCGCGAATACCCACGCCCGAGACGCACTCCTCGGTAACGCTCTCGATTTTCCCGTCGATAAGAACGGTGCGCCCGTTCCTCGTGCACTCGCAGAAGACCTCTGCGAAGTCGGCACCGCCCGAGAGCGCGATGCCGAGTATTTCCTCAAGCAATATCTTGTTTAGCATAAAATTCCCGCCTTGTTTTTATTTACCTTTATATTATACAATAATGCCGGTTCTTTTTCAATACAAACAGTAAAAAGGGGCGAAAAATTCACCCCCTTTTTAAAATCATTTTTTCTTCCTTCTGAATATGAACTTACGGAACAGTATAAGGTTCATTACGATAAAGAACAGAATAAGGATAATAAGCGTCAGAACAGGGTTCTTCGGCGCGAGCGTCGCGAGGAGCATCAGCGGGAAGCCGAAGACTATCGCGGGGAGCGTCTGATAAACGAGGTTGTCTGCGGCGGGTGTCTTAAACTCTCCGTCAAGCTCGCGAAGAAGAATGATACCCGTGCTGGCCGTTCCCGTCAGCATACCGTAGGTTGCGAGGAATTGCTCGTCCTTGTACTCCGGGAAGAGCAGCTTCGCGATAACTCTCGTATATACGTAGGTGACGATAAGACCGAGAGCGGCGAGGATAATAACTATTCCCCAATAGTCCTGGAGCTTATTAAGGTCGATTACCGCAATACCCGCAACGACCATTATGTCAAAGAAGAAATTGGAGGCACGGGTAAGAAGGAAGTTGTTGGTGTATTCCTTCTTGATGACCCTTTTCTTCATAAGGAAATTCATAACGAGCTTGATGAGGGTTGCCGCTATGACACCGAGAAGGAAGTTGAAGCCGTAGATTGTGGCCGCCATGCTCGGTATGAGCTTCGCAAGTCCCCACATCATAGCGTAGGTAAGCACGTATGCAAGAGCAATAAGAGCGACCTCGATAGTGAGCTTGTCTATGCTCTCCTGCATCGGTATCTCGTTCGGCTCCTGGATATCCTCGGGCTTGATAATCTCCCGTCTCTCGCCTCGCGGGCGAATCTTTCCGCGGCGCTTCATAACGTTAAGATGAATAACGCCGCCGATAGCCGCCGATAGGAAGCCGAAGGCCGCAACAGTAAGACCGAAGTTCGTGCCGCCGACAAAGCCGAGCCCCTCGTAAATCGAGCCGTAGTTCATCGCCTGACCCGTGCCCTGACCGTAAGCGAAGGGCAGGAGAAGTCCCGCCGCGGGGAAAAATCCGCTGACGACGAGCGCGGCAATCATCGTGACCGCCATACCGACAATGCCCTGTATCAGATAGGTGGCAACAGTCGTCACGCCCGAGTCGAAAATCTCGCGACTGCGCTCCTTCGTAAGCTTCTTACCCGTCCTCTTAAAGGCGGAGGCTATGAAGCCGAGCGCGAGGGTGTGATAGGTAAGCATCTCAAGAACCTTTGCACCGTTGCCGCCGAAGAAGGCGGTATTGTAAAGATATTCGCCCGTGACAGCCTCGTATACGGTAGAGATGACGAGCAGGATAAGTCCGCCGAGCACCGAGGTCGGCAGAAGTGAATTTCTCAAAAAGGGTATCGACTTCTTAATTACGTTTGCGACGAGCATGCTCACTAAGAGCACCGCAAGAAGCATAAAGAAGCTCCATACGTCAGATTCCCAAAAACGTACCATTTTCCGTCTCCTTAACTGTGTTTTTGTACCTGTAGAACAGGTGCATATACTTTACGGCACAAAACTCGGGTGCACCCTTAAGCTGATATACCTTGTCCTGTGCATAAATATTGATTTTATTCTTTCCGAGCACGGTAACGACGGAGATAGTGTCAAAATCAAGAGTAAGCGTTTCGGCTCTCCCCGTATCGATTTCTATTCGGTTTCCGAAAAGGCGGCACTCGGCGTGCCTTCTTATTTTTATTTTCCTCTTGTACGGTATAACCCGCGAGAGGAGCACCCTGTCGGTATAAATCGGGGCGTCGGTAAGCGATGCCGTATCAAGAGAGTTTATGAAGCTCTCCTGATAATCATACCACCCTCCTATACTGTTAAAGGGAATTTTGCCTGTTTTCGCAACGAGCTCCTTCTTTTTCGTGTACCTTACCTCAAGCGAGCAGCGGAGGCAGCGCACGGTATCGGCGTGGCTCCGAAACTCCGAAAGACCGCACTCGGGGCATACGTAAAGAAGGCGCTCGAGCCGCTCGGCACTTCTCTTGTGGAAATACTCCTCGCCCGTCGGTGCGCTCTCGTCAACGTATAGCTCGCGGCCGATGAGCTCGCAGAGCTCCTCGTCCGTCATTTCCCGATATTCCTCGACAGAGAGCACGCGGGATACGAATGCGCGCATATGGCCGCGGCGCACGACGTCGCTCCAGCGCGGCTGTACACCGTAGCCGCCCTCAATGCGTAAGAAGGCGATGGGCATACCGAGCTTCTTCGCAAGAGCGGCAATAGCGTGATTGAAATGTCCCGTCCGTCCCGAGAAGGTGCGGTTGCCCTCGGGGGCTATCGCAATATTGCCGCCCTCGCGTGCTACCTTCATACAGTTAAGCACGGCGCGTATATCCGCCGATTGCTTCTTAATCGGTATGGGGTTTACAAGATATTTAATTAAGCGCGAGGCAAGCCCGAGGCTGAAAATATCCTCTGATGCCACGTAATATATTGCCTCGCCGCGAAGGACGAGACCGACAAAAAACTGGTCAAAGCCTGTCTGGTGATTATATAATATAAGATAGGGGCCGCCCTCGGCAGGAAACTCCTCGACACTCAGGCCGTATCGACGAGTGATAAAGGGACGAAGAAGAAAATCAAGCAGTCTCGTAACCCTCTTATGCCTTGGCAAAACCCAAGCTTTATTTTTCTTTCCCATATTGCTTTTTCTCTCGGATTTTGATTTTTTACCTTGGAATTATAGCACAAAACGGCAAAAATGTCAACCATTTCACCCATATAGCGCCCGAGGAGTGGGAAAAGTTTACTTTTTAATAATATTTAATTATTACTTTAACGGTACGATTATTGACATTTGTTCATTATTTTGATATACTGAATTCATTAAATTTGGAGAGCTTTTTTAGACAGATGCACGAGGATTTGAGAATTGTTAAAACGAAGAGGGCGCTTCTCGACGCCTTTTTCACTATGGCCGAGGAGAAGAGCTTCGAGGACATAACCGTCAACGAGCTGTGCGCCCGTGCGGGCATACGCCGCGCCACCTTCTACAAGCATTTTGACGACAAATACCATTTTCTGACCTTTATGACGAAGAGCCTGCGCGACGAGTTCGATGCCGAGATTGCAGAGCGTAAGCTCCCCGTCGGGTACGTCGATTACTTCATAGAATATATGCGGGCGGTAATTCTCTTTCTCGATAAAAACGAGCTCGCCATCAGCCGTATACTCGAGAGCGAGATGTCCTCAACCCTCATAAATATAATAGTCGAGCAAAACGACATCGACACGAGGCGGGTGCTCGAGAAGAGCGCCCTCGCGCTCCCCGCTCCGCCCGAGACTGTCGCAACGATGATTACGGGTGGTATAACCCGAATTATTCTTCAGTGGCTTGAGGGCGGCAAGAAAAAATCCACCGACGAGCTGGCGGAGGAGTTAAGTAATATTCTCAAGCATTTTTTTAATAAAGAACCGCGATGAAAAGCATCTCATCGCGGTTCTTATTATTTTAGTATTCTGCGTTTCCGACCGTTCTCGGATAGGGGAGAACGTCGCGGATATTGGATACACCCGTAAGGTACATTATAATGCGCTCAAAGCCGAGGCCGTAGCCCGCGTGCTTCGTGCCGCCGTATTTACGGAGATTTACGTACCACCAATAATCCTCCTCCGAGAGGTTAAGCTCGGCCATGCGGGCGGTAAGAACGTCGAGACGCTCCACACGCTGAGAGCCGCCGATAATCTCGCCGACACCGGGAACGAGGAGGTCCATAGCGGCAACCGTCTTGCCGTCGTCGTTCAGTCGCATATAGAAGGCCTTTATATCCTTCGGATAGTCTATAAGGAATATGGGCTTCTTATAAACCTTTTCGGTGAGGTATCTCTCGTGCTCGGTCTGAAGGTCTACGCCCCAATATACGGGATACTTAAAGCTCTCGCCCGACTTAAGAAGCACGTCGATAGCCTCGGTATAGGTAACCTTCGCATAATCGGCATCGCGGAGGGCCGAAAGGCGCTCGAGAAGTCCCTTGTCAACGAACTTGTTGAAGAACTCGAGCTCCTCCTTACACTTATCCATAACGTGATTTATGATATACTTTATCATATCCCACGCGAGCTGCATATTGTCGTTAAGGTCGGCGAAGGCAATCTCGGGCTCAATCATCCAAAACTCTGCCGCGTGGCGCGCGGTGTTGGAGTTCTCAGCACGGAAGGTAGGGCCGAAGGTATAGATGTTACCGAACGCCATGGCGTAGGTCTCACCCTCGAGCTGACCCGAAACGGTGAGGTTAGCGCTCTTACCGAAGAAGTCCTGCGAATAGTCAATCTCGCCGTTCTCAAGGCGGGGGGGATTCTCCATATCAAGAGTGGTAACGCGGAACATCTCGCCCGCGCCCTCACAGTCGGAGGCGGTGATAATGGGGGTGTGCACGTATACGAAGCCGCGGCTGTTAAAGAAGGAGTGAATGGCATAGGCCGCCTCGCTTCTTACTCTGAACACCGCGGAGAAAAGGTTAGTCCTCGGGCGAAGGTAAGCCTGCTCACGAAGATACTCCACGGTATGGCGCTTGGGCTGGAGAGGATAATCGGGGGTTGAGGTACCCTCTACCTCGATTTTCTCGGCCTTAAGCTCGAAGGGCTGCTTAGCCTCGGGAGTAAGCACCACCTTACCCGTAACGACGAGCGCCGCGCCGACGTTCTGTCCCGCTATCTCATCGTAATTATTTATTTTTTCACGCTCGAAAACGACCTGTATGCTCTTGAAATATGAGCCGTCGTTAAGGTCGATGAAGCCGAACGCCTTGGAATCGCGAAGGTTACGCACCCAGCCGCCGACGGTAACGCTCTTGCCGTCGAAAGAGGTCGGTGCCGCATAAATTTCTCTTATCAAATCTCTTTTCATTTTCTGCCTCTTTGATAAAATATTAGATATTTATCATTATAACACACCGTGCTTTTATTTTCAATGTTTTTTGCAAATTTTTTCCTCGCCCGACATTCGACTTGACAAAGAGGGGCAAAAAGTTTAAAATAAATGTATCATTCGGCACTGCCAAAAAGGAGAATATTATGGGAGAATTTAACGTTAATCACCCGATTTTATTCGTTTTAGTCGGAATTATACTCGCGGTCGTGCTCGCACAATCGGTATATTTCCTCGTCAAATCCTACCGACGTGCGAAGGCTATCGGTATGGATATGAAAAAAATCAAAAAGACTATACTCACCGCGGCTATCTTCACGATTGCGCCCGCAATTTCGATAGTGGTCACGGTTATCGTCCTCGCCGACTCGCTCGGCCTCGCGCTCCCCTGGCTGAGGCTCTCGGTCGTCGGCTCGCTGTCCTACGAGACGGTAGCGGCGGCGGGTGCCGCCTCGGGAATGGGCACGACCCTCGCCGCACTCGCGGATAATATGAACGCATCGCAGTACGTCTCAATTGCGACGGTTATGACGCTCTCTATTATGGTCGGCATCTGGCTCGTTCCTCTTATTTCGAAGAGGCTCCAAAAGGGGCTCGTATCCTTCGAACAAAAGGATAAAAGGTGGTCGGATATTCTTCAGGGCTCGCTCTTTATCGGTATGATTTCGGCCTTCGTCGGATACGTCTTCTCCGACGTGTCGCGCCTTTGGCTCTCTGAGGGCGGGGTTTATACCGTCACGGAGAAAATTCAGCAGACGGGCGAGACCGTCAGCGTAAATTACACCTCTACCTCGGGCCTCGTTCCCGTATGCGTTATGGCCGTCAGCGCAATTTCAATGGTTATTTGCGGCCTGCTTATGAAGAAGCTCGGCTGGAAGTGGCTCAACGACTACGCCCTTCCTATCTGTATGATACTCGGTATGGCATCGGCTATTCCCTTTACTGCCCTTCTCGGAGGTAAAATCTGATGAAAAATAAAAATATGACCTATCTTGACACGGTACACCGCGACGGTACGATATGGAACCTTATAGTAATGGTTCTCCTTCTCGCATTTCCCGTTTTAGTAGCGGTAATCTTCCGCGCCGCCCCCGATTGGCAGGGCGTGCTGCTCGGTCTTCTCTCCACCGCGCCTATGTACTGGGCGGTCGGAGTAATTGAGGTTATCTCCTTCGTGCCTATGCTCGGCGCGGGCGGCTCCTACCTCTCCTTCGTCACCGGTAATATCTCAAATCTCAAGCTCCCCTGCGCACTTAACGCGCTCGAGAGCCACGGCGTAAATCCGCAGACCGAGGAGGGCGACATCGTCTCCACGATTTCCATAGCCGTCTCCTCTATAGTCACCACGGTTATTATTATCCTTGGCGTAATTCTTATTATTCCGCTTACACCGATTTTGAAGAACGACCTGCTCGAGCCCGCCTTTGCACAGCTGCTCCCCGCGCTCTTCGGCGCTCTCGGCGTGGTATTTATCTCGAAGCACGTGAAGATTGCTATAGCTCCCATTGCGCTTATGCTTATTCTTTTCATCTTCGTTCCCTTTATCAACACCTCGACTGTCGGCATAATGGTCCCCGTCGGCGTTCTCTTCACGATTGCCGTCTCCCGTATTCTCTATAAGAAAGGAATACTGTAAATGGAACCTTATGTTTACATTTTGATAGCGCTCGGCGCGCTCGTGGCCGCCTTCCTTGCGGTGGTGCTGATACGGACGCTCCGCTTCACTCCACGCCCGCCCTATAAGGCGGAGGAGGACTCTCCCGAGTTCGACCGCGACGGCGCGATAGAGGCCCTTCGCGAGCTCGTTAAGTGCCGTACCGTGTCGTATTATAACCGCGAGCAGGAGGACGACGGCGAGTTTGAGAAGCTCGCTCTGCTCTTCCCGAGGCTCTACCCCGCCTTTTCCCGCACCTGTACTCTTACACGCTTTCCCGGCCGCGCCCTGCTCTTCAAGTGGGAGGGCGAGAGCCACGCCTCCCCCGCGGTTATGATGTCTCACTACGACGTCGTTCCCGTATCCGAGAGCGACTGGACACACCCGCCGTTTGATGCGGAAATTGAAGGTGACGTTATCTATGGCCGCGGCACGCTCGACACCAAGGTTACGCTTAACGCCGCCGTCTATGCCGCAAATACGCTGATTGAGAGGGGCTTCGTTCCGAAAAACGATATTTACTTTGCCTTCTCGGGCAGCGAGGAGATAAACGGCGAGGGAGCTCCAAGTATAGTTAAATACTTCGAGGAGAATAATATAAATCCCTCTATCGTCCTCGACGAGGGCGGTGCCGTGACGAGCAGGGTATTCCCCGGTGTTAAGGACGACTGTGCATTTATCGGTATTGCCGAGAAGGGGCACATCGACCTCGAATACAAGGTTAAGTCCGCGGGCGGCCACGCCTCGGCACCTATCCCGAACTCTCCTATAGCTCTTCTCTCCGAGGCCTGCTGCCGTATTGAGAAGCGTCCCTTCCCCATTCACAAGACAAAGCCCGCCCTCGAGATGTTCGACACGCTCGGCAGGCACTCGAGCTTCCTTTACAGAATGATTTTCTCGAACCTGTGGTGCTTCGGCTGGGTTATAAGGCTCATCTGCGACAAGCGGGGCGGCGACCTCAACGCGATGCTCCGCACGACGGTTGCCTTTACTCAGGCGTCGGGCAGCTCCACCTCGAACGTAATCCCGCCCGAGGCGACTATGGTCACAAATATCCGCCTCAACCCCGCCGACACAGTCGAGGGGGCTATGGAATATATAAGAGGTATAATTGATAACGACCGTGTCGAGCTCACCGCCCTGCGCGGTACGAACCCGAGCAGAATATCGGTAAGCAAGTGCGAGGCGTTTGACAACGTCGCAACCGCCGTAGTCTCCACCTGGCGCGGTGTTATCGTTTCCCCGTATCTTATGATGCAGTGCTCCGACAGCCGTCACTGGGGTAAAATCTCCGATAGGGTCTACCGCTTCTCGGCTATGGACCTCACGAGCGAGGAGAGAAAAACGATACACGGCAACGACGAGCATATAAGAATAGACTGCGCGCTCCGCGCAGTGGAATTTTATATAAGACTTCTCCGTATGTATTAAAATAAGAGACGGCTCACCGCCTTTCGGTGAGCCGTCTTTTTTCATTTGTGCTATATAAAACAAAAAGCCCAGCATTACGCCGGACTGCATATATGAAGGACAATATCTGTCCATTGAAAACCGAATAAAGTGTTTGAAACGAAGCGAAGCGAAGCAACGCTCGAACAAAAGAAGATTGTTCAAGCCC
>JAFVQW010000047.1 GCA_017504605.1 Clostridia bacterium
GGTAGATATGCTCCTCGCCAAGAAGTTCGGTATGGAGTATACCGACAGAGACAACACGATGAAGACCCCCTATATCATTCACCGTACCTCTATGGGCTGCTACGAGAGAACTCTCGCCCTGATGCTTGAAAAGTATGCGGGTGCGCTTCCCCTCTGGCTCTCTCCCACTCAGGTTACGGTTATCCCCGTTGTAGGCGACTTCGCCGACTATGCGGCCGAGGTTACCGAGAGGCTTAAGGCCGAGGGTATCCGCGCAGAGCTCGACGACAGAAACGAGAAGCTCGGCTACCGTATCCGCGAGGCTCAGCTCTCCAAGGTGCCCTACATGGTCGTCGTCGGTGAGGACGAGAAGCTCTCGGGCGGCGTAACCGTCCGTGCAAGAGTTGAGGGCGAGGGCGGCAAATTCTCGCTCGACGAGTTTATCGCAAAGCTTAACGATGAGATAAGGACGAAGAAGCACTGATGATTTACGAAATAAAAAACGACCTGCTTACCGCAAAAATTAATTCGCTCGGCGCGGAGCTTACCTCGGTTAAGTCACGCGACGGATACGAGTATATCTGGCAGGGCGAGGACTGGCGGGGGCACGCCCCCGTGCTCTTCCCTCTTTGCGGAAGAATAAACGGCGGTAAATACACCTATCGCGGACGGGAATACGAAATGCGCCTACACGGCTTCGCTCCCACGTCGGAGTTTAAGCTCGTCTCGAAAACCGAGAGCTCGCTTACGCTACTGCTCGAGGCCGATGAGGTAACGCTCGCACAGTATCCCTTCGATTTTCGTCTTACCTTATCCTTTACCCTCGCGGGCAGGGCTCTCGAGGCGGTGTTCAAGGTAGAGAACCTCTCGGGCGAGGTGCTCCCCTATATGATAGGCTGGCACCCCGGCTTCAATCTCGACCCCGCGGTTGAGAACGAGAGCTACTATCTCGATTTCGGTGCGGAGTGCGACGTACGCCTTCACCCCGTTATTGACAGAGCGTTTATCGCAAAAAGCACCGTTCCCTTCAAGACAGATGACGGCAGGTATTACGTAAACGACGTCGAGCTCGACGATTTCGACACCCTCGTGCTCGAGAACACCGCGAGCCGCGTCACGCTCGCCTCGAGCGCATCGCCCCGAGGCGTAGCTCTCTCTTGGAGCGACGGTATTCCGAACTTCTGCGTTTGGAGAGCGCCGTTTAAGAAAACGCGCTTTCTCTGCCTTGAGCCCTGGAGCAATCTGCCGGGCGACGGCACGGGGAACGAGGACTTCGACACGCGCGATATGACCCGTATCGGAGCGGGCGAAGCAAGAGAGTATTTCTTCAATACCGAGTTTTTCGGCTTCTGATTTCAAAGGAGTTCATTAAGCGTGAAAAGGCTTACGAAATATCTTAAGGGCTACTATGCCGAAACCGTGCTCGGCCCGCTTTTAAAGCTCGCCGAGGCGACACTCGAGCTCATCGTTCCCCTCGTTATCGCGGCGATAGTCGACCGCGGAATTGCCGCGGGGGACAGGGGCTTCATTATGTGGATGTCGCTCCTGCTCGTCGGTCTCGGCGCTGTCGGTCTCGGCTTCTCGGTTACTGCACAGTATTTCTGCGCTAAGGCCTCGGTCGGCTTTATTACCAAGCTGCGCCGTGCGCTTTTCGCCAAGATGCAGACCCTTACCTACACCGACATAGATAAAATCGGTACCTCTACCATGATAACGAGAATGACGGCGGACACGACCCGCGTTCAGACGGGGCTTAACCTCGCCCTGCGCCTTTTGCTCCGCTCGCCCTTCGTGGTCTTCGGCGCGGCGATTATGGCCTTCACGGTTGACGTGCGCTCGGCACTGACCTTTGTTCTCGCAATTCCCGTGCTCTCGGTGATAATATTCGGCATTATGCTTATTACGATGCCGATGCACAAGAGGGTTCAGCACGGCACCGACAGCCTCGTCGAGAAGACGCGCGAGAACCTCTCGGGCGTGCGCGTAATACGCGCGTTCTGTAAGGAGGACGAGGAGCTCTCGGACTTCCGTCAAAAGAACGGCGAGCTCGTTCATACGCAGACGGCGGTGGGAAGAATATCCGCCCTTATGAACCCGCTTACCTACATCGTCATAAATCTTGCTATCATTTGGCTTATAGATATTGGAGCGGTACAGGTCTCGCTCGGCAAGCTTACCTCGGGCGAGGTGCTCGCGCTCTATAACTATATGTCGCAAATACTCATCGAGCTTATAAAGCTCGCGAACCTTATTATAACGATAACCAAGGCCCTCGCATCGGCCTCGAGAATATCCGAGGCACTGAGCCTCACCCCGAGCAACAGTCACGGCAGTATTACCGAGGGACGCCCCGATGCTCCCGCCGTGGAGCTCAAGTCGGTATCGCTCACCTACGCGGGTGCGGGTGCGCCCTCACTCAGCGACATCAGCTTCACCGCCCTCCGCGGCGAGACGGTCGGTATAATCGGCGGTACGGGCTCGGGAAAGACCTCGCTTATAAATCTTATACCGGCCTTCTACTACGCGAGTGAGGGCGAGGTGCGCGTGTTCGGCGTTGAGGCATCGAGCTACAACCCCCACGCGCTTCGCAAAAAAATCGGTATCGCTCCGCAAAAGGCGGTCTTATTCCGCGGCAGTATAAGAGACAATATGCTAAAGGGCTGTCCCACGGCCACCGACGAGGAGATTTTCTCGGCCCTTGAGCGTGCGCAGATTAAGGACACCGTTATCGAAAAGGGCGGTCTCGATGCCGAAATCGAGCAGGGGGGCGCAAACCTCTCGGGCGGACAGAAGCAGAGGCTCTCTGTTGCCCGCGCGCTTCTCGGTAATCCAGAGATATTAATTCTCGACGACTCCTCCTCGGCGCTCGACCTCGCGACGGATGCGGCTATGCGCCGTGCAATCTCGGAGATACCCGGTGACGTTACCGTATTTATCGTTTCCCAGCGCGCCTCGGCCGTTATGCACGCCGACAAAATTATCGTTATCGACGACGGCCGTGCCGTCGGAATAGGCACCCACGACGAGCTTATCGAGGAGTGCGAGGTTTACCGTGAAATTTATGAATCGCAGTTTTCTTAATGCAAATATTTGTTTACAGTATATGAAAGGAGACAGGGTGTATGGCTAAGAAACCCGGGGGCAGAAAGCGCGGAACCATGAAGCGCGTCCTCAAATATATCGGAAGATACAAGTATCTCCTTCCGATATCGGTGCTGATGGCCCTCATAAACGTGGCGCTCTCGCTCTACGTGCCTATCCTCATCGGTCGGGCAATCGACGTTATCGCCGTATCCCCTATCGACTTCACGAGAATTGCCGAGCTGCTCACCCTATCCGCCGTGCTCATCGGCGTCGGGGCGCTCGCGCAGTGGATAATGAGCACTATTAACAACAAAATATCCTTCTCGGTGGTTAAGGACGTGAGAAACGATGCGCTCGCAAGGATAGAGCGCCTCCCCCTCTCCTACCTCGACACTCACCCGAGAGGCGATATAGTCAGCCGCATAATAAACGATGCGGAGCAGTTCTCAGAGGGACTTCTGCTCGGCTTTACACAGCTCTTTACGGGTGTGCTTACAATCCTGGCAACGCTCGTATTTATGATTTATCTCAACTGGATTATCGCGCTTGCGGTATTCATTCTTACTCCCCTGTCGCTCCTTATCGCGAGATTTATCGCGAGCCGCACGCACAAGATGTTCCGCCTGCGCGCCGAGTCCGAGGGACGGCAGACCGCACTGATAGACGAGTGCCTCGGCAATCAGAAGACGGTGCTCGCGCTCTCGCTCGAGGGGGATATGACAGAGCGCTTCGACAGTGCTAACGAGCTTCTCGGTAAGCACGCGCTCGATGCTATATTCTTCTCCTCACTTACTAACCCCACGACGAGGTTTATTAACAGTCTCGTCTACGCCGCCGTTGCGCTTACCGGTGCGATAAGCGTAATTGCAACAAGGGATATGGGGGCCGCGGCGTTCACCGTCGGCGAGCTTGCCTGTATTCTCTCCTATTCAAATCAGTACACCAAGCCCTTTAACGAGATTTCGGGTGTCGTCACCGAGTTCCAGAACGCTCTGGCATCTGCCGCGCGCGTTTTCGAGCTTATCGACGAGAGAACCGAGGAGCCCGACCCCGAGGACGCTCAGGTGCTCGACGAGGTCATGGGCGAGGTTAGGCTTGACGGCGTTCACTTCTCCTATAACGAGGATAAGCCGCTTATTGAGGGCTTAAATCTATCGGTTAAGCCCGGAGAGCGAATTGCCATAGTAGGCCCGACGGGCTGCGGCAAGACCACGCTTATCAATCTTCTTATGCGCTTCTACGACGTCAAGGCGGGTTCAATCTCGCTCGACGGCACGGATATACGCGAGCTCACTCGCGAGAGCCTGCGCCGCGGATACGGAATGGTGCTTCAGGACACCTGGCTGAAGTCGGGAACGGTGCGGGAGAACATTACCTTCGGTAAGCCGGATGCGACCGATGCCGAGGTCCTCGCCGCCGCTCGCGCGGCGCACGCGCACAGCTTTATCCGAAAGCTCCCGCACGGCTACGACACCGTTATCGGCGAGGGGGGCGAGGCTCTGTCTGCGGGCCAGCGGCAGCTTCTTTGCATAGCGAGAATTATGCTTACCTCTCCGCCTATGCTCATTCTCGACGAGGCGACCTCGTCGATAGATACGCGTACCGAGATTAAAATTCAGCGTGCCTTCGCCGAGCTTATGCGCGGCAGAACGAGCTTTATCGTCGCGCACAGGCTCTCCACGGTCAGAGAGGCCGATATGATTATCGTTATGAGGGACGGACATATAATCGAAACGGGCAGACACGAGGAGCTTCTCGCGAGGGGCGGCTTCTATGCCGAGCTCTATAACACGCAGTTCGCTCACGAGGAATAAGCTATGAAGCAGCATAAAAAAATTTACACAGAGGTTTACTCCATACTCTCGAGAGGCCCGCTCTCACGCTCTAACCTCCTCTCCGAGGTGGCGGCGAGGCTCAGCACGGGCGGCGAGCGCCCCTCTACCGAGCTCCGTGCGAGAATAGGCGAGGTGCTGAACGAGATGGAGACGGGCGGAATAATCCGCGGGGCGGACGGCGGCTATTCCCTTGCCTCCTCGGCGCCCGTATTCCTGCGGGCGGAGCGGTGCGAGAAGGCTATTCTCGACCTCCTACGCTCCTCCCCCGCAAATAAGCAGCAGATACGCAGTGCGCTCGCGCGCCGATTTGGCACAGATAAAACCGCCTCGATGCGCGACGACAATATTCTTCACACCTTTATAGGTCAGATTTTAAAGCGGCTGACGGCCCTCGGCGTTCTGAGGCAGGACGGCTCGCTCTACTCCATAGCCCCCGACAAGTCGGCACACCTCGACGACATCGGCGAGATGCTTATTCTCAAGGGAGACTTTCTCACCAGGCTTCATTCAAGGGGCGGTGAGTTCTTCGAGCACTATTTTATGACGCTTATCGGAAAGCTGCTCTCGAAGCACGGCAAGACGGTAACCGAGTGCCACGCCACGGGCGGCGCCGCCGACGGCGGTATCGACGGAATTATACGCACGACCGACCCGCTCGGATTTCGCGAGGTTATACTCGTCCAGGTCAAGAACAGGCTTGAGGACACGAACGAGACCACCGTACGCGGCTTCGTCGGCGCGGTATACGCCTCCCAGGGCTCGCGCGGTATATTCGCCACCACCTCGGGCTTCCACCCGAGCGCGAGGAAGTTCCTCGACGGCCTTGACAACTGTGTCGGGGTTGACGGCGATATGATTTTCCGTATGGCCTGCGAGTGCCTCTACGGAATAAAAAAGCGAAGCGGAAAATACATTCTTGATACCAAGGTAATTTGATATAAGGAGACGAAATATGACAAAGCAAGAAGCAAGAGCCCTTACCGAAGCGGCACTGAACGAGGCTGCCGCACTCTTTAATAACGACGTCCTTACCTCGTCGGTCAGCATCGAGGACGAGTACGACGAGGACGGCGGCATCGTTTCGATTAACGGTCTTTTACGCATAGGAGCATGCAATACCGAGGACGAGATTTATCTCGTTACCGTCGCCTCCGCCGAGGAAAACGGAGAGGTCGACGACGAGCTCTTTAACGCCGAGATTGCGGAGCTCAAAAGAAGTGCCGCAGTGTACAAGGAAAGACTTGACGGCGCCGAGGACAAGGCTGCCGAGCTCGCGAAAATCGATGCCGAGATTTGCGCCGGTATTAAGGCGGAAATCGAGCGTGCGGCCAAGGAGAGCCGCGGCAAAACGCTAAGAAGCGCGCTCACCGCGGCGGCAATTATGCTCGTTATCGCGGCGGTGTGCCTCATTATCGGAAAGTTGATTTAAGGGGGACGCATATGAATTTACAAGAAGCACTTGAATTGATGCATAAGCGCGCCGACGAGCTCGCCGGAAAATTCACCGAGGCAGGTGTAACGGTAGTAAAGGAGCAGAAGTATCTCAGCCCCGTATTCGCCGAGCTTCGCGACGGCCGCCGCGCAAGATACGTCATCGTATCGCTTACGCTCTCTGTACCGGGACTTGAGGAGGAGTACGAGTACTGCCTCTCTATCGGTACCGATATGCGCCGCGGAAAAATTAACGTAGAGAAGCTCGAGAAGTCTCTCGATGAGTTCACCTACTACGCCGAGGCGGCACTCACCCGCATATCCGACGAGGGTGATGCAAAGGAAGCGCTCTATAAGCTCTCCGCCGAGGCAAACGAGGAGCACGAGAAGCTCGTCTCCGAGCTCCGCGAGGCACAGAAAAAATGGCAGAAGCTCAATACCTACGTTATGATAGGTATAATCCTCGCGATTATCGTGATTTTCGTTATTGCTTCGTTCTGACGGTATGGCGCTCGATTTTTCAAAGTATATGAAAAAGCAGCCCGCAAGCTGCGAGAGCTGCGAGTTCTACACCTACGACGAGTACACCGACAGCTACTCCTGCTCGCTCTCGCTCGACGAGGACGAAATGGCGGATTTTATCGGCAGAGCCACGAGGGAGTGTCATTACTATCGCTTCTATGACGAATACAAGAGCGTAAATAAGCAAATATAATACAAAATGCGTATTTTAGTGGAGCTTGCACAAAAAGCAGGCTCCACTTTTTTATTTTTCGCAAGTTAGAAAACGCGAGCTTTTGCGAGAAAAAACGAGATTTTAAGAGCTTTGATTTTCTAAATTATTTTTTGTCAAAAAGTTTTCAAAAAAGCATTGACAAAGCCCCCTCGATGTGATATAATGAACGAGCTTGTAAAAAGACAGCGCGCACTTTCGCGCATAACTAAATTACGGAGGAAATCAAAATGTCTACTTTTATGGCTAAAAATGAGACCATCGAGCGCAGATGGTTCGTAATTGACGCCGCCGGTCAGCCTCTTGGCAAGACCGCAGTCAAGGCCGCTAACATTCTTCGCGGCAAGCACAGACCCGAGTTCACCCCTCACGCTGATTGCGGCGAGTTCGTAATCATCATCAATGCTGCAGAGGCAGTACTCACCGGCAAGAAGCTTGAGCAGAAGTACTACCGTCACCACTCCGGTTACATCGGAGGCCTTAAGGAGGTTCAGTACAAGACCCTTATGGCTACCCGCCCCGAGCTTGCTATGGAGCTTGCCGTTAAGGGCATGCTTCCCCACAACTCCATCGGTGACAAGTCGTTCACCCGCCTTCACGTATATGCAGGCGCAAATCACGAGCAGGCTGCACAGAAGCCTATCGTTCTTGACTGATAAGGGAGGATATTGAAGATGTATACCAGTGCAAAGCCCTATTTCTACGGCACCGGCAGAAGAAAGAAGTCGGTTGCAAGAGTTCGTCTGTACCCCGGTACCGGCGCAATCACCATCAACGGCAGAGACATTGACGATTATTTCGGCCTTGATACCCTCAAGCTCATCGTTAACCAGCCCTTCGGCGTTACCGAGACCGAGGGCAAGTTCGATATCGTTGCTAACGTTCGCGGCGGCGGCTTCTCCGGTCAGGCAGGCGCAATCCGTCACGGCGTAGCTCGTGCACTTCTCACTGCTGACGAAACCTATAAGCCCGCTCTCAAGAAGGCAGGCCTTCTCACTCGTGACCCTCGTATGAAGGAGAGAAAGAAGTACGGTCTCAAGGCTGCTCGTCGTGCACCTCAGTTCTCGAAGAGATAAGCTTTCAATTATGTTTCAAAAGGCTTCGGTTTATCCCGAAGCCTTTTGTCATACTCGGGCCCTCCACCGTCGCATAGTCGCGTCCTATCGCCTCGATACACTCGGCTCTGCCCGCTCCTTGCTTTGGGCGGTTTCGCTACGCCAAAAGCCGTCGTCTAGACGCCTTTTGGCTTGCTACCCGTATGAAGGAGAGAAAGAAGTACGGTCTCAAGGCTGCTCGTCGTGCACCTCAGTTCTCGAAGAGATAAGGAAAACGGCACCCCAACATGCTATCAAATGGCATTCACCTTTTACGGTGGGTGCCATTTTCCTTATCCCGCCTCTTACCGAGGCCGCCAGAGCATGGCTCTGTCGTTCGGACTAAAAACTCTCCACCGGAGAGTTTTTGCGGCTTTTCCGCCGTCCTCACAGTTCTCGAAGAGATAATTTCGACTTTACGTCGAATACAAAAATGCTCCGATTTTCGGAGCATTTTTTTATCTCTTGGAGAACAACTATGATTGCCTTACGGCAAGTTATGAGCTATGATTGGCTACGCCAAGTTATGATGCCCTTCGGGCTGTTTGAAGTAACATGGGCAATCATATCATAACTTTTGCCGAAGGCAAAATTATAACGCTTGCAAGGCAAGCCCATAACTGTAAACCCTTTTTCCGCCGTCCTATTTACTTTTTGGCAATTTTATAGTATAATTACTTTGGAAAGTTATCTCATCGATAAACTTGAATTTTACGGCAATTTACATAGTCTAAAGCGAAAAGCAACCATCGGTTGACACATTGAAAGCTCTCGGTTGGTGGTATGCAAGTAAGATTTATGCTACAATATAGTTACAATAAAGCACGATGCTTTACGAAATTGTCAAACGAGGTGTTTTATGATTTTAGCTGACAAAATTATAAGGTTGCGAAAAAAGAATGGCTGGTCGCAAGAAGAACTTGCCGACAAGATGAACGTATCACGACAAGCTGTTTCA
>JAFVQW010000048.1 GCA_017504605.1 Clostridia bacterium
GCTCTTTCCGTCAAAGCGTCTCGTATCAAACGCGGGTCCGCCGATTTTCAACTCGGGGAAGCAGCTCTTTAAATGCTTCGCAGCAATCCGAAAGAGCTTATAGAATTCCTCAATAGGTGAAAACCAAGTCTCACCGCCGTCGTTACAGGGCTCGCTTCCTATCTCCCAATAGGTAATGTTAAAATGGAAACCGTCCGCCCAACCGTAGTTATAATGACGAATAACGTGTTCACAGATAATCGCCCATTTATTAAAGTCTTTCGGCGGCTTATTGTCGTATTTCTTAACGCGATGGTCTATCTTCTGACCAAGACGGTAAAACACCTCCGTTCCTGCCTCCATTATCGTGGCTGAATAGTGATCTGTGCAGGTGAAATCGTAGGATGCAGGATCGTAAGGATCGGCGTCGAAATTCGGGAATACCGCAGTTATATCAACGGTATGCTCTCCGCCGTAGTGCGAACAAAACGCAGCGTCGTGATTTCTTGCGTAGGGAAAACCTGCTTCCTTGTATGCATCAAAGTTCCCAAGATAAGGAAACATACGCGGTCCCTTAACCGGACCGTTGTTCACCGCGTGCATTGGCTTTATTTTGCCTAAAACGTTATTGCGTTCCACTTTTACTGTTGCCATAAATTTTCTCCTTACATATGTTTTTTATTTGTGTTAAGCATTATCGCCATATAAACGAGTGAAAAGAAAAATATGAGACGCTTTATTTCACGCCGCTCGGTTAAGACCTTTTGCATAAAGACACACCCTCCCACTCCCTATCGGGAGCGATGCCAAACAGCTCTGCAACGGTGGGGGCTATATCGAGAATAGTAGCCTTTTCCATTTTTTCATTAACTGCGGTGCCTCCTATGAAAAGAGGTATCGTCATATCCTCGGGGCAGTCACTGCCGTGAGCCCGAGCGTGACCGCCGTGGTCGGCGGTGATGATGAAGGCGTATTCGTCGGGGAGCGCATCGAGCACGCGAAGTGTGTCTCTTAAGCTGTTTTTTATCGAATACATATATTCCTCGCTCATCCAGCCCATACGATGTCCGGCATCGTCGGGATAACCGAGATATAGGAAGGTAAAATCAACGTCGCCGTGCGCTATATGCTCTATAGCTATGTCGGTAAGTCTGTCGTCGCATTCGCGGTAGCCAATCTCGTGCCCGTTAAAGGCGTAGGAGTAAAACAGAGAGCCGGGGCGTGTTAAATCACGCAGCTCCTCCCAGTCGTAGAAAAATCCGCATCTCTTACCGCCCTTGGCAAGCAGCTCGCATAGCCCTGTGATGGGGCGAACCTGCGGAGAATAAACGTTTGTTGTTGTTCCGTGACGCTCGGGCGTAACGCTGTGAAAGAGGGAAACGTGACAGGGAAGCGTTACGGACGGCATAACCGTTCTGCAATTTCCGCTATATTCGGAGCGCGCGCGGAGCTCCTCAAACTCCGGGAGCATCTCAATAGCATCGGGGCGTGCGCCGTCAATTAAAACAAGTAGAACCTTCATATGTACCTCACACTATTTTGTATTCGAGAGAGAGTAAAAGCTCCTTCAGACTTTCATCAAGCGAAGAGTCGGTGACGTAGGTGTATGTTTTACGCATATCATCAATCCTAATGAGCGCGTTTTTCTCAAACTTACTGCTGTCCGCGAGTATGAAAACCTCGTCAGAGGAGCGAATAAGCCGAGCCTGGAGAGGACATATATCCTCGCTGAAATCGGCAATTCCGTTCTCCATAGATACTGCGCTCGGAAATATAAAGCCCTTTTGTACGTGTATATTCGAGAGTGCCTCGATTGTCATATGCCCGGCAAAAGAATTCTCCTCGGGCATATACGTACCGCCGCAAAGTATAACCTTGAAGTCGGAAATACGGGAGAGAATATTAAAAACGTCAAGCGAGTAGGTGATAACCGTGAGCCGTGATACTCTCCGAGAAAGCTCCTCGGCAAAGAAAACCGCGGTGCTGCCGCCGTCGACTCCGATTATATCGCCCACGCAGACAAGAGCCGCCGCCTTTTCTGCAAGCTCGCGCTTTTGCTCTTCGTGAGTACGGTTGCGCTCGGAAAGCGTGGGATAGCTCTTCATTGATCCGTGGCGCACCGCGCCTCCGTGCACGCGAGTTATAAGTCCTGCGCGCTCCATTGTGAGTAAATCTCTTCGTATCGTCTCCACCGAGACGTTAAAGGTCTCTACAAGAGATGCGGTAGTGACCCCGCCCCGTGATAGGAGCTCAAGTATTTTGTTTTGCCGTTCATTTGCAAGCATTTCCACATACCTCCAACAATATGCACATTTTACCACATGCAACAGCTGTTGTCAAGTGCTGTGATGCAAAATGGAAAAATTATTTTTGCAAGCCTCTTTACAAAATTCCGTTCTTGGTGTATAATATTGCATGCTCGGTGCGCGGGCGTGGCGGAATTGGCAGACGCGCCGGACTTAGGATCCGGTGGTTACCCGTGCAGGTTCAAGTCCTGTCGCCCGCACCAAGAGGCATTTATATTTATAAGGCTTCGTTTGGGCCGCCGTGATGGGACACGGCTTGACGAAGGTAATTTAATTTGAGGTGAAGGCATGTCGAGAACAACTACGGAAATCTCCTGCGGAAGCGTTGATAGGGCTATTGAGCTTCTTAAGCGTGTTGAGAAGGCTTTAGAGGATAACAAATATCAGCTCACCTACGTAAAGGGAGAGCACGTTTGGAAGGCCTGTGACGGATTTTGGTCCGCCGAGAGATTTGTAAAGGCGGAAATTGATAAGAATGGCGTTCTTACGCTCTCGGGCTGGGTACGTGCTCTTATCGGCGGCGAGATGGAGCTTGACGGCTTCCTTGCCACGTTTGCAAAGAAGAAGGTAGTCGAGGCCTTGGACAAGGTAAAGGCTGAAATAGCGTGATTTTGAGCGGTCGGAGCCTCTCCGACCGCAAAGTGACGTCTAAATATATTTTTTCATAAAACCCTCTTGACAAAGCGGGATTTTTGTGATATAATACTCGGGCAAGCGATAAATGCTTGAAAAATAAAGTAGAATTTCCGTTCTCACCCTGCCGCATACGGCGCGCACGGGTTAATAGTCTTCTCCCTTATCAGTAGGGATGCTATGCGTACGGAAATTTTCGTATGCATTTTTTGTTTTTGGAGGTACAAGACAATTAGCACGAACAATAACAAGGATATGCTTATTAACGAGGAGATAAAGGCTCCCGAGGTAAGAGTTATAGGTCCTGCGGGCGAGCAGATCGGTATTATGAAGATTGATGATGCCCGTGCATACGCGTACAACAACGGCGTGGACCTTGTTCTGATCGCACCTAACGGTGCTCCCCCCGTCTGCCGCGCAATCGATTACGGTAAGTTCTGCTTCGAGCGCGACAAGAGAGAGAAGGAAGCCAAGAAAAAGCAGGTTATCGTGAAGGTTAAGGAGGTTCAGCTCTCCTGCCGTATCGAGCAGCACGACTTCGAGACCCGCGTGAACCACGCCAAGAAATTTCTCGGTGAGGGGAACAAGGTTAAGGCTGTCGTTCGCTTTAAGGGCAGAGAGATGGCGCATATGGAGCTCGGACGAGAGGTTATCCAGAAGTTCGAGGAGGCACTCGCGGGTGTCGGTGCCGCCGAAAAGAAGCCTCAGCTTGACGGACGTTATATGTCCATCATAATTTCCCCTGTTAAGCAGGACAAAAAGTAAGCTTTAAATTTGGGTAAAACCCGTTAATAAAGAAGGAGAATAAAAATGGGAAAGATCAAGACACATAAGGCATCTGCTAAGAGATTTTCTCTTACCGGAAGCGGAAAAATCAAGATGAATCACAACAACCACCGTCACAATCTCGGTATCAAGAACGCAAAGCGTAAGAGAGGCCTCCGCAAGGGCGCTATTCTCAGCGAGTGCTTTGCACCTACCTACAGAAGCCTTATTCAGAAGTAATAGGGAACTTAACGAAAATTTGGAGGATAAGATAAAATGGCAAGAATAAAAGGCGCGATGATGACTCGCAAGAGAAGAAAGAGCGTTCTCAAGGCTGCTAAGGGCTATTGGGGCGCAAAGTCCAAGCATTTCAAGATGGCGAAGCAGGCCGTTCTCAAGAGCGGTAACTACGCTTTCGCAGGTCGTAAGCTTAAGAAGAGAGACTTCCGTTCTCTTTGGATTACCAGAATTTCCGCACAGGCTAAGGTTTGCGGCATGAACTATTCTACGCTTATGCACGGTCTTAAGCTCGCAGGCATTTCTCTTAACCGTAAGATGCTCGCAGAGCTCGCCGTTTCCGACAAGGATGCTTTCGCAGCAATCTGCGAGAAGGCTAAGGCGGCCCTTTAATCAGTTAATTTCCCGGTTTTGCGCGTGCGAACCGGGAAATTTTCACTTTTAGATGCAATTAACCGTTTATTTGGAGGGAATATGATAATTCAGCGCGAGGTAATAACGGCTCGCCAAAACCCCACCGTAAAGAGGCTTGCCTCGCTTGCGGATAAGAAGGGAAGATGGGAGAGCGGTCTGTTCATCGCAGAGGGGCTTAAGCTCACGCTCGAGGCGGCGGGAGCTTCACTACCCGTGGTTGAGCTCGTGGTATGTGAAAGCAGGCGCGACGAGCTTATGCCGATGCTTCTCTCCGCCTTCTCGTCGGCGGAATATGAAAACACGAGGGTTTATTTCGTATCGAGTGGCGTTTTTGAAAAAATATCTACCGAAAAGGCGCCTCAGGGTGTTATATGTGTTATAAAACATCTTGACTTTTTTAAGAAGATGGATATAATATATAAGGAAGACTTTTTTCTTTCGGCGGGTGAGCGGGCAATTTTTCTTTGCTCGGTTCGCGATCCCTCGAATCTCGGGTCGGTTATAAGAAGCTCGGTTGCCTTTGGCGTCGAGCATATTGTGCTTTCGTCCGATTGCGCGGATTTTTATAATCCCAAGGTCGTTCGCTCGGCCATGGGGAGCCTTTTCCGCGTTAAGATAACCGCCGTGTCCGACACGACGGCCTTCGTGAATGCGGCGAGGGAGTGCGGCAGACGCGTTTTTGCCGCGGAGCTTACCGACTCGGCACGCTCTGTCGGCGAGGTTGGGCTTTCACCCGAGGATATTGTGATTATCGGTAACGAGGGCCACGGAATTCCCGCCGAGGTTTCAAGGGCTACCGACGGTAGTATTTATATTCCCATCTCCGAGAGGACCGAGTCGCTCAACGCCTCTGTGGCTGCCGCGATTTTTATGTGGGAGCAGGGTAAAAAACAGTAATTTGAGGTGTATATGGACGAGCTTGTCTTATGGCTTTGGCTTTCTCGCGCCTGCAGTCCCGGGTCGCCGACGTTTGCGCGGCTTTTATCACGCTTTTCGAGCGTGTCCGAGATTTACGAGGCGGACGAAAATGAAATTCGCAAGATAGTCAGCTCTCGCTTGTCGGACTTCTCGCGCCTTTGCGATAAGGATCTCAGTGAGGCAAGGGCAATATACGATTTTTGCAAATCACGCGGAGTCGGTATTCTCAAATACGATGACAGTGCGTTCCCTCATTCCTTAAGGATTATTTCAACACCGCCCGTTCTGCTTTACTATAGAGGTACTCTCCCCGATTTTGAGCGCGGATTTTTCTGTGCCGCGGTAGGAACGCGGCGGCTCAGTGACGGCGGACGGAGAAACGCATTCCGTCTCGGCTACGACCTCGCGACGGCGGGCACCGTTCTCGTATCGGGTATGGCGCTCGGCATTGACGGCGTGGCTATGGCGGGTGCTATTGCCGCGGGCGGTACTGTCGTCGGCGTTTTGGGCTCCGGGATTGATATATGCTATCCGAAGGAGCATCTTACTCTCGCACGCGAGATTGTAAAGCGCGGCTGCATACTTACCGAATACGCTCCCGGCACTCCTGCGAATAAGGAGAATTTCCCGAGGCGTAACAGGCTTATCAGCGGCCTATCGGCGGCGTGTGTCGTTGTCGAGGGGCGTGAGAGAAGCGGTGCGCTCATAACCGCGAGGTATGCCAAGGAGCAGAAGCGTACGGTTTTTGCCTTCCCGGGCAGAGTTGACGAGGGGAACAGTCAGGCGACTAACCTTCTTATCAAAAACGGCGCTCATCTTTGTACGGGTGCCGATGATATAATCAGCGAGTTTGAGCCGCATTATCACGGAGTACTTAATCCCTTCCTGCTCAAATCGAGGCTCGAGGTCGATATGAACGCGGTGCTTACTGCACTCGCGGTTTCGGCGACGGCGCCGAGTGACGATATTTTCCGTGGCAGGCGAAATAAAAGCGAGAAAAAGAGAAACGAAAAAGAGAAGAAAAGCGTTGATAAGCCCATACTCCGCGAGAAGCCGCAGAGTGCCTCTCGACCCACGCTTCGCGGCGCCGAAGGCGAGCTTTATGATAAAATTCCCGCCGAGGGAGACTCTGCTCTTGAGGCTCTCGTATCGGACGGGACGGACCTACGCTCGGTTATGCGTATTCTTTTAAAGCTTGAAATGCGGGGGCTTGTTGAAATGCTCCCGGGAGAGCGGGTACGGCGTACCTGATTTTTCGGTTAATATAATTGAAAGGGGCGGCAGAGGCCGCTTGTGAAATGGCAAATTTAGTAATAGTGGAATCTCCTGCAAAGGCTAATACGATTAAGGGATATCTCGGCTCGAGCTATAAGGTTATAGCCTCGAACGGTCATATACGCGATCTGCCCAAGAGCACTCTCGGAATTGACGTTGATAACGGCTTTAAGCCTCACTATATCAACATCCGCGGTAAGGGCGACGTGATAAAGGACCTTACCCGCGAGGCAAAGAGCGCGAGTAAAATATTCCTCGCAACCGACCCCGACCGCGAGGGAGAGGCTATATCCTGGCATATTGCGGAGCAGCTCGGCATTTCTCCCGACACTGCTTGCAGAATTACCTTTAACGAGATTACGAAATCCGCCGTTAAGGAGGCTATAAAGAAGCCGAGGCGGATAAATATGGATTTAGTAAATTCCCAGCAGGCAAGAAGAATTCTCGACCGTCTTGTCGGATTTAAGCTTAGCGAGCTCCTTTGGAGAAACGTAAAGAGCGGACTTTCAGGAGGAAGAGTTCAGTCGGTTGCCGCGAGAATCATCTCTGACCGCGAGCGCGAGATTGCAGACTTCGTGCCTCAGGAATACTGGACGATTGATGCCGTTACGGTGTCGGAGTCGGGCGAGAGCGTGGCGGTTAAGTTCTTTGGAAATAAAAAGGGAAGAATAAAGGTTTCTACCGAGGCGGAGGCCGATGCTATTCTCTCGGCGGTATCGGGCGGAACCTTCCGCGCAGTATCCGTCAAGCACGCAAAGAAGTATAGGCAGCCGGCGCCCCCCTTCGAGACCTCGACTCTCCAGCAGGAGGCATCGAAGCGGCTTGGCTTCCAGTCTCACAAGACCATGAAGGTTGCGCAGGAGCTCTACGACGGTCTTAACCTTGGCGCAGAGTACGGCGGAGTACAGGGACTTATTACCTATATGCGTACCGACTCGCTCCGTATCTCGGATTTTGCTAAGACTGCCGCGGCTGAATTTATCAGCGAGGAGTTCGGCGCGAGCCTTCTCCCAAAGACGGCAAGAAGCTATCGCTCGGGCGCTAATTCCCAGGATGCGCACGAGGCAATTCGTCCCTCTAACGTAAGACTCACACCGAAGCGTATAAGAAGGCTTCTTTCTAACGACCAGTACCGCCTATATAAGCTGATATGGGAGCGCTTCGTCGCGAGCCAGATGGCGGCGGCAGTGCTCGATACCGTATCGGTTGAGCTTGAGTGCGGCGGGTATATTTTCAAAACCGGCGGATATATAATTAAATCGAAGGGCTACCTTACGGTTTACGAGGACGCCGCTCCCGCTGAGGATTACAGCGAGACCGAGGGAGAGAGCTTCTCACGTCTACCCGATGTAAAGTGCGGCGAGCTTCTTTCTCTCTCCGAGATAAACAAGCAGCAGCATTTCACCGAGCCCCCGCCGAGATACACGGAGGCATCGCTTATCAGGTTCTTTAAGGAGAACGGAATAGGCAGACCCTCTACCTACGCTACGATTATCTCGATTATCACCTCGCGAGAGTACGTCAAGCGCGACGGTAAGACCCTTGTCGGCACGCCTCTTGGCGAGATTACAACGAGCTTTATGAAGGCGCATTTCCCCGAGATTATCGACTACGAGTTTACTGCCGATATGGAGAGCAAGCTCGACTCGATAGAGAATAAGGAAAACTCTATTGAGGGGGTTATTGGGGAATTCTACGCAAAATTCAGTGAGGAGCTTCGTGCTGCCGCTGATGCGAAGGAGGCCAAGCGCGCTCTTGCCGATATTAAGGAGGAGAGCGACGTCCCCTGTGACAAGTGCGGTGCGCTGATGATTTATAAGACGGGGCGCTTCGGCAAGTTCCTTGCCTGCCCGAATTTCCCCGCGTGCAAAAATACTAAAACGCTTGACAAGGACGGCAAGGTGGCGGCACCCAAGACCGAGAGCATAGTTGTAGCACCCTTTAAGTGCGAGCTTTGCGGTGGCGATATGGTTGAGCGTACCGGAAAATACGGTAGCTTCTACGCCTGTGCTAACTATCCTACCTGTAAATTCACTAAGCAGAAGGTTACCAAGACGGGGGTTAAGTGCCCGATTTGCTCGTCTGACGTCATAGCAAGACACGGCAAGGGAAAGATGCTGTTTTACAGCTGTGAGAAATATCCGAAGTGCGATTTCTCCTCCTGGGATATGCCCCTGCCCGAGAAGTGTCCCGATTGTGCAGAGCCGCTCTATTACAGAAAGAGCAGAAGGAGCGTGATATGCAAGAATCGCTCCTGCGGATATAAGAGACAGGAAGAAATGGCGGTTATTGAGTGATGAGTGAGCCCGTGATTAACGTAATCGGCGCGGGCCTTGCAGGCACTGAGGCGGCGTGGCAGGCGGCGCGACTCGGCGTTCGTGTCAATCTCTATGAGATGAAGCCGCACCGCTTCTCGCCCGCGCATCACAGCGCGGGGCTTGCCGAGCTCGTATGCTCGAACTCCTTACGCTCAAATCAGCTGAACAATGCCGTCGGGCTTCTGAAGGCCGAGCTCTCGGCTCTCGGCTCCTTGATTATGACGGCGGCGTATGCCACCGAGGTACCTGCGGGCTCTGCCCTCGCCGTAAACCGCGATAAATTCAGCGAATACGTTACCGAAAGGATAAAGTCGCACCCGCTTATTACACTTATAGACGGGGAAATTACCGAAATTCCCGAGGGAATTACCGTGATAGCGACGGGGCCCTTGACCTCTCACGCGCTCGCCGAGAAAATAGCCGAGCTTACAGGGGACGGCGGACTCCACTTCTTCGATGCGGCGGCTCCCATAGTCGATGCGGCGAGTGTCGATATGTCGCACGCCTTCTTCGCCTCCCGCTACGGAAAGGGAAATCCGGAGGACTATCTCAATTTGCCCTTAAATCGCGAGGAGTACGATGCGTTTTACAATGCTTTAATCGAGGCCGAGGTAGCTCCGCTTAAGCAGTTTGATAAGGAGGCGCAGGGCGATCTCACGGTATTCGAGGGCTGTATGCCGGTTGAGGTTATGGCTCGGCGCGGATACGACACGCTTCGCTTTGGCCCTATGAAGCCTGTCGGGCTCCCTTGTCCCGATACGGGCGAGGATGCTTATGCGACGGTACAGCTTCGCCGCGAGAATATCGTGGGGACGATGTACAATATCGTCGGATTTCAGACACACCTCACCTTCGGCGAGCAGAGACGTGTTTTCGGGCTCATTCCCGGACTCAGGGAGGCCACATATCACCGCTACGGCGTGATGCACAGAAATACCTATCTGAATTCCCCGAAGCTTTTAACCCCGACCTACTCGCTTAGAGAGCGCCCCGAGCTTTTCTTCGCGGGGCAGATGACAGGCGTTGAGGGCTACGTTGAGTCGGCATCCTCGGGCTTTGTCGCGGGAATTAATGCGGCGCTTCTCGCACTCGAGAGACCCGAGCTTCGCTTCCCGCGTGAAACGGAGATTGGCGCACTCGCGGATTACGTGAGTGTCGGGGGGATTGGCGGAAGCTTCCAGCCGATGAACGCCAATTTTGGAATTATTGCTCCCTTCGATAAGAAAGTTAAAGGAGGAAAGAAGGCAAGGAACGAGGCGTATGCCGAGCGTTCACTCGCTCTTATAGATAGCGAGCTTGCTTTTCTTAAGGATATATGAGAATACTTGTTGACGCGATGAGCGGTGACAACGCTCCTCTTGAGATAATCAAGGGCGCGGCACTTGCCGCCGCGGAGTTTTCCGAGCACACCATCGTGCTCGTAGGTGACGAGAACACCGTTTCCGACGTCGCGATTAAAAACGAGATTGACCTTACGGGCATCGAAATTATCAATTCGAGCTCGGTTATAACTATGGAGGACAATCCTCTCTCTGCCGTACGCGAGAAGCGCGACTCCTCAATGAGCGTGGGACTTAAGACTCTCGCTCGCGGTGAGGTAAGCGCGTTCGTCAGCGCAGGAAACACCGGTGCTCTCGTTACGGGTGCCACAATCATCGTAAAGAGAATACCCGGAATTAACAGGGCGGCTATAGCCTCTGTTATTCCGCTTACCAATCCCGTGCTCCTTATGGACTCGGGTGCCAATCTCACCGTTACGGGCGATAATATATGTCAGTTCGCCTTTATGGGTGCCAAGTATATGGAGAAAATATACGGAATCGACAGACCGAGAATAGGTCTGCTCAATAACGGCACCGAGTATAACAAGGGCAATTCGCTTCAGGTTGAGTCCTATCAGCTCCTCTCGGATTCCGGTCTTAATTTTGTCGGAAACGTAGAGGGAAAGGCGGTCGTCTTTGATGCCTGTGACGTGCTCGTGACCGACGGCTTCACGGGAAATATATTTTTAAAGACCGTCGAGGGAATGGGTAAGTTCCTTATGGAGACCTTGAAGGAGGTTTTCTATACTAATCTTGTTACTAAGCTCTCGGCACTGACCCTTAATGAGAAAATTAAGGAAATGAAGCATAAGTTTGATGCCTCGGAGCACGGTGGCGCACCGCTTCTCGGTATTTCGCGCCCCGTAATAAAGGCTCACGGCTCATCCGATGCCGTGGCTATTATGAACGCCGTAAGACAGGCAATACATTTCGTCGAGACGGGAATTAACGACGACATCACGACCTTTGCCGCCGATTACGACGAGAAGAAGCTTCTCGCAGATGCGGAGAAGTTTTACAACTGAGCCTAATTAAACGATGGGAGGGGAGACAATGGCAATAGGAAAAGAGTTTATCGTTCTTATGGAGCGCCTCGGCTATTCCTTTTCCGACCTATCCTATCTTGAAAAGGCGCTTACGCACGTGTCCTACACCAACGAGATGAAATCCCGCGGAATTCGCGCAGAGTCAAACGAGGCTCTCGAGTTTCTCGGAGATGCGGTGCTTGAGATGGTTATATCGCGTGAGCTCTTTGACAGATACCGCGCGGACGGTGAGGGCACGCTTACGAAAATGCGACAGAGCATAGTGTGCGAGAGCGCTCTTGCGCGCGTGGCTCGCAGGCTCTCTCTCGGCGATTTTCTCAACGTGGGAAACGGCGAGGAGGGTGCCAACGTCAGAGAACGCGATAAGGTTCTCGCCGATGCACTTGAGGCGGTTATCGCCGCCGTGTATTTGGACGATACTTCTCTTTGCGGCGAACGCTATTCGGGCGTTATACTTGAGCTTTTCGAGCCCGAAATAAAGCGCGCACCCGCTGACAGTAACTCCGATTACAAAACCCGCTTGCAGCAGCTTATCGAGAAAAACGGCGACAGCGAGCTTCGCTACGAGGTTGCCGATACCGACGGCCCCGAGCACAGGAGAACCTTTACCGTGCTTGCTATCGTTAACAACAACGTTGTCGGACGTGGCTCGGGCAGGACTAAGAAGGCCGCACAAATGGAGGCGGCGCGTGAGGCGCTTCGCCTCTTCGGTGTGATATAAATGGGCAGGCACGTAAATATACCGATTTTTATTCCGCATATAGGTTGTCCCAACCTTTGCGTTTTCTGTAACCAACGCACGATTTCGGGAGTGCGGGAGTTCGACCCCGAGGCGCTACCCGAAATAATCGAGCGAGCGCTTTCGACGGTTGAGGAGGATGCCGAGTGCGAGATTGCATTTTTTGGCGGCTCCTTTACGGGTATTGACGAGGGACTGATGATACGCCTTCTCGAGATTGCCCACCGTTATATTGAGGCGGGAAGGGTAACGTCGATACGCTGCTCCACACGACCCGATTATATATCGCCGAGAATTCTTGATATTCTTTGGAGCTACGGAGTGCGTACGGTCGAGCTCGGCCTTCAGAGCATATCCGACAGAGTCCTCAGCGCCTCGGGCCGCGGCCACACCTCGCTTGACGAAATACGAGCGGTTAAATTAATTACCGAGCGAGGCTTTTCACTCGTCGGTCAGATGATGATAGGACTCCCGGGGGCTACCCCTGAGGACGAGCTTGCCACGGCCGAGTTTATTATTGAGTCGGGCGCCGATGCGGCACGGATATATCCCACCGTTGTCTTTCACGACACCGCTTTATGCCATATGGCAGAGTGTGGGGAATATAAGCCGCTTTCAACCGAGGATGCAATTTTGCGCTCGCTGCCCGCTCTTCGAGCCTTTGCTCGTGCGGGGGTGAGGGTTATCAGAATTGGTCTCTCGGCCTCCGAGAACCTCTCGGGCGAGGCATATTATGCCGGCCCAAACGATGCGGCACTCGGAGAGATGATAATTAGTGAATTTTACTATGAAAATATCAGGCAGAGTATAGACAAGCTTTGCCTTAAGGACGAGGGAAAGGACCTTTTCCTCACCGTCCACGTCTCACGCGGAGCTACCTCTCGCGCCGTGGGTCACAGACGGAAAAACATAAATAGGCTTACCGACGAGTACGGATTTTGGCGTATTGCCGTCCGCGAGGACGACACACTTACGGAATACGGCGTGCGGGTAAGCGTGGAAAGGAAAAAGATATGTACTTAAAATCCTTGGTGCTTCACGGCTTTAAGTCATTCCCGAACAGAACGGTGCTCACATTTGAGCGCGGTGCTACGGTTATCGTCGGCCCTAACGGCAGCGGTAAGTCGAACATCTCCGATGCTATGCGTTGGGTTCTCGGCGAGCTTTCGAGCCGTAATATAAGAGGTACTAAAATGGAGGACGTAATCTTCGGCGGTACCGACGAGCGCCGTCCTATGGGCTTCGCCGAGGTTTCTGTTACCTTCGATAACTCCGACCCCGAGAACCGTTTGGATTCGGATTTTGACGAGGTTACCGTTACCCGCAGATATTACAGAACGGGCGAGAGTGAATACCTTATCAACAAGGAGCCCAAGCGCCTTCGCGATATTCATATGCTCTTTATGAATACCGGTGTCGGCCGCGAGGGATATTCCATTATCGGACAGGGTAAGATTGCCGAGATTATATCCAAAAAGAGCGATGAGCGCCGCAATATCTTCGAGGAGGCGGCGGGAATCTCAAAGTTCCGTTACAGAAAAGAGGAGGCCGAGCGTAAGCTCAAGAGCACCTCTGAGAACCTCTCTCGCGCTAAGGATATTCTCTTCGAGCTTGAGAGCCGTGTCGGCCCGCTTGAAAGAGAGGCGGAGAAGGCAAGGCGCGGTCTTGCTATTTACGAGGAGAAGAAGAGAGCCGACGTTTCTCTTTGGCTTTTTGATACCAAAAAAATCAGAGTTGATATAGAGGAGGCCGAGCGCACCTGGCTTCTCTCGAAGAACGAGCTTGAAATTGTAGAGCAGGTTATTTCCGACCTTGAGGCGCAGAACGAGACCCTTTACAACAGGGCGCAGGCGAACAAGCTTCACTCGGCAGAGCTGCTTGAGAAGATTCAGGCGACGACCGAGAAGCTTCACCAGCTTGATAACTCGCTTCGCGTTGCCGAGTCCGACTTCGAGCACTCGGCAGAGCTGATTACCGCCTGCCGCGAGCGCGTAGCCGAGATTGAGCGCAGTGAGGGACAGCTTTCTGCCACCGAGGCGGGATATAACGCTCGCCGACTTGAGCTTGACGAGTCTCTTGCCACGCTGAATGAGGAGCGTCTTCTGCTTCTTAACGAGGCACAGAGCCTTACGACAGAGGTTGAGAAAATCAAAAAGGAGCTCGACGGAGCACTTGATGAGCTCACTGTTGAGGAAAATCTCTCGACCGACCTTAAGGTAAGAATTGACGTTCTTAAGAGCTCCTGCGAGAGCGACGGCGACCGCTCGAGCGATATTAAGAAGGAAATAGAAAAATACAAGGCCGAGGGTGAGCTGCTTCACGCCGAGGCGGAGCGTTGCGATGCAAACGCCGCGGGCTTTAAGGAGAAAATCGCGGTATGCGATGCAACTATTGCGAAGGCCACCGAGGCACTCGAGACGTATGGCAATGAGCTTTCCGCGCTTTCGCAAAGGGAGAACGAGTGTACTCTTAAGCGCGATGCGGCGCTTCAACGCGCAGATTTGCTCCAGCGTATGGCAGACCACTTCGAGGGCTATCCCGAGAGCATAAAGTTCGTTATGCGCGAGTATAACGAGGGCCGCCTTTCGGGGGTCGGCGAGGTATACGGACCGCTCTCCTCTCTTATCGGCGTTGAGAAGGATTATATACTTGCAATCGAGACGGCTCTCGGTGCGAGCCTTCAGAATATAGTAGTAGAGAACGAGGCAACGGCAAAGGCGGCAATCCGCGCACTTAAAAGCAGGAACGCAGGCCGTGCAACCTTCTATCCCGTCAGTGCGATTAAGGCTAAGGGCGAGACCGACGAGATTCGTACCGCGAGCACGATGCAGGGCTTCGTTGGCCGTGCGGATAAGCTTGTAGCTTCCGATGCCCGCTATCGCAATATCGTAGAGATGCTTCTTCTTCGCACTCTCGTTTTCGATAACATTGATAACGCTTCGGCCTGTGCAAAGCGTATCGGCTATAAGGTTAAGCTCGTGACCCTCGACGGCCAGGTAATTAATGCCGGCGGTGCCTTTACGGGCGGTAGTGCAAAGAAGGACACCGGTCTTCTTACGAGAACGACTGAGATTTCCGCCTGCCGCGAGCGTGCAGATGCCATGAGTAAAGAGCTTGCCGAGCTTAGTAAGAAAATCGCCGAGCTTAACGCTAATATCGGTAGTGTAAACGACGAGAAGCGTACTGCGGAGCAGGACAAGGAGCTCCTTCTCACGCTCTCGCGCTCGCAGTTTGCCGCACTGGACAATGCTAATGCAAAGTACGAGGCGAACCGTGATATGCTCGTAAGGCTTGAGGCTGACCTTGATAGCCTTGCCGGTGCGAGAGGCCGCGCGGAGGAGGAGATAATTTCTCTTACCGCCGATTACAAGGCCTCGCTCGAGAGAATAGAGGCGCTTCGTGAATACAGAGTACGCCGCTCGCAGGAGATGGGCGAGCTCGACGACAAATCGGATGAGTGCCGCGAGCGTGCCAACGAGGTGTTCGTTCGTCTCACCGAGGTCAAGAAGGATATAGAGGCGCTCTCGGCGCTTGCCGAAAGCCTTGCTGCGCGTAAGGCAGAGCTTGCCTCGGAGAAGGAGGCGCAGGGCGAGAGAATTGCGCTCCTGACCGATAAGAGGCGTGGCATAGACGAGCTTAAGAGCGAGCACAAGGCTGAGTATACCGCGCTCGAGAGTGAGCTCGCAGAGCTTACCAATCTTCGCCGCGAGGTTGAGCTTGGCGGCGACGAGTTCGAGATGGAGCTCACCAAAATCAGAGCTAAAATTAAGGAAAAGACCGACAGTCAGCACACGATGATTGAATACGTTCTCCGCAATGAGAGCAAGGTCACGTCTCTTAAGGAGAAACAGGATAAGCTTGGCTCGCAGCTCTGGGATGATTATGAAATCACCTACGAGGATGCCGTTGCGCTCGGCTATCCTCCCGTAAACGAGGAGAACAGAGAAGAGGTTGCCGCAGTGCAGAGCTCCTGCCGCTCGCGACTTCGCTCGCTCGGTAATTATAATCCCGCGGCTATTGAGGAATATAGCGAGGTTAAGACACGCTACGATTACCTAAGCGGACAGGTAAACGACCTTACCGCATCTCAGGATGAGCTTATTTCGATTATCTCGAGAATAGAAGAAGAAATGCGCACGAGCTTCGTCAGCGCATTCGAGGCGATAAACAAGAACTTCGGCATTACCTTTAAGGAGCTATTTGGCGGCGGTAGTGCTGAGCTCTCGCTTACCGACCCCGAGGACGTTCTTACCTCGGGAATTGAAATCAAGGCGGCGCCTCCCGGAAAGATTATCAAGAGCATGTCTCTTCTTTCGGGCGGTGAGCAGTCCTTCGTCGCTATTGCACTTCTGTTTGCCATACTTAAGGTTAACCCGACGCCCTTCTGTATCCTTGACGAGATTGAGGCGGCGCTCGACGAGGTTAACGTATATCGCTTCGGCGAGTACGTAAAGCGCTTTGACGACGGCACGCAGTTTATACTTATCACACACAGACGAGGAACCATGGAAATAGGCGACCGTCTGTACGGTGTTACGATGCCTCAGCGCGGTATTTCGCAGGCAATTGAGGTTAACGTGAACGAAATCGAAGGAAAGCAAAAGGAGTTACTCGATGGGGTTCTTTGATAAATTAAAGGCGGGGCTTCTTAAGACAAAAAACGCCATTGTCGGCGGAATTGATAACGTTTTCAGGAGCTTTGTAAAAATCGACGAGGAGCTTTTCGAGGAGCTCGAGGAGCTTTTAATCTCTGCCGACGTCGGCGTTAATACCACCGAGGAAATCCTCGACGGACTTCGCGAGTGGATTAAGGACAACAGAGTAAAGGACACCGAGGCGGTGAGAGAGCGTCTTAACGAGGTGCTCGTCGAGATGATAGGCGAGCACGAGCCGCTTCGCCTCGATACCACGCCGACCGTCATTCTCGTTATTGGCGTAAACGGAGTGGGAAAGACTACTTCCATAGGAAAAATCTCGGCAGAACTCAAAAGACAGGGCAAAAAGGTTGTTGTTGCCGCGGCGGATACCTTTAGGGCGGCGGCGGCCGAGCAGCTCTCGGTCTGGTGTGAGCGCGCCGGCGTTGACATTGTTAAGCAGGGGGCGGGAGCCGACCCTGCGGCGGTTGTGTTCGATGCTATCGGTGCGGCCAAATCAAGACGTGCCGACGTGCTCATAATTGACACTGCGGGCAGACTTCATAACAAGAAGAACCTTATGGATGAGCTCGCCAAGATTGACAGAGTTATAACGCGCGAGCTTCCCGATGCCACGAGGGAGACGCTTCTCGTGCTTGATGCCACGACGGGGCAGAACGCCGTTATGCAGGCGAAGGAGTTTAAGTCGGCGGCGCAAATCACGGGACTTGTCCTTACAAAGCTCGACGGCACCGCGAAGGGCGGCATAATTCTCTCAATAAAGCACGAGCTCGGTATACCCGTTAAATTTATCGGTGTCGGTGAGCAGATTGACGATATGAAGCCGTTTTCGGCTGAGGAATTTGCCTCGGCACTCTTTGCAAAGGAATAAAAAATGCTTAACAGTAAACAGAGGGCGTACCTTCGCTCGCTTGCTGCCGAGCTCGATACGATATTTCAGGTCGGTAAGGGCGGCGTAAGCGAGGAGACCTGTACGCAGATTTCAAACGCGCTCACCGCGCGCGAGCTTATCAAGGCGCGCGTGCTCGAGAACAGCGGATATACCGCGAGAGAGGCGGCGGAGCTTATAGCGAGCCACACCGATAGCGAGGTTGTTACCTGCATTGGTACTAAGTTCGTTCTTTACCGTCCGTCTCCTAAGAAAAAGAAAAGGATAGAGCTTCTGTGAGCGGCATACGGTGCTATACCGAGGCCGAGCTCGCGGCACTCGCAGAGCGGGTGAGAGAGAGGCTTTCAGGAGAGAGATTTTTACACACCCTCGGTGCTGTGAGTGCCGCGGTGAGAATAGGTGAATATATTCTTCCCGAGCAGCTTTCGGGGCTTCGGGCGGCGGCTCTCCTTCACGATATTGCTAAGGAGCTTTCACCGAGCGAGGAGGAGTCCTTGATTTTATCACAGGGCCTCTCACGCGACCCGCTCGCAAAAATCCCCGCGACCCGCCACGCGCTCTTGGCTCCCGCTGTAATTTCTCGGGATTTTCCCGAGTTTGCCGAGAAAGAGATACTCTCTGCGGTAAAAAATCATACTACGGGCGCGCCCGATATGAGCATTTTCGATGAGATTATCTTCATAGCGGACTATATCGAAGAGGGGCGTACCTATCCCTCGTGTATCGCGGTACGAGATAGCCTTTATTCCGACCTTGAGAGCTTTAGCGGAAGAGAGGACCGTATTCGTGCGCTTCACCGTGCGGTTATAGCCTCGATAGATTATACCGCCGCGGCTCTCAGAAGAGCGGGCAGGGAGCTATCGGATATATCTATACTGACAAAAAATGCAATCAGTGCCTTGATTTAACTTTGATTTTGGCACTCTATCGTGTAAAACTAAGAAAAATAAAAATTTTCGAGGTTTTATATGAAACGCTTACTCATACTACTTCTTGTCGGATTTATCGGCATTTACTACTTCTTCGGCTTTTCGTCCTGTGCGGACGAGAGTGGGGACGGCGGAGCTCTTACCTATCTTATAGTAGGCTTTGACGACGTCGCCGAGAATACCGACGTGATGCTGCTCCTAAATTACAGGCCCGAGGACAACACCGCCGCGGTGGTGCAAATTCCGAGAGACACCTACGCCGCGTTTAACACCTCGCAGAACAAAATCAATCAGATTTATTCGGGTGCGAGATACGGCGGAAAGGGAGCCGCTGAGTCTATGAGTATTCTCACCGAGGCTATCTCGGATACTCTCGGAATTTCAATTGACGGATACGCGGGCTTTACCACCGATGCTCTCGTGCGCCTTGTCGATAACTTCGGCGGGGTGGATATAGAGCTGCCGCATAGTCTCGAAATACCCGACGGTGAGGGAAATAAAATCTCGCTTAAGGCGGGGAAGAATCATCTTACGGGAAACGAGGCGAGAGGCTTTATAAGGTACAGAAGCGGCTACTCGCTCGGGGACCTATCGCGTATCGATGCACAGAAGCTTTTTCTCAGCGCCTTTATTAAAAGGGTGCGTACGGGTATGAGCGTCAGGACCGCTCTCAACTGCATTTCCGACAGTGGTGAGGGTATGGTCACTAACTTAAAAACACGCGATATTTTGAAAATGCTAATGAAAAAGTCGGGCAGATTATCGGATTTGAAAACAATATACGCCACGCTCCCCGGTGCGAGTGTACAGTCCGAGAGCGGGCTTTGGTATTATTCGGTCTCGCGCTCGGCCGCTGACGAGCTTCTCGCCCTTTCGGGCTTTCATCGTACGCACGCGTTTGACCCCGAGGCAAGGCTTTGTCGTGCGGGAGATGCAAGCTTTACAAAAATATACAACGATACCTCGGTAAAGCCGAGGATATATGACGATACACTTTCAGGCTTAGAAATTAAATAGAGAAGGTTTTTTATAATGGCTGATACGAATGTGAGGCAGATTCCTGCCCACTACTCAGAGCTTCTTGCAAGAGAAGCGGTTAAGATTTTAATTGAAAAGAAGGGTGTACAGGTCTGTCTTTACGACGTGCGCGAGACCTCGCCCATTACCGATTATTATATCAACGTCACGGGTAGGTCGCTCAATCAGGTTGCGGCTCTTGCCGACTACCTCTTCGACGGTCTGTCGGAGCGCGGACGGCGTGCGGCAAGGATTGAGGGGAAGCGTGGTGACGGCTGGATACTTGTGGATTATCACGACCTCATAGTCAACGTGTTTGATAAGGAGGCAAGGGAGTTTTACGACCTTGACCGACTTTTCCCCCGCGAGTCCCTAATTGACATCACCGACGAGATACGCGCGGTTGATGAAAAAATGTCTGCTAATAAAAACAATTAATATAAATTCGGCAAAGGAATAACAAAGATGCATTACGATTACGCTAACATCGAAAAAAAGTGGCAACAGAGGTGGGATGAGGCAAACGCCTTCGAGGCGAAGCAGGACTTTACGCTTCCGAAGTATTTCCCTCTCGTAGAATTCCCGTATCCCTCGGGTCAGGGACTGCACGTGGGACATCCCCGTCCTTACACCGCGCTTGACATCGTGTCGAGAAAGAAGAGAATGCAGGGATATAACGTCCTTTATCCTATGGGTTGGGATGCCTTCGGCCTTCCTACCGAGAACTATGCTATCAAGAACAAAATTCACCCCAAAATTGTTACCGAGAGAAACGTAGCAAGGTTTAAGTCTCAGCTTAAGGCGCTCGGACTTTCCTTCGACTGGTCGCGCGAGATTAACACCACCGACCCCTCGTACTACAAGTGGACACAGTGGATATTCATTCAGCTTTTCAAGGCGGGCCTTGCTTATAAAAAGGAGATGGCGGTTAACTTCTGCACCTCCTGTAAGGTCGTTCTTGCGAACGAGGAGGTTGTCGGCGGCGTATGCGAGCGCTGTGGCTCCGCCGTTATCAGAAAGGTAAAGAGCCAGTGGATGCTCAAGATTACCGAGTATGCCGATAAGCTTATTTCGGGTCTTGACGGTCTTGACTTCATAGACAGAGTAAAGACACAGCAGATTAACTGGATAGGCAAGTCAAACGGCGCCGAGATTGACTTCGCTACCACCACGGGCGACACTCTCCGCGTTTATACCACGAGATGCGATACGCTCTTCGGTGCTACTTATATGGTTATCGCTCCCGAGCACGTCTTCGTCGAGAAGAACAGGGATAAGATATCCAATATTGCCGAGGTCGAGGAGTATAAGGCGGCCGCAGCGAGAAAGTCGGATTTCGAGAGAACCGAGCTCGTCAAGGAGAAGACCGGCGTTCAGCTTATCGGTGTTAATGCGATTAATCCCGCGACGGGTAAGGAAATTCCGATTTTTGTTTCCGACTACGTGCTTGCAGGCTACGGCACGGGCGCTATTATGGCGGTTCCCGCGCACGACGAGCGTGACTTTGACTTTGCTAAGAAGTTCGGTCTTCCGATTATTGAGGTCGTTGCGGGCGGAAACGTAGAGGAGGCGGCATTTACCGACGTTGCTACCGGCACGCTTATTAACTCGGGCTTCCTCAACGGACTTGAGGTTGAGGCTGCTAAGGCTGCTATGATTAAATTCCTCGAGGAGAAGGGAATCGGTACGGCACGCGTTAATTACAAGCTTCGTGACTGGGTGTTCTCCCGCCAGAGATATTGGGGCGAGCCCATTCCCGTAGTTAACTGCGAGAAATGTGGCTGGGTTACCGTTCCCGAGGAGGAGCTCCCCCTCGAGCTTCCCGACGTTGAGTCCTACGAGCCCACCGAGAACGGCGAGTCTCCGCTCTCGCTTATGACCGATTGGGTTAAATGCAAGTGTCCCGTCTGCGGCGGCGCTGCCGAGCGCGAGACCGATACTATGCCTCAGTGGGCGGGCTCGTCCTGGTACTTCCTTCGCTACTGCGACCCGCATAACGATAAGGAGCTTGCCTCTGCCGAGGCGCTCAAGTATTGGATGCCCGTCGATTGGTATAACGGCGGTATGGAGCACACCACGCTTCACCTGCTTTATTCGAGATTCTGGTCTAAGTTCCTCTACGACATCGACGTCGTTCCCGTACCCGAGCCCTATCTTAAGCGCACGAGCCACGGTATGATACTCGGCGAGAACGGCGAGAAGATGTCGAAGTCTCGCGGAAACGTAGTAAACCCCGATGATATTATCAGAGATTACGGTGCCGACACAATGCGCCTTTACGAGATGTTCATCGGCGACTTCGAGCAGGCGGCGCCCTGGAACCCGCAGTCCATTAAGGGCTGTAAGCGCTTCCTCGAGCGTTTCCTCAACCTGACCGAGATGGCGGCAGGCGAGGGAAGCACTCCCGAGCTTGAGAAGCATATTCACAAGCTTATCAAGAAGGTTTCTTCGGACATCGACCAGATGAAGTTCAATACCGCGATTGCCGCTATGATGGCTACCGTAAACACGGTATACGAGGTTGGCAAGATTACGAAGGACGAGCTTGCAACGCTTGCACGCCTGCTTTCCCCCTTCGCTCCCCACATCGCCGAGGAGGTCTATGAGATGCTTGGCTTCTCGGGACTCGTATCGATTGCAAAGTGGCCCGAGTACGACGAGAGCAAGACGGTAGACAGCACTATCGATATGCCCGTACAGATTAACGGAAAGGTGCGCTCGGTCGTATCTATTCCCGCCGCGGCGGACAAGGATGCGATTCTGGCCCTCGTCAAGGCAGACGAGAAGATTGCGGCAGCCATTGCCGACAAGACTATCGTTAAGGAAATCGTAGTTCCCGGCAAGATTATAAATATAGTCGTTAAGTAATTGAAAAAGATTGAAAGAGCGAGATTGCCGTTTCGGACGGCAATCTCGCTTAATGCTTAGAGTACAAA
>JAFVQW010000049.1 GCA_017504605.1 Clostridia bacterium
ATATACGTAATAGCCGCCCGTGCCGTCCTGAAGATATACGACAGCCTCGTCCTGCCACCAGGACTGCTTAGCCTGAACAAACGCCTCGATAGTAACCTCGGCATCAGCCTCGGCAGCCATAAACTCGGCGTGAGTCATAACACCCTCGCTCTTGGCGTTGGGGTCAACCGTGGGGGGGGGCGGAGGATTGTTGTCGGGATCTTCCGGAGCCTTACAGCCAACAAAGCCAACCACAAGCATAGCGGCGAGCAAAAGCAAAGCCAAAAATTTTTTCATTTTGTTTCTCCTTTGGTTTACATCAAAAAATGTTTAATTTAATTATACTCATTTTCTTTAGTATGTCAAGTGAATAACAGAAAAATGAGCGTTTTTCACTTTTTTTCACGAGTGTTTTTGAAAATCCTTCTCTTCACCGTTAAGAAATAAATCGATATTCCCACCCAGACAAGAGCAAGACCGACAAGAAGCCCTATCGACAGGGCAGGAAGCTCTCCAAGCTGCCGCTCCGAGCCGCTCGCCGAAAACTGATCCAATTTATAAAGAGAGGTAACTTTGTCGTACAGATTACTTATATACTCGCCGTCAATTTCCTCACCGCGCCTTGCCGAGAGCACGACGTCCTCTATCATCTGCCCCGCCGCGTTCCTGAGCGAGGTAGAGCCGTTAAATACAGGGGTCGTAAAGGTGTTCTCGATATTATCGAGCAAAAGCCTCGTCGCGGCATGCTTCGTGCCGTGGTAAATCCAGGCATCCTCGGCGCTCGACTCCTGCCCCGCGCTCGCGAGGTATTCAAGGTATTCGGAGCTCTCTTGCGCCTCGGTGGTGACGGGGATATAGCCCTCGGTCTTCGAATAAGCTATCTGCACCCCGTCGGTCAGAAGATACTGTGCAAAGAGCCAGGAGGCAAGGACGCGCCCCGGGTCCTCCTTATTGAAAATACAAACCGAGGGGCCCTGAGATATCATTTTCGGATTTTCGGTATCAAACTGCGGAACAGGTGTAACCACGGTTTCAAAGCCGACAATTTCATCAGCCGAAACGTCGAGGTTAGGAGCGTCACTGCCCATCCAGGTAGCGCCCGCGGTGGAGTCTATCGCGAAAATACACTGTCCGCGATTGAGATAGTTTCCGGGGTAGCTTACACGCTTAAACGTATTGAACGCTCGGTCAGCGGAAATATCGCCAACCATACAAAGAATCTGCTCTGTATCCTCGTTAAACACCTTAATCTCTCCGTAGTCGGTAGAGTAATCGGCACCCTTCTGACGGAGCATCTGTATCATCATATTATCGGTAGACTTATATATAAAGGGTATCATAGTCGTCTGCCCGTTTATATATTTGCCGTTTTCGTCCTTCACCATAGCGGCACGGGAAACCTCGAAGACGAAGTCCCAGGTAAGAAGCCCGTCCTCGGGAAGCGTATACCCGAGAGCCTCAACGAGATCGCGGTTGATGTAGCAGGCCTCGGTCGAGCGCATAAAGGGGAGCGCGTACTGCACGCCGCCTATCTTACCCTCGTCGAGAAATTTTCCGACAATTCCCCCCGCAGACACGCCGTCGAAGCGAAGGTCACTGCCGCCGAGGCCGTACCTCTCATCGGCGATAAGCGTATCAAGCGGCACGACTATATTCGGGCCCGTAATATAGGTCGCGATATGGTCGGGGTAGGTGATGCATACGTCGGGCGTTGTCGCCGTCTGTATATTCGTGATTACGTCGCTGTATATTCTGCCGTAATCGGTGTACATCTTACAGTTAACCTTGATATTCGGGTAGAGCGCCTCGAACTCTTCGATTGCCGAGAGATAAACGGCTCTCTGATGCTCGTTGGACTCGTTCTTCGCCCAAAAGGTAATCTCGTACTGCGTATCACTGTCAAGTGATTCGGGAACCGAGAACGGCTTTAATTTGTCTCTCCCGACGTGACAGGACGAGAGGACGAGCGACTGAAGCAAAATTGCCAAAAGAAGAAAAATTACCTTTAATTTTCTCATCCCTTCGTGCCTCCTCTCGCCACGCCCTCCATAATCCTGTTACGGAAGACGAGGAAAAGTATGATAAGAGGCAGTGATACGACGACCACCGCCGCCATCATAGCGGGAATATTCTCACGGCCGAAGCCGCTCTCGCGTATCTGCTGTATACCCACCGAGACGAGATAATACTTCTTCGTATCGGTGACGAGGCTCGGCCAGATATAAGAGTTCCAGCACTCGATAACCTTGAGTATCGCGACGGTGATAATAGTCGGGCGGGAAATGGGAAGAACGACACGCATAAGATATTTGAAGTCGCTCGTGCCGTCAACCCTCGCCGCATAGTAAAGCTGGTCGGGTATCTGTGCGAAGTTTTCCTTAAGAAGATAAATATAGAATACCGACATAACCGAGGGCAAGATAAGACCCGCGAAGCTGTTCCTCATTCCGAGCTCGGTAACGGTGACGTAGTTCGTTATGATAACAAGCTCGTTCGGTATCATCATAAGCGCGAGGAAGAGGGTGAAAAGTATATCCTTACCCCGAAAATTCATTCTCGCAAAGGCAAACGCCGCGGGAATGGATATAAAAAGCATCAGCGCCGTCGTTATCACGGTAAATATAACCGTGTTCGTAAGATAGCTGCCGAGGGGGACGGCCGAGAATGCCTCGAGGTAGTTCTCAATCGTGGGGGCGAGCGTATAAAGCTTCGGTATCATCTCGGAGTTATACGCGCCGTAGCTCTTAAGCGAGGTCAAGAGCATCCAATAAAACGGGAAAAGAACGATAAGCGCCCATATACCGAGGAAGGTGTAAAGGCCTATCTTGATAAGGATAGCCTTCGTCTTCTCCTTATCCTTCAGCCTCACGGCTTCATTTTTTTTCATAGCCCCTCCTCTCAGTAATGTACCTTCTTCTTGCTTACAAGAAGGTTAATGACCGTGACGGTAAGAACTATCACGAAAAGAATTATCGCCGCAGCAGAGGCGTAGGACGGGAATCCGCCGCCGTCGCCGTAGAGCATATCGTAAATATATCCGACGATTGTATTCATCTCGGCGGCGTTAAGGTTGGTGCCGAAGAGCGCAACGGCATCGCTATACGCCTTAAACGCTCCGATAAAGCCCGTGATTACAAGATAAAACAGGCTCGGAGAAATCATAGGAAGCGTAATACGGAAGAATATCCTCGTGCGCGAGGTGCCGTCGATATGCGCCGCATCGTAGTAATCGTCCTTCACCGAGGCGAGAGCCGAGGTGAGAATTAAAATCTTGAACGGCATTACTATCCATATTGTATAGAGGCTGAGCACGAGCATCTTCGCGGCATATGGACCGTCGATAAAGTCAATCGGTGCGATGCCGAAGATACCGAGGAGCGTATTCACGAAGCCGTCGCTGTACGGTGTCTGCTTGAAAAGAAGCATAAAGACAAGTCCGACGGCAAGGGTGTTCGTTACGTAGGGGAGAAAGTACACCGTCTGAAAGAGCTTTCGCAGCGGCTTAATCGAGGCGAGAGCCGTCGAAATGAGAAGCGCTATGACCGTCGAGAGCGGCACGGTGATAATTACGAGTATAAAGGTGTTCTTCAGTGCCTGAAGAAAATAGGGGTCGCGCAGCACGTAGCCGTAATTATAGAGGCCTATGCCAAAGTGCGTGCCCGAGGCAAAGTTGTAGCCCTCCTCAAGTGAATAAATAAAAACGTCGATAAGGGGGTACACCAAAAATACACCGAGAAAGAGCATAGCGGGCAAAAGATACAGCCACGCCCGAAGATTTCTGTTTTCCATTATTTCCCCCTTTATATATGCTTTCTGTAGCGAGCCTTCGGCTCGTCCTTATTTTGCGTGCGCATTATTGAGACTATTATATTACACGGGCGGTGAAATGTCAAGGTTTTCTTTTTTTAGTCCTGACGTAACGGCTCGGCGATGCGGTTTCGCGCTCGGGGCGCGTAAAACGGCTAAAAAAATTTATATCAGAGGCAAAATATTTTTTGTTTTTTCTTTACAAACCGTACTTTTTGTGATATACTAAAGTGTATTTAATTTTTCCGCCTTGCCGATAAGTATCGGCAGACAAAAGGAGTGTTTTAATTATGAGTCGTATGATCGGTACAGTTTCAAGGGGTGTCCGTGCTCCCATCATTCGCCGCGGCGATAACATCGTCGATATCGTCACCGATTCGGTGCTTACTGCGGCGCGCGAGGAGGGATATGAAATCCGTGACCGTGACATCGTTGCAATGACCGAGGCCGTGGTCGCACGCGCACAGGGCAACTACGCATCGGTTGATAATATAGCTAAGGACGTTAGAGCTAAGCTCGGCGGCGGCACCGTCGGCGTTATACACCCGATTTTGAGCCGTAACCGCTTCGCAATATGCCTTCGCGGAATTGCCGCGGGCGTTAAAAAAATAGTTCTTATGCTCTCCTATCCCTCCGACGAGGTAGGAAATCATCTCGTGAGCCTCGATATGCTCGACGAGAAGGGTGTTAACCCCTTCCGCGACGTTCTCGATATAAATAAATACCGCGAGCTCTTCGGCTACGGTAAGCACCGCTTCACCGGCATCGATTACGTTGAGTATTACGAAAGCATCATTCGCGAGGCGGGTGCCGAGGCGGAAATCATATTCGCCAACGACCCGAGAGCCATTCTCGACTACACGAAGAACGTGCTCACCTGCGATATTCATACCAGAGCCAGAACTAAGAGGCTTCTTCTTGCGGCGGGTGCCGAGCGTGTCTTCGGCCTTGACGAGATTATGACCTCCTCCGTCGACGGCAGCGGCTACAATGAGGCCTACGGCCTTCTCGGCTCGAACAAGGCTACCGAGGACGAGGTTAAGCTCTTCCCCCGCGACTGCCAGCCCGTTGTTGACGCCATTCAGGCAAAGATTTTCGAGGCTACCGGCAAGAGGGTCGAGGTTATGGTCTACGGCGACGGCGCGTTCAAGGACCCCGTAGGTAAGATTTGGGAGCTCGCCGACCCCGTTGTTTCCCCCGCTTATACCAAGGGGCTTGAGGGAACGCCGAACGAGCTTAAGCTCAAGTACCTTGCCGACAACGACTTCGCCGACCTCTCGGGCGATGCTCTTAAAGAGGCAATCAAGGAAAAAATCCAGGAGAAGGACGGCAGCCTCGTAGGTCAGATGGCATCCGAGGGCACGACGCCCCGCCGCCTCACCGACCTTATCGGCTCGCTCTGCGACCTCACGACGGGCTCGGGCGATAAGGGTACTCCGATAGTTCACATTCAGGGCTATTTTGATAACTACACGGCAGAATAATACCTCTGTATTTTTCACCGCAATTCTACAAATAATAAAGACTGCATACCGCGCGGTATGCAGTCTTTTGTTTTATCTTTTATACAACGCCCTGTGCCTTCATTGCATCGGCAACCTTGATGAAGCCCGCAATGTTCGCACCCGCGACGAGGTCGTCGCCGAGTCCGTACTTGTTCGCTGCGGCAACCGAGTTGTTGAAGATATTCTTCATTATCATATGAAGCTTCTCGTCAACCTCCTCAGCGCTCCAGGAATAACGCATCGAGTTCTGCGACATCTCAAGGCCCGAGGTGGCAACGCCGCCCGCGTTAACTGCCTTCGAGGGAGCAACTATAACGCCGTTTGCCTTAAGATATGCAACCGCCTCGTTGGTGGTGGGCATATTGGCAACCTCGACGTAGTACTTTACTCCGTTCTTAACGATAAGCTCCGCCTCCTTCATGCCAACCTCGTTCTGAGTTGCGCAGGGCATGAGAATATCGGCCTTAACGCCCCAGGGCTTCTCGCCCGGGAAGAACTGTACACCGAACTTATCGGCGTAGTCCTGTACTCTGTTGCGGCAGGATGCACGCATCTCGAGCATATAATTTACCTTCTCCTCGGTAGCAACTCCGTCGGGGTCGTAGATATAGCCGTCGGGGCCGGATATGGTAACTACCTTACCGCCGAGGTCGTTAACCTTCTTAACGGTGCCCCAGGCAACGTTGCCGAAGCCTGAGATAGCGAAGGTCTTACCCTTGATATCGTCGCCGAAGTAGTTAAGCATCTCGCAGGTGTAATAAACCGCTCCGTAGCCCGTCGCCTCGGGACGAATGAGAGAGCCACCGTAGGAAATACCCTTACCCGTAAGAACGCCGGTAAACTCATTCTGTATTCTCTTATACTGGCCGAAGAGGTAGCCTACCTCGCGTGCGCCAACGCCGATGTCTCCCGCGGGAACGTCGGTGTCGGGGCCGATATACTTGCAAAGCTCGGTCATAAAGCTCTGGCAGAACGCCATAACCTCGCGGTCGGACTTGCCCTGCGGGTCGAAGTCGGAGCCGCCCTTACCGCCGCCCATAGGGAGCGAGGTAAGAGAATTCTTAAAGGTCTGCTCGAAGCCGAGGAACTTAATAATGCTCTCGTTGACAGAGGGGTGGAAGCGAAGACCTCCCTTGTAAGGACCGATAGCGCTGTTGAACTGAATTCTGAAGCCGCGGTTAACCTGAACCTTACCGTTGTCGTCAACCCACGGAACTCGGAACTTGATAATTCTCTCAGGCTCGACCATTCTCTCAATTACACCGCTCTCGATGTACTCGGGGCTCTGCTCGAGCACGGGCTCGATAGAGGTAAGAACCTCCTCGACGGTCTGGTGGAACTCGGTTTCGCCGGGATTACGCTTTACAACTCTTTCGTAAAGCTCGGACAAATACTGGGACTTGAACATTTCATTCACCTCACTGAAAAAATATATTTATATTTTATACTACCGAGGACCAAAAAATCAAGAGGAATACGAAAAAATATATAAACTGAAGTAAAACTTGTTAAATTTATTCACTTTCACACCCAAAAAAACGAGGATTTTCGTGAATTATAACGCATAATTTACGCCAAAAGATATGAACACGGTTAAAAAAATAACTATTCCGCGCCCCGAGGCCTTCCGTCTGCCCGCTAAGGCCGGAGCGTGGTATATAGTGTCGGGGGTCCTGTCACGCGGCATCGGCGTTTTCGGCACGCCGATTTTTACAAGACTTCTGACACCCGACGAATACGGTCTTTTTCCCTTATATAATACCTGGCTCTCGCTCTTCGGCGTTTTTGCCACCCTCGAGCTCGCGGGGGGCGTAATACACCGCGGTATGCAGAAATACGTCGGACGTGAGAGCGATTTTATGAAGTCGGCGCTCGCGCTGATTTTCATTGTTTTCTCTTCATTTTGTACACTATACTTTACCTTTTCAGAAAGAATCAACACCCTGACGGGGCTCGGAACGAGGGTGACCGTGCTGCTTCTGTGGCAGGTATTTCTCGGCACGCTCGGCACACTCTACACATCGAGGTGCAGATACCTCTATAAATACCGCACGGTTGCCGCCTTTAATATTCTCTCCTCGCTCGCCGCGCCGATAATCTCGGTTGCCGTGATAGCACTCACGCCTATTCGTGCCGAGGCACGAATAGTAGGCTCTGTGGCAACGGCGGCGCTCGGCGCGGCGGCCGCGCTCCTTCTCATGTCTCGCGAGGGCGGTCGGGTGCGAGGGGATATGTGCCGCTTTCTTTTGCGCTTTAATCTCCCCCTCTTGCCCCACTATCTCGCCTCCTCACTGATTTTGCGTATCGGCGAGATTTCAGTCGGCAGGGCTTACGGTCGGGCGGCACTCGGAAAATACTCGGTGGCGATGTCGGTAGGCCTCTCGCTCACGATGATAACTAACGGAATTTCCTCGGCTCTCGGACCGTGGTTGCTCCGCAAAATAAAGGCGGGGCGCTTTTCCGAGATTTCCTCGCTTTTGCTCATTATAACACGTGCGCTCGCGCTGTGTGCCGCTCTCGCGATGTGCGTAGCGCCCGAGGCGCTCGCGCTCATTACCACGGCCGAATATCGCGACACGCTCCCCGCCATTTATCCGCTTCTCTTGACGACTATACCTATTTTCCTCTCGGGTGCCTTCACGAGCGGGGCTATGTACTACGAAAAAAACGCCGCCTCATCGCTCTATGGCGTGATGGCGGCGCTCATCGCAACTGCTCTGTCGCTTATACTGTTACCCTATTTTCACTACACGGCGGCGGGCATATTCGCCCTCGTCGCCTACCTCGCGCTTGCGGCACTCGGTGCCGTCGGGTTCCGTCGGCTCTCGGGCGTGTACCCTATCAGCCCCCCGCGGGCTCTGTCGGTGATTTCGCTCTCGTTACTCCTCGCGGCGCTCCTGTATGCGCTGAGGGGTATAGTAATATCCCGACTGCTCTTTGGCTTGGCCTTCCTCTTGCTTCTCGCTGGGACAGCGAAAAAAATATATGCAAGAATACGCGAATAACGGCTTAATTCTTTGCCGCCTCCTTGAGTGCGGCACGCTTTTGCGCCTGCATTCTCTTTCTCGTCGGGGTGTCAAGAATTGCCTTACGAAGTCGGATGCTCTTCGGCGTTACCTCGATAAGCTCCTCGTCGGTGATGAACTCGATAGCCTCCTCGAGCGAGAGCTGTATCGGCGTGATGAGAGTAAGCTTCTCGTCGGCTCCCGAGGAGCGAATAGCGGTGAGATGCTTCTCCTTGCAGACGTTGACCTCGATATCGTCGGGCTTCGGGTTCTCGCCGACTATCATACCCTCGTAAACGGGGGTCGCGGGGCCGATGAAGAGCGGGCCCCTGTCCTGCGACTGGTAGAGGCCGTAGGTGGTGGCAATTCCCTTCTCGCTCGCAACGAGAGAGGAGGTGAAGCGGGTCTTGATTTCCCCGCGGAACGGCTCGTAGCCCGCGAAAATACTCGAAATAAGTCCCTCGCCGCGCGTGTCGGTGAGAAGCTCACTTCTGTAGCCGAAAAGGCAGCGGGTGGGAATGTTGTAGAAAAGCTTCTGACGGGAGCCGTGAAGCTGCATATCAACGAGCGTGCCGCGCCTTGCACCGAGCTTCTCCATTACCGCGCCGACGTACGCCTCGGGCACGTCTACGATAATATTCTCGATAGGCTCGTGACGAACGCCGTCAATATTCTTGTAAAGCACTCTCGGGTTCGAGCAGCAGAGCTCGTAGCCCTCGCGGCGCATATTCTCGATAAGAATGGAGAGATGCATCTCGCCTCTGCCCGCAACTCTGAAGCTGTCGGTGGTGTCGCCGTCCTCAACGCGAAGCGATACGTCGCGAAGAAGCTCCTTATAGAGCCTTGCACGAAGGTGGCGCGAGGTAACGAACTTACCCTCCTTACCCGCGAAGGGAGAGTCGTTAACCGAAAAGGTCATCTCCATAGTAGGCTCGCCGACCTTAACGAACTCGAGGGGCTCAACGCAGGCAGGAGAGCAGACGGTGTCACCGATTGCAATATCCTCACAGCCCGAGAAGCAGACTATGTCTCCAACCTTAGCCTCGCTTACCTGAACTCTCTTAAGTCCGTCTATTTGGTATACCGAAACAATCTTTGCGGGACGGGACTTGCCGTCTCCGTGATAGTTGCAGATTGCAACGCCCTGACCCTGCTTTATAACTCCGCGCTCAATTCTGCCGATGCCTATTCTTCCGACGAAGTCGTTATAGTCGATAGAGGAAACGAGAAGCTGAAGCGGCTCGTCCTCCTCTCCCTCGGGAGCGGGCATATACTCGATTATGGTATCAAGAAGCGGCACGAGGTCAGTGCCGGGTGTGTGAGGGTCGAAGGATGCGGTACCCGCTCTGCCCGAGCAGAAGAGCATCGGAGAGTCGAGCTGCTCGTTCGTCGCGTTGAGCTCGAGAAGAAGCTCGAGAACCTCGTCGCCTATCTCGTCAAGACGGGCATCGGGGCGGTCTATCTTGTTTACTACGACGATAACCCTGTGGTTAAGTGCAAGCGCGCGCTCGAGAACGAAGCGGGTCTGGGGCATCGGGCCCTCGGCCGCATCGACGAGGAGTATTACTCCGTTTACCATCTTAAGTATGCGCTCGACCTCACCGCCGAAATCGGCGTGGCCGGGGGTGTCTATTACGTTGATTTTTACGTCCTTATAGTGAATTGCGGTGTTCTTTGCAAGTATGGTAATACCGCGCTCACGCTCGAGGTCGCCCGAGTCCATAACTCTGTCAGCCATCTCCTGATTCTCGCGGTATATACCGCCCTGACGGAGCATCTCGTCAACGAGGGTGGTCTTACCGTGGTCAACGTGCGCGATAATCGCAATATTTCTTAAATCGGTTCTTTTCATACTCTGTCCTCTTTTTTATTTTTCCAAAGTATTATTTTAGCACACAAAGACTCAAAAATCAATATTTTATCGAAAAAAGGTTAAAAACTGCGACAAGCGCCCGACGGTCTCCCGTCGGGCGCTCGGTTTTAAATTGTTGAATTTTAAAGCTTTTAGATTGTTCCGCTGCTTTCCATAAGTGCTAAAAATTCTTTGCGTAGCCGTCGATACTTTAGAATGGCAAAGCCGTCCCTTTGCTTGCCTATATAAACGTTTTTTCCACCAAATGAAATGCCAACCGGTAGTCTTCCGTTTTTTAGCCCCTGCTCCACATTTCCATTTATCATTCCGTTAAAACTTTGTGTGATACGGTCAACGCAAAATACAGATATCATATTGACAGTTTTAGTTATTCTTTTACCGTTGGAATCCCGAGTGAACATGTCGGTAAGAGCTCCATTTGCAGCTTCAATTGCTTCTTCGGTAAGTTCGGCTATTCTAATAATTGAAAAGCAATCCAGAGTGTCCGCTCCGCCCAACTTAGAATACAGCATAACCGAACCGTCTTGCATAACGGGGGAAACGCCTGTTTTGCTATACCCTGCATTGAGCAGAGTGGTTTCTAAATTAGAAGAAAACTCATCGTAAGCTCCAACTTTCAATGCAATTTTTTCCGGTTTCTCTGTCCTTGGATTTATTCCTCCAAAAATCAATTGTAGTATTATAAACAGAACTCCGGTAGCAATCATTGCGAACAAAGCAGTATATAAAATGACGCCCAGTGTGTTTGGGTTAGGGACAAGGAATGCTAACAGGATACCCCCCGGGAAAAGTGTAAAGAGACAAAGCATACCAAAAACAATAAGCGCTTTTAAAACAATTTCCTTCACTCTATCCGACATATCAATTACCTCCGCGTTCCCCTACCGCAGGAAAGAAAACAAAACTTGCTTGCTGGATGTTTTCATTAGCGTAGTTTTTAGCACATTAATCAAAACGAAATTTAATATCTTTTTTATTTAAATATAATAGTTCCAAGATCCCATATTTAACCTCGTTCTAAAATTATGGCACAAAACGGTGCTTTTTAATATAGCATATTTATAATTAGGGTTCACTTTTATGTTTCCGCAGTAGCAAAAACAAATTACTTTCCCAAACCTCGTCCCCACAATCCTTTGCTTTTTAATACAATCATTTATTGCACTGTGGATGGAATTGTTATCTGAGTATTTTTGCAACCTATTTAAGATGCAAAAAGCCCCCGGCCAATTCAAATCTTGCAACCATTCTAATAATTGAACTAAATAAGGATTAAGAATCTCATCGCTTTTTTCCGCTATGATTACAGCACAATTTTCCCATACATTTTTACTATGTCTTGGCGTTAATGGTTGTATAAATGGAACTATTGTTTCCGTATTCCTCGCTAAGGATATTCCTTTGGCTTGAATTTCGGGGGGCATTTGCCAATCAAGCATATCCATTATATCTGTAATATCTGCCATATTAGCGCCCTCCATCCAATTTAATGATAACCGATTTAACCGCTTGTGTCCAAATCGAACCGGAAGCTGCATTTATACAGTCTTCCATTGTTGCACCTATATGTCTTACACTTATTTGATTTTAAAATTCAAATTGGTTATTTTGAAAAAATTAACATAGAAAGTCAACAAAAGACCAGCGGAGAACGGACCTGCGCTAAACCTGTATAATATGACTCATGATAAATCATAACTAGTGTACCCATACATATTAATTGCGTTCTGCAATTCCAAAAACTTACTGGCTGCAGATTTTCCTGAAACCAAATCTTTGAAGAAATGTTTCTTAAAAACCACTTTAATCTTTGGATGAGTATAAAAGATAAAAGTTAGCTTTGTGATGTCTCTTGTTGCGACACAACAACTATTTTCAAGAGAGTTTTCGTTAGCGTAGTTTTTAGCACATTCATCAAAACGAAATTTAATATCTGTTTTCCCGTTTCTTACTGTTATTCCCGAACTGTTGATATTAACTATTTCAGAGCAAATAATATCATATTCACTGTCGTTCTCACTTTTTGTACACTTGGGAATTTTTATATAGTATTTCTTGTACAATTTACTTCTTATCTTATGGTATCGCTTATGGTTAATCACGATCACACCTAATTGATCATATACAGAATCGATTTTGCTTTCCCATACATCATACATAAATTTTATGAAATCTGATTTTTGGGTAAAGTCATATGGGCGTTCAATGCCATTTGTTCTTATGTATAAATTGCAAGAAATATATTTCGAAAGAAAATTATAAATCAAGTGATTAGCAGGCAAAAAAATATCTATAATAGATACAATTCCTGCATTATAACCATCATTAAAACCGTCTTCGCGTTTCCCAAAGTAAAACATCTCTTGGTATGTCTGATTCTTTTCGTATTCAGAAATCATACGATCCAATGTTATTCTATCTGTTTTTATTTCAATATAACAGTTCCAAGATCCCATATTTCACCTCGTTCTAAAATTATGGCACAAGGACTACTATGTCGCCATACAGGTTCTTCTCAAGCCAATAGGTTTCAGGGCCCGAATAGTAATAATGCTCGCGCGGGTTTCAAAACGCATCGTAGGTTATACCGCTTCCCATTCTTATTTTACCACAAGCGGGGGGCGGGGGTCAAGAGCCTTTCCGGAGCTAAAAAGAAAAAAGGCGGTGAAATCACCGCCTTTTTTACCTGTTATATGGTTCTTACTCGGATTATACCGTCAATTGCCGCTATCTCGTCGGCAACGCCGTCGGGGATTGCCGTCGTGAGCTCGACTATCGTATAGGCGTATTCGCCTCTCGAGCCGTTAGACATATTCTCAATGTTTATGCCCTTCGAGGAGAAGGCCGAGGCAATCTGCGCGAGCATATTCGCGATATTCTTGTGGCATATGCAGACACGCGAGGCGCCGGTGTGAGGAATGGAGACCGCGGGATAGTTAACCGAATTTCTGATGTTACCCGTCGTGAGGAACTCGATAAGCTCGTCAGCGGCCATAACCGCGCAGTTGTCCTCGCTCTCCTCGGTGGATGCGCCGAGGTGGGGAATGTTAACCACTTTATCCACCCCGAGAGTAGCCTCGGTGGGGAAGTCGGTCACGTAGGACGCCACTTTTCCCGAGGCAAGTGCCTCCTTGATATCATCGGCGTTAACGAGGTCGGCACGTGCGAGGTTGATAATACGCACGCCGTCCTTCATCTTCGCTATCGTTTCCTTATTAATCATTCCCTTGGTATCCTTAGTCGAGGGAACGTGGAGAGTTATATAGTCTGCCTTAGCGTAAATCTCGTCGTAGGTCGCCGCCTGCTCAATCGAGCGAGAGAGGCTCCAGGCCGCGTGAACGGTAATAAAGGGGTCGCAGCCGACGACGTTCATACCGAGCGAGCGAGCGGCGTTGGCAACGAGGCCGCCTATCGCACCGAGGCCGATAACGCCGAGGGTCTTGCCGAGGATTTCTCTGCCCGCAAACTTAGACTTGCCCGCCTCAACAGCCTTCGCAACGTCGGGCTCGCTCCCGAGGGTCTTCGCCCACTCGATGCCGCCGATGACGTTACGCGAGGCGAGAATAAGCGCGAGAATACAGAGCTCCTTTACTCCGTTGGCGTTGGCGCCCGGGGTATTGAATACTACGATGCCGTCCTTCGCACATCTCTCAAGAGGAATGTTGTTGACACCCGCACCCGCACGCGCAATCGCAACGAGCTCGGGGCCGAACTCCATATCGTGCATTGCGGCAGAGCGCACCATTATCGCATCGGGATTTTCAACCTCGGTGCCGACGTTGTAATCCGCGCCGAAGCGGTCGGTGCCTATCTTTGCAATCTTGTTTAAAAGCTTGATATTTTTCATTTTCTTCTCCGTATCGCTATTAAAGCTGTGTCATCTTGGGATTATCGAGCGCGAACTGCTTCATAAACTTGACGAGCGCCTCTACACCCTCGTAGGGCATAGCGTTGTATATCGAGGCTCTCATACCGCCGACCGAGCGATGTCCCTTAAGGTTCTTAAGTCCTGCGGCAGCGGCCTCCTTGGCAAACTTCTTGTCAAGCTCGGCATCGCCCGTAACGAATACCACGTTCATCATCGAGCGGCACTTCTTATCCGCGGGGGCGGTGTAGTAGCTCTGATTGTCGAGGTAGTCGTAGAGAAGGCTCGCCTTCCTCTCGTTGCGGCGCTTCATCTCGTCAAGGCCGCCGATAGAGAGTATCCACTCGAACACGAGCTTCGCCATATAGATGCACCAGCAGGGGGGCGTGTTGTACATAGAGTCGTTCTCCGCCATAACCTTATAGTCAAGCATAGCGGGTGTGTCGGGGCGAGCGTTACCGATAAGGTCCTCGCGCACGATGACGATAGTAAGTCCCGCGGGTGCGACGTTCTTCTGCGCGCCGGCATAGATGAGCGCGAACTTCGAGACGTCTACGGGCTCGGAGATAATGCAGGACGACATATCCGCAACGAGCGGAATGTGACCCGTGTCGGGAATATAGTTGAACTTCGTTCCGTAAATGGTGTTGTTAAAGCAGATGTGAACGTAGTCGGCATCGGGGCGGAAATCACTGCGCTTGGTCTCGGGAATAGTCGAGAAAACGGGGTTGGCACCGCCGCTCGATGCGGCAATCGCGATGTCACCGTACTTCTTTGCCTCGCTCGCGGCCTTCTTCGAGAACTGTCCCGATACTATATAGTCGGCGCACTTGTGCTCGGAGAGCAGGTTAAGCGGCACCGCCGCAAACTGCGTGGAGGCTCCTCCCTGAAGAAAAAGAACCTTATAGTTTTCGGGAATATTCATAAGACGGCGAAGCGCATCCTCAGCTCCCTTTATAATAGCCTCGAACTCGGGGGTTCTGTGGCTCATCTCCATAACCGACATTCCCGACTCGCCATAGCAAAGAAGCTCGGCCTGTGCCCTCTCAAGCACCTCCATAGGAAGCATAGACGGTCCTGCTGAAAAGTTATAAACTCTGTTCATTTTTCTTTCCTTTCTGCCTATCGCGGCAAGCGCCGCTTTTTTAAAACTATGCGGTAATTATACTACTTCGGTAGAGTTTTGTCAAGGCGGTTTTATTAAAAATCACTTGTATTTTTCAAATACAGTGCAGAACTCGGAAATACGGGAATATTTTTCCGTTTTTTCGGGAAAAATCGGCAAAAGGCGTAGACTTTCCCTTCCATTTATGATATAATATATTTTTGGGGGAAGCTGAAATATGAAAATTATCGCAAGAATTAAGAACGATTTTAAGGAAAAATTCGGAATTCCTCGTCAGAGCGGTATAGTTGAAAACACCGTCGGACGAATAGTCTTCGAGCCTGAGTACAGAAATCCCGATGCACTGCGCGGCATTGAGGGCTACTCGCACCTTTGGCTTATCTGGCAGTTTTCCGAGGCCGTGCGTGAGGAGTGGTCACCGACCGTGAGACCGCCAAGGCTCGGCGGTAACACTCGGGTCGGCGTTTTCGCGACACGCTCGCCCTTCAGACCCAACCCCATAGGGCTCTCCTCGGTAAGGCTCGTTGGTATCGAAAGAGACGAAAAATGCGGCACGGTCCTCGTCGTCTCGGGCGCCGACCTCGCCGACGGAACGCCGATATACGATATTAAGCCCTATCTTCCCTTCACCGACTCGCACCCGAACGCCACGGCGGGCTTTGCCGACGGGACGGCGGAATACGAGGCCGAGGTCTCCTTCCCTCCCGAGCTCCTTTCAAAAATCGAGCCCGAGCGGCGCGAGGTGATTTTGGCACTCCTACGCCACGACCCGCACCCCTCGTATAAGAACGACCCTGAGCGCGTGTACGGTATGGTGTACGCCGACTATGAGATTTTTTTCACTGCCTCGGACGGTAGGATAGAAGTAAAGGACATAAAAAAACAGAGATGAGCGTATGGGTGAGGTTCTTAGCGGAAAATTTGTAGCTTTACAAAAGTGCAAGCATCGCATTTGACCGGTCAAATGCAAATATGAGCTAAGCCCAAACCCTTATAACGACAGAAAGAGATAACAAATCGGTTAGTAGCCGAAATGTTATCTCTTTTTCTGTTAGTGAAGTTTTTGCTAACGCAAAAGTGAAGTTGCTATGCAGTGAAGTTTGTGCTACGCACAAGTGAAGTTAAGTTTGCCCTTAACTTCGCCGTTAGGCGAAACTTCACTCACGAAGTGAACTTCACTATCGAAGATAACTTCACTTGCCGGGAGGGCAAACTTAGTTATGCGTGTTCTCCGTTAAGGATAACACGCATACTCATCTCTGTTTTTTTGTTACTTCGTCGTATCGATGTGCGGCATATACGCCTTCAGGTAGTCATATCCCGAGAAGAGCGTAGTAAATACCATAACCGCCATACATACATAGGAAAGAATGTGATTGTCCGAGAAGAAAGGAATGATAGGCTCGATGATGATTATAACCGTGCCGACCATCTGCGATACGGTCTTCATTTTACCGAGCATGCTCGCCGCAACGACGATACCGCTCTTGCCCGCAACGACAAGGCGAATGCTCGTAACCGCAAGCTCACGGAAAAGGATAACAAGCACGACCCAGACGAACACGAGTGCGAGGGTGCGCTCTCTGTCGAGGAGCATACGGACGAGTATGGCAATCATAGAGCCGATAACCATAAACTTGTCTGCGAGGGGGTCGATAAACTTACCGAAGTCGGTAACGAGGTTGTATTTTCTCGCAATCTTGCCGTCGAGCATATCGGTAAGACCCGTGATTATGTATATAAGCGCGGGAATAATACAGCCCCATACTCCCGCGCCGCGCATAAAGAGTATCGAGAGAACGAAGGCGGGCACAAGTGCCACGCGGATAAGCGAGAGGGTGTTCGGAATATTAAGCTTCATTTTTTAAAAATTCCTTTCTTTATTGTGCTGTGCCGATAAGGTCAAAGTCGAGTGCCTCGTCAATACGGACGGTAACGAACTCGCCAGGCGGGCAAGGCGTATCGCTGCGGAAGAAAATCTTGCCGTCGACGTCGGGTGCATCAGCGGCGCTTCTTCCGTAGTATATCTCCGCGACAGTGTCGAAGCCGTCGACAAGCACGGTAAGCTCAGAGCCTATTTTCTCGCGGCTCTTCTCCTCGGCTACGGTAAGCTGGGTCTGCATAAGTATATCGTATCTGTCCTGCTTCACCTGCCCGTCAATTTGGTCAGCCATATCGTACGCGGGGGTATCCTCCTCGGGCGAGAAGGTGAAGGCGCCGAAGCGGTCGAAGCGCGCCTCCTTGATAAACTCGCAAAGCTCGGCGAAGTCCTCCTCGGTCTCACCGGGGAAGCCGACCATAGCCGTCGTGCGAAGAGTTATTCCCTGCACCTCGCGCCGAAGCTTATTCACCGTCTCGCGTATCAGGGCGCCGTCGCCGTGACGGTTCATACGCGAAAGAACGCTGTCGGAAATGTGCTGAATCGGAATATCCATATATTTAACGAGGCGCGGATTGTCGCGAAGCTCGTCTATAAGCTCATTGGTTATCTTATCGGGATAGCAGTAAAGAAGGCGTATCCAGGGAATATCGGTCGCCGCGCATATTTCTCTGACGAGCTCGGCAAGAGCATATTTTCCGTATATATCAAGGCCGTAGCGTGTCGTATCCTGCGCTATAAGATTGATTTCACGAACGCCCTCGCGCTCGAGCTCTCTTGCCTCGTTTACTATATCCTCGATTTTCCTCGAGCGGAATTTACCGCGGATTAGGGGGATTGCACAGTAGCTGCATCTGTTGTCACAGCCCTCGGCAATCTTAAGATAGGCGGTGTGGGGGGCGGTCGTGAGCACTCTGCCGCCGCCGAGGGGCGAGGTGTTCTTATCACGGAAGGAGGAATACCTCTCACCGGCCATAACAGCACGGCAGGCGTCGGCTATATCCGCGAGGCTACCCACGCCGAGCACGCCGTCGAGCTCGGGAAGCTCATCTAAGATTTCTTCGCGGTAGCGCTCGGCAAGACAGCCCGTCGCGATTATGTGACGGCACTTACCGCATTTTTTAAGCTCGGCCGCATCGAGTATATTTTCGATAGCCTCACCCTTGGCACTCTCGATAAAGCCGCAGGTGTTGATTACTATAATCTCGGCCTCCTCGGGCTCGGGCGTGATTTCAAAGCCCTCTCGGACGAGGTTGTAAAGCATTACCTCGGTGTCAACCAGGTTCTTAGAGCAGCCGAGGGAGATAAAGGAAACCTTTGTCATTAGTCCTCCAACATAGGTGGGTCATTTAAGTATATGCTTGATTTTTCCGCGCAATCTTTCAAGATAGAAGCGCACCATTACGTTTATAAACAGGTCGTAGAGTAAAAAGGCCAAAACCGCAAGGACGGCAAAGACGGCAATCACGGCCCCCATAGGTAAGCCGAAGAAATCCCCCTCGAAAAAGGGTATGCCGAGGATAAGCTCCGAGCCGAGCATAACGACACCAAAGGTAATTGCCGCATACACCGCCTTCAAAATAATCCAAAGCGGGCGCGGTGTCCTCTCAATATAGCCCTTGATTACGGGATAAATCCCGAAAATCACTAAATACTCAAGCCAAAGCAGGCTGCCGGGGTATATAAGCGCCGTGGCGAGCGAGGTCGCGAGCCACACGAGCCAGGTGTAAGGCGAGCCGAGCTCGATGTATATAAACACCATAAGAAGCGAGGCAAAGGCCACGGCGGAGAGGTCAAGCACCTCGAGCGCCGCACCGATAAGCATAAAAACCGTGCCGAGCGCGACTGTAAGCGCACTCACGGTCAGCCGTTTCGTAGCCTTCATATTTTATATACAGCGGATAAGGTCGCCGCCGAGGCACTCGCAAAGACAGTCAAGACAGATGAGATTGGTGCAGCAGTCGCAGGCATCGTCGGCCGAGGAGCGGCGGTGTGCGTGGCTCTCGCCGTAGTACGCACTGCCGTACATACCGCCCTGAGTATTGAACATCTCCTTCGCACGCTGATACTCCATATTCGAGGGGTCCATGCTACAGGCGAGCTCGAGCTCGCGCATAGCGTCGTTTACCCTGCCCCTCTGCATAAGGCACATAGCGGTAAGGAAATGCCAATCGGCAGTCCTGTCGTACTCCGAGACCGAGGCGAGAAGCGCCTCTGCCTCACGGTACCTGCGGGCATTGATTTTCTGTCTTATTTCAACGTAAATTCCGCTCGCCGAGCCCGAGTAGGAGCCCGAGGAGCCCTTCGAGGATGCCGAGGCGCGCATACGCTGAATTTCATCGTATGCGGCGTTAATCTCCTGCATCTTTTCCTTGGCAAGCTCCTTCAGGGGATTATCGTCGTCGTAATTATCGGGGTGGTACTTGCGCGCCATATTTCTGTAGGCCGCCTTAACCTCCTCGTCGGTAGCATCGGAATATATACCGAGTATAGAATACGGGTCGTTCATTATTTGCCCTCCTCTGCCGATGTCGGCTCGTTTAAAAACTCTATTCTTTTCGTAAGTCCGAGATAAATAATATTTTCCACAATTCTTCTCGCGGTATGCTTATTCCCGAAGGAAATAAGGTTTACCGCACCCTCGAGCCTCTTACACTCGAGTAGGAGCGCCGTCCTGATGCTCTCGCGGTTCTCGCGGGTGAGCGGCGCTCGGGAATACATAACGGCGTAGGGGTTGTACCTTCCTGCCTTAATATCCTCGTCGTAGTCCTCCGCGGCATCGGCCGCGTAAATAAACTTACCGAGGTGATAGCCGACACGGTGACACACGAGGCGCGCCTCGCCCTCGAGCCCTCCCGCAAAAACCTCGCCGAGAAGCTCGCCGAAAAGCTCGGCCGGCTCGTCAACGCTCGCACAGCCCTCCCTCTCAAGACGGGAAATCTCGGAAAGCCTATCTCTGACGACCGCATCAAGCGCCGTAAAATCGGCGAGCCGCCTCGCACGGCGGGCGACGGGGCGCGACAGGCGGACGAGAATTCGTCTCGAGAGCCCCTCGTCGTCAAGGTCGTCAACGGTCTTATAATATGCCAAAATGGCAAAGGCGCGGGCGGTATACTCTATCGCGGAGTTGTCAGAGAGCATACACCTCTTCTTCGCGGGGTGCGCCATACATCTTCTCATTTTTGACGAGAGCTCGCCGTCGTCTATATACGCCATACGGACAAGCGCCAAAAAAACGCTGTCGTAGGTCAGGTATGCGTTTGAGAAAAAGCCTGTATGCTTCTTCATAGAGCGGCAGATGCCGCAATAGGTCGCCCGATAAAACTCGTTCTCCTTAACGAGAAGCTCGGGGACCACGGGCTTTACGTATCCAAACATATACACTCCGGGAAAAATATTTTATACATTAAGTATACCATACTTTCCACGTCTTTTGTTAACAATCAAAAAATTTTTTATTATTTTTTTAAAAATGGCAATCCGCCGATGCGCGAGGCATCGGCGGAATTTTTTACTTATTGGAAAGCCCCTTACGGGTAAGAGAAATTCTGTGCTTCTCTACGTTTACGTCCTTGATAATAACCTCGATTACGTCGCCCGTGGCGAAGAGGTCGGACGGGCGCTTAACAAACCTATCCGACATCTCGGAGATGTGGAGAAGTCCGTCGTGGTGCACGCCGATATCGACGAAGCAGCCGAAGTCAACGACGTTTCTTACGGTGCCCTTAAGCTGCATACCCGGCTTAAGGTCGGATATGTCGAGAACGTCGGTGGAGAGAATGGGGGCGGGTGCATCGTCGCGAATATCTCTGCCGGGCTTCATAAGCTCGTTTATAATATCCTCAAGGGTGGGCTCGCCGCAGCCGAGCTCCCCTGCAAGCTTCGCAATACCGTACTGCTCCGCTTTAAAGCGAAGGAGCGGCAGAGAGCCCGCGCGCACGTCCTCGGTAGAATAGCCGAAGCGGCGAAGCAGGTCCTCGGCAATAGCGTAGGACTCGGGGTGCACGCCCGTGGTATCAAGGACGTCGGCAGAGCCGGGTATACGAAGGAAGCCCGCGCACTGAGTAAACGCCTTCTCACCGATTTTCGGCACCTTGAGAAGCTGACGGCGCGACTTGAACTCGCCGTTCTCCTCTCTGTACTTGACTATATTCTTTGCGGCGGTGGCATTGATGCCCGACACGTAGGAAAGAAGCGAGTAGGACGCGGTGTTAACGTCAACGCCGACACCGTTTACGCAGTCCTCGACAACACCGCCGAGAGCCTCGGTAAGCCTGTTCTGCTTCATATCGTGCTGATACTGACCTACGCCGATTGCCTTAGGCTCGATTTTTACAAGCTCGGCAAGGGGGTCCTGAAGTCGTCTTGCAATAGATACGGCACTCCTCTGCATTACGTCGAAGTCGGGGAACTCCTCGGCCGCGAGCTTGGACGCCGAGTAAACCGAGGCACCGGCCTCGGATACTATCGTGTACTTAACGCCCTTCGGGCAAAGCGGGTCGCGAAGAACCCTCTCTGCAATAAACTTCTCGCTCTCGCGAGAGGCGGTGCCGTTTCCGATAGAAACGACGTCAACCGCGTGGCGCTTGATAAGGCGGAGAACGACGTCGCGGGACTTGTCGAGGTCTGCCTCGTTATCCCTTCCCTTGGTTCTGAAGGGGTATATAACCGCGGTGTCGAGCACCTTACCCGTCTTGTCAACGACGGCAAGCTTACAGCCGTGACCGTAGCCGGGGTCGTAGCCGAGCACCGTCTTACCCTTAAGCGGGGAGACGAGAAGAAGATTGCGTAAATTCTCGGCAAAAACCTTAAGCGCGCCCTCGCAGGCATCGTCAAGGAGCGCCGTTCTTACCTCGCGCTCGATTGCGGGGAAAAGAAGTCTGTCGTATGCATCGGTAAGGGTAGCCATAATATAAGGAAGTGCGGGAGAATTCTTGTTCGTCACAACGCGAGAGACGAGCTGTGCAATTCCGTCCTCCTCGGGGAGCGTAACCGCAACCTTGAGGAAGTCCTCCTTCTCGCCCCTGTTCACGGCGAGAACTCTGTGCCCCTTGAGCTTCTTGATAGGCTCGGAGAAGTCGTAATAGGTCTCGTAAACCGAGGGCTCCTCCTTCGCCGCCTTAGCGGTAAGCGAGCCGTTCGCAACGGTGAACTCACGAAGAAGCTTCCTTATCTCGGCATCGTTCGAGACGTCCTCGGCGATGATGTCGGATGCTCCCGCAAGAGCCGCCTTGGCATCGGGCACCTCCTTGCCCTCCTCCTCGGAGATAAACTCGAGCGCCTTATCGTCAATAGACACCTCGTATACGTCGCGCTGCTCCATTATATACTGTGCAAGAGGCTCGAGCCCCTTTGCTCTCGCGATAGAGGCGCGGGTGGTGCGCTTCGGCTTATAGGGACGGTAGATGTCCTCGAGCTCAACGAGCGTCTTAGCATTGTTAAGAGCGAAGGTAATCTCGGGAGTAAGCTTTCCCTGCTCCTCGATTATACCCGAAATCTGAATACGGCGCTCCTCAAAATTGCGAAGATACTGAAGGCGGTCGTTAAGGTCACGCAGGGTGGTGTCGTCAAGACTGCCCGTAACCTCCTTACGGTATCTCGAGATGAAGGGTATCGTATTGCCCTCGTCGATAAGTGCGACGGTAGCCTCTACCTGCTCCTCCTTAATTCCGAATTCCTGTGCTAATGTCTTTAAGATGTCCATTTATTTCTCCTTACTGCTATGCAGTTGTTTACTTGTCAGTTGCTTTTGGCGGGACGAGGCGTGTCAGGCTCTCGCGCTCGGCATCGGTCAGATAGCGCCACTCTCCGCGCCCGAGTGCCCCGTCGAGCGAAATGCCCGCAAAGGTAATTCTCTCAAGACGCGTAACGCGGTTGCCCGTGGCGGCGACCATTCTCTTTATCTGGTGATATTTACCCTCGGTAAGAGCGATTACGCCCCCGAGCCTGTCGGGGTCGGCAGAAAGCTCGGCACTCTTACACTCATAGCCGTCGGCAAGGGTAATGCCTTTTAAGAAAAGCTCCTCGACCCCGTCTCTCAGCGGCTCGGCCGCCTCGAAGCGGTATTCCTTCCTCACGTGCCGCTTAGGTGACAGAAGCGAGTGAGCAAGCCAGCCGTCGTTGGTGAGTATCATAAGCCCGACGGTGTCCTTGTCAAGCCTTCCGACGGGGAAAAGCTCGCGCCGACGGAGCTGCTCGGGAAGAAGCTCTGTTACGACGGGAAGACTGCCGTCCTCGGTCGCGCTGATATATCCCTCGGGCTTATTCAGCATAATATAGACGAATTTCTCGTATTCGACCGCGGCACCGCGAAAGACCACGCTGCTTTTCTTCGGGTCTATATGCACCGACGCGTCGCGCACCGCCACGCCGTCAACGAGGAGCTGTCCCCGCTTCGCCGCCTCGGCACACTCGCGCCTCGAGGCAAGGCCCAAATCCGATATGAATTTATCAATTCTCATAAGGCCCTCCCTTTTTTCACGCCTTTATATTTTAGCACATCGAGCGGCTTTTGTAAAGGCATTTCTAAATATTTTTAATAAAAATAGTAGCACCGCCGAGAAGAGCCTCGGCGGTGCCTCTATCCTATTCGGATTTTGTGATTTTTTCCTTTTCCAAGCTAATCGAGTGAAGCTCGTAGTAGGCGCCTCTTTTGGCAAGCAGCTCCTCGTGAGTTCCCTCCTCGATTATCTCGCCGCCCGAGAGAACTATAATCTTGTTCGCCGTGCGGATTGTCGAGAGCCTGTGCGCAACGACGAGCATCGTGCCGATGCTGCGCATTTTCTCAAGCGACTTCTGTATCAAAATCTCGGTCTCGGTATCGATATTCGCCGTAGCCTCGTCGAGTATCATAACCGAGGGCTTGTGCGCCACCGTTCTCGCAAAGGAGAGCAGCTGCCGCTGACCCGCCGAGAGATTGTTTCCGCGCTCCCTGATAGGCTCGTCGAGCCCCGCCGAGAGCCTCGATATAAACCTGTCGGCGTTGACGTATTTGCAGGCCTCCTCAACCGCGGCGTCGTCTATCGTCTCATCTCGGAGCACTATATTCGAGCGCACGCTGCCCGTAAAGAGGAATACGTCCTGGAGCATCTGTCCGAGGTGACGGCGCAGTGAGGAGCGCTTGATTTTCCGAATATCCACCCCGTCGAGTAAAATCTCGCCGCGCTGTATATCGTAGTTACGGCATAGGAGCGAGAGTATCGTCGTCTTACCCGAGCCCGTCGCTCCGACGAAGGCGGCAACGCTGCCCGCCTCCACCTTAAACGACACGCCGCGGAGTACCCATTCGTCCTCCTTATATGCAAACCAAACGTTACGAAATTCAATCTCTCCGCGTACCTCGTCAAGCTCTATCGCATCGGGAGCATCGTTAACGGCGGGGGGCGTGTCGAGAATTGCAAAAATCTTCTCCGCCGAGGCAAGAGATGCCTGAAGATAATTAAACTGCTCCGCGAGGTTCTGTATCGGGTTGAAGAACTTCGAGGTATACATATAAAAGGATATGATTATATCGGCACCGATAGTCTGGCCGAGGAAGCTGACGCCGCTTATAGCCCCGCGCGCTCCGAAGAATAGAATTGCGAGCACCGAGGAGATATAAAGCATATAAATCATCGGGCGGAAAACGCCGTTGACCATTATGCGCTCGCGCCGAGCACGGTAGAGGCGCATATTTCGCTCGTCAAACTCGCGCCCCTTCTTCTCCTCCTGTAGGAATACCTGAGTTATCTTCATTCCCGAGAGGTTCTCGGAGAGGAAGGCGTTGAGGTCGGAGGTTCCGTCACGCTCCTTACGGTAGGTTCGGCGCGAGAATTTTCTGAATATTACGGTAAAGAGAGCCACGAAGGGAACGAAGGCGAGCACCACCAGCGTAAGCATATAGTTAAGGGAAAGCATCGCGGCGAAAACGCCGATGATAACGAAGATATTTTTCACGAGGTTTACGAGAAGGTTCGTAAACATCATAGAAATAGCGTTCGCATCGTTCGAAACCCTGGTAACGAGCGTTCCGACGGGTATCTTATTAAGCTGTGCGTGGGATAGGCTCTCTATATGAACGAAGGTGTCCTCGCGTATCTTCGAGAGTATTTTCTGACCCACGCGCTGGAGCACCATAGCCTGAAAATAGCTCGATACAAGCGAGACCACGAGTATCGTCGCATAGACCGCGACGAAGGAATAGAGGCGCGAGAGCTCGAAGCCCTCCGAGGAGAGAAGTCTCTCTATTCGGCCTATCATAAGCGGGGATATTACGTCGTAGAAAATTGCGAAGAGCATAAGCAGACCGACGAGAATAAAGCTCGCCGCGTGCGGCCGCGCGTAGGCCAGAAGGCGGCGTACTATCTCGCCGTCCTTCATATTTCGGTCGAAGCCGAGCGCCTCCTTTTTATTCTTCATAAGAGCGTAGGCGACTATGAAGACGGTCGCAAAGGTGCCTATAACGGCAGCGGCAATCAGAACGGGAAGAAACTCATTCATATCACTTACCCCGCTCTTCCTCGAGCCGCTGAAGCTCGACCGTTTTTCTGTATTTCGGACAGGAAAGGAGCAGCTCGTCGTGGCTGCCGACGGCCGCTACCCGCCCCTCGTCAAGGAAGATAATCTTATCCATTCCCGACACCGTTGAGACACGGTGGGCGATGAGAATAGTCGTTCTTCCCTTCCTCGTCCTTTCAAGATTTTCAATTATATTGCGCTCGGTGTCGAGGTCAACCGCGCTCACCGAGTCGTCGAGAATAAGTATCGGCGAGTCCTTCATCAGCGCGCGTGCTATCGATATGCGCTGCTTCTGTCCGCCCGAGGCGGTAACGCCGCGCTCGCCGAGCACGGTCGAGTAGCCGGCACCGAACTCCATAATATTGCCGTCGATATCGGCAAGGCGCGCCGCAGAGCGCACGCGCTCGAGGTCGGCCCCCTCCTCGGAGAAGGCTATGTTGTTCTCAATGGTATCGCTGAAAAGGAAGTTGTCCTGCGGGACGTAGGCTATCGCCTCTCTTACCGAGCGGATAGAGAGGTCGTTTACGTCTGTGCCGTCGATAAAGAGCGTTCCGCGCGGGACGTTGTATATACGGAGAATAAGGTCGACGAGCGTCGTCTTACCCGAGCCCGTAGCACCTATAATACCGACGTTCTCGCCCGCCTCGATTTTAAAGCTCGCCGAAAGAAGCGCATCGTAGTCGGCATCGGGATAGCGGAAGGTGAGGTCGCGCATCTCAATCTCGCCGCGGGGCGAGGTAAGCGCTTTTACCCCATCGCCGTCGGTAACGGCGGGGCGTGCATCGAGAAGCTCACTGACACGCCCGAGCGAGGCCACGCCGCGCGAGCGCAAATCCACGAGCTGGGATATTGCCATAACCGGCCATACGATAGAGTTAAAGTAGCTTATAAATTCGATAAGCTCACCCGAGGTAAAGTCTCCTCGGTAAACGAGATAGCCGCCAAAGCCGAGGATAATGCATATTACCGACTCTACGAAGAGGGTTACGAAGATATGAAGGAGCGTCGAGGCGCGGGTAAAGTCCACGTTTGCCTTTTCGTTATCCTTATTTATCTTACGGAAGGCCATAAGCTCGAGGAATTCCTTAACAAAGGCCTTGATAACCGCAATTCCCGAGAAGTTCTCCTGCGCAAACTCCGAGAGCGCCGAGAAGGCCTCCTGCCTCACGCGCCACTTAGACCTCATATACCGTCCGACGATAGTTCCGATAACGAGAAGGAAGGCCATAGGTATAAGAGAGAGGAGCGTAAGGTGCGCATCCATTCGAAGCATCTTCGTAATTGCAAGAGCGCCGAGAAGAAGCGCATCGAAGAACATAAGCACGCCCGAGCCGAAGCACTCCTGAACCGTCGAGAGGTCGTTCGTGAAGAGCGACATCAGGTTGCCTACCCTGTTCCTTTGGTAATATTCAACCGAGAGCTCTCTTGCACGGGCGAACATCTCGCGGCGCAAATCGGCCTCGGTGCGCATCGCCGCTCCGAATATGGTAACGCGCCAGAGAAATCTGCCGAAGACGAGCGCGAGTGCGACGAAGAGCAGCGGCATGCAAATCCGCTCGGTGATATATACGAGGTCGAAGGGCATCTCCACTCCGTTCTCAACAACGTAGCCCGCGCGCACGCCGTCTATCACGGCACCGTAGAGCTCGGGCACCTTAAGCTGAAATATATCAACCAAGAGTAAAGCCAGAACTCCGATAAGCAGCTGCGGCAAATATTTTAAGTAGTAACGGTTTATATGCTTGCCGAAAATCATTTGACTTTTCCTTTTTTACATACGACCCGCGGGGTCGGAGCTGTCAGCCCCGACCCCGCCCTTTTTTCTTATTTTTTACGAGGCTTACGAATTCTGTTGAGCTGCTTATTCATCTTAAGGAGCTCCTCCTTCGTAAAGCTGACGTCCATCATACCCATCATGGTCGTAAGACGGAGAACGGTGAAGCCGCCCATCATCTGCATAATGCCCTCGCCGAGCTCGAAGCCCATAGCGCTCGCCTTACCGTCCTTGCTCTTCGGCATCTTATCCTTAATCTTCATCATAGTCCTGATGAACCACATCTTGCCGAAGAAGCTGTCCATAATATCGCTGATTTTATCGTTGAGCGAGAAGCGCCCCTCGGGAGCCTCGACGTCAAACCAGTTAAGGATTGCGCCCTTCTCCTTGAGGACATAATCCTCGTTCATCGTATCTACCTTGCGGATTACTCCCTCGTCGGTGAGCTCTCCCGCCTTAGCCACGAGCTTCGTCTCTCCCTCGTTCTTCACGTCGAAGTAGAAGAAGTGGTCCTCGGCAGTCTTCTTGCCAAGGCTTACACCGTTCGCAAAAAGCTCGACCTCGGGCTGATTAGAGTAAACCGTAACCCTCGTCACGTCCTCAACCCTGTCGATATATCTTTTGCCCGAAAGGTGAACGAAGGGCTCGTCGGAAAGCCAAGCCTTGTAAGCATAGAAGGAGTCCTTCTTATACTTTCTGTCCATAGTTACAAGGCCCTTATGGTTCTGTCCGTTCTCGCCGCCCTCGGACCTGGCATCGGCGCCGAAGTCGAACATATTCCATACGTGAGTTGCCCAGATATAAGGACGGGTGAAGAGCTGCTTGATAAGCTCCTCGTGGTAGTAAGCCTGATATTCCTCGGTGTAGTCGCCCTGAGTGGGATTCGAGGTGTGCCAGTTAAGAGCCTCACAGCCGTACTCGCTGACGCCTATCGGCTTATTCGGGAACTTCTCGTGGAACTTATCGAACCACGGGCCGTTCATCGAGGTGTCGCCGCCGTACCAGCCGAAGTAGTGGTTGTATGAGACGACGTCGGGAATCTGAACGTACTCGGCATCCATAGAGCACATCGATACGCACGCCATTGTTGTAAGACGGGTCTTATCCATCTCGTGAACGAGGTCGTTCAGCATACGGTGGTTATCGATAAGGTCGGGGTCGCCCTCGCCGTTCATCGTAATCTCGTTCGAAAGTCCCCAAACGAAAATCGAGGGGTGGTTGTAGTTCTGTACGATAAGCTCCTTCATCTGCGTAACGGTGTTCTCTCTGCCGTTCGGAAGGTGCTTCGAGATATAGGGAATCTCGGCCCATACCACGAAGCCGCGCTCGTCGCAAAGGTCGTAGAAGTACTGATCGTGCTGATAGTGAGCAAGACGAATGGTGGTAGCGCCAACCTCGTAAATGAGGTCTATGTCCTCCTCGTGATGACAAGGAAGAAGCGCGTTACCGATGCCGAGGCGGTCCTGATGACGCGACACGCCGCGAAGGGGGTACTCCTCGCCGTTAAGGATAAATCCGCGCTCGGGGTCAATCTCGAAGTAGCGGCAGCCAAAGCGTGCCGAAACGCTGTCGATAACCTCGCCGTAGCGTACTATATCGGCCTTAGCCGTGTAAAGATAGGGGTTCTTACGTCCATGCCAGAGAATTGCATTCTCAATGGTGACGACAGCCGTCTCGCCCTCAGCCTCGGCGACGACGTTACCGTCCTTATCGGTAACGGTGTATACGACCCTGTCGTCCTCACCGAGTGCCGTCACGTAGCTGTCAAGGGTAACGCTCGCATTCGCACCCGAAACGACGGGAGTTACGGCAAGTCCGCAGCCGCCGAAGTAGTCAAGGTCGAAGTGCGTGCCGTTAACACAGATAAGGTTTACGTTACGGTAAAGGCCGCCGTAGAAGGTGAAGTCGGCCATCTGGGGATAAACTCTGTCGTTCGGCGCATTGTCAACGAGAATAGCGAGCTCGTTATCCTCGCGAAGCCCGTCGGTAAGATTTACGCGCCAGGTCGAGTAGCCGCCGTCGTGCTTAGCAAGCGAGGTGCCGTTAAGATATACCTCCGCCGAGGAGTTGGCGCCCTGAATTTCAAGATAATACTGCTCCGCCGCGGGAAGCTCCGCCCGCTTAAAGCTCTTCTTATAGAGGCAGGTGCCGCGGAAGTAATCGTTGCCGCCGTCCTGTCCGTCGGTTGCATTCCAAGTATGCGGAAGGTTAACGGCTTCGCCGCCCTCGGTAGCCGCTATATCGGATACGCCGCGATAGAAGCTCCAGCCGAGATTTAAGTTAAGAATTTCTCTCATTTTCGTCCTCCGTTTAGTTAGTAGTGCATTTCCACTTTTTCTATTATAATGTAATTTTTCGCCCGTGTCAATAAAGCCTCGGGATAATTTTGTGTATTTTCGGTAAATATTTTCACTTCTTCCAAAAATTCACAAATTGAACACAAAATTTATAAAAAATACTGAATTAGCATTGACATATTTTCTTTTTCATTGTATAATATGTTCGGTTTTATACTCTCTTTGGCGTCGGCGAATGGATTTGCTGGTCGCTTTTCTTTTTCGCCTTCGACGCTGAAAAAACAATAAAAAACGAAAGGACTATGCATAGACATGAAAAAACCAAGACAGCTTGACGCAAACGGGCACCGCAAGTTCGGTATACTTGACAGCGTGTCCTATGCGGCGGGTGACTTCGGCTGCAACATGAGCTTTGCGCTTAAGTCTACCCTCATCATTTTCTGGACACAGTTCATGAGAATGGACTCCGCCCTCTACGCTCTTCTGCTCATAGTGGTTCAGGTTTGGGACGCTATCAACGACCCCCTCATCGGCTCTATTATCGACGCGGATAAGCACAAATACAAGAGAAACAAATTCCTCACGTACATATGGTTCGGCTCTATCGGACTTATCGTGGGCGGCGCACTCTGCTTCTTGCCTATACAGGATGCGAAGATGTGGGCGAAGATTATCATCTTCATCGCGGGATACGTGGTATGGGATGCCTTCTACACCATCGCGAACGTTCCCTACGGCTCGCTCCTGTCGCTTATTTCGAAGGAGCCCGCTGACAGAGCATCGCTCTCGGCTTGGCGCTCGGTCGGCTCTATGGTAGGCAATATGGTTCCCATGGTTGTTCTTCCCATGATTATCTACGATGCGAACAACAACATTATCGGTACGCGCGTATTCCTTGCGGCTCTTATAATGGGTGTTCTCGGCTTCATTTCCTTCCAGTTTATGATAAGAAATACCGAGATACGCGTTGAGGATGACGTTAAGGTAAGCGAGGATGCTCCCAAGATTAACATTCTCAAGGCCTTCGGAAACTTCATCAAGAACAGACCCGCCGTCGGCGCTACCGTTGCCGCTATGGGTATGTTTATCGGTATGCAGGGCGGAACGGCGGCCGTTACGGTTCTCTTCCAGTCCTTCTTCAAGAACGTTCAGATTTCCGGTGTGGTTTCGCTCTTCCAGATGCTCCCCATCGTTATCTTCACACCCCTTGCACGTAAGCTCGTTACCAAGTACGGTAAGAAGGAGCTCGCGGTTGTCGGCTCTCTTTGCTCTATCCTCGCGTGCGTGCTTATGCTCGTTATCCGTATCACTCCCGATACAAAGGGTATCATAGTTTACGTTATCTGCCAGCTCATCAACAGCCTTGGTATGGGTATCTACTCCACCGTATCCTGGTCGATGATGGGTGACGCTATCGACTACAACGAGTGGAAGACCGGTGCCCGCGAGGAGGGTACGGTTTACTCGCTCCACTCCTTCTTCAGAAAGCTCGCTCAGGGCCTCGGCCCCTCGCTCGTGCTTCTCATTATGGCGGCGCTTAACTACTCCGAGTACCACGCGGGCAACCAGCTCTTCACGGTTGCACTCAGCCTTCGTTATCTCGTTGCGGCGCTCTTCCTCTTCTCCGCACTTATGCAGTTTGTAGGACTTGCGCTCATTTACAACCTTGACAAGAAGACGCTTGAGAAGATGAACGCAGAGCTCGACGAGCGCCACGCGGCAGCCGTCAGCGCTGACGTAACCGAGTAAAAGGGGGTAAGAATAATGAAAAAATTAATTGCTATAACTCTCGTTCTCGCCGCACTCGTGCTCACGCTTGCCTCCTGCGGCGCTATAAACAAGAATGAGGTTGCCGTTCTTTGGAGCGACCTCTCCGACGACTATCTCTTCACTATCTCCGATGCTCTTGACCGTGCTATGTACATTGATAACATCAAGTATAAGCACTACGATGCAAAGAACGACAGTGCCGAGCAGTTAAATCAGGCTAAGGCCGCGATTGCAGCAGGTGCTCCCGCTCTTATCGTTAACCCGACCGACGTGCTTACCGCTACCGCTATTCTCGACGAGGCTAAGGGGGCGGGTATTCCGCTCGTATTCCTCTGCTCGAAATTTGCTGCCGAGGTTGCACAGCTTGCTGGCGGATACGACAAGTGCATCACCGTTAATACCGATGCATCCAACCTCTATAAGACTCTCGGCGAAAAAATTGCCGAGGACCTTCTCGAGAAATACGACGACTACGACCGCAACAACGACGGTAAGATTACCTACACCGCATTCGGCCTCTCCTCCTCGGCAGTTCCCTTCATCAACGAGAAGCTTACTGCGGCAGGCAAGAAGGAGCTCGACGGCAGTGTATGGACCAGCGTTCTTCCCACCACGAACGTCGGCGCAACGATTAATCAGATATTCGGCGACTACGACGGAAGCGGTAACGAGGTTAACGCTACTCCCACCGAGCTTATTCTCACCGATGACGATGCATACGTTGAGGAGATCCTCGTAGCGCTCCGCGCATACGAGCTCAACTACAAGAAGCTCGTCACTCACTTCATTCCTCTTTACACCGTCGGTGTAGCGGCAAATGCTGCCGACCTCATCGACAGCACCAACGAGGATGAGCGTGCGGCATACAGCGTTATGAGCGCTATCGACGACGGCTTCCTCTCGGGCGCGGCTCTTGAGGACGACGACGCTATCGCTCTCGCGGCGGCACACATCGTACGCAACTCGATTAAGGGCAAGCCCCTCTTCGACAAGATTAACGAGGCGTACATCAAGGACGGCGACATCATCGTTCCGTATACCTTCTACGGTAACTAATTAACGGGCTGCCAAGCGCGTTGCGCGACTGAGCAACGCGCAATGAAATAAATCCTCACGGATTTGTGAAATGCACTGCGTGCGTGAAATTTGCCTCACGGCAAGTGAAATGCGCCGTGATGCATTAGTATTTATTTCATTTCATGTTCGAAGCGCACTTCATTAAAAAGGAACAAAACCAAAGAGAAAGGGACAGAATTCTGTCCCTTTCATTTTATCTCCTGCTCGAGCATCCGAAAAATTTCCCTGTCGAAAAAGTCGATAATGGTTATATCAAGTCCGTCGCAGATTTTCTTTAACGTAGAAACCGTAACACTGTTATTCCGCCCGCTGACTATGTTATTAAGCGTTGACTGCGTAATTCCCGCCATAATAGCAAGCTTGTTTACGGTTATATTTCTCTCATTACATAGCTCCTGTATTCTTACCCTACACGCCTCGCCTATCGTCATAATAAACACATCCTTTCTATGTATATCTTAACTCTTTTGAATTAAAAAGATTAACTCAAAAGAGTTGACTTTGCGTTAAATCTGTGTTATTATGTGGTAAAAAGCAAAATGGAGGTCAAAATGAACGGTATAGAAAAGGATATAGACAGTCTCGGAAGGGTAGTAATTCCAATAGAATACAGAAGGCGCATCGGCGCGAAGCAAAATTCAAGGGTTCTGCTTTCATTAGAAAACGACACGGTCGTTATATCTCCCACAGACAGGCGTTGTGCCCTTTGCGATAAAAGAATAGAAAAGGAGCGGCGCTTTCGGCTCTGCGAGGATTGCATATTACAGATAAAAGCAGAGGATTGAAGCCCTCTTTTATGCGATAATAGGCAGAGGTGCTAACCTCTGCCTATTTCTTTTTTATCGTCTGTCGCGGGATTGTCTATCAGCTCTCCCGTCTCCCTGAAGCGCGAGCCGTGGCAGGGGCAGTCCCAGGAGTGCTCCTCTCGGTTGTATTTCAGCTTGCAGCCGAGGTGAGGACAGCGCGGTCCGCCCGGAGTGAGAAGCCCCGTAAGCGATGCGGCGATATTCGCGGCGAGGGCGGGATAAAGTGGCGAGCGCGAGGGCGAGAAAAGCTCCTCGTACTTGTTCTTCTTGCCTCTTACAAGGTCAGTAAGAAGCATCGCCGCCGCCACCGAGGACGTCATACCCCATTTATTGAAGCCCGTGGCGACAAACAGACTCGGCGTACGCGGGGAGTATCTGCCTATATAAGGAACGCCGTCGAGGGTCATACAGTCCTGTGTCGCCCATTTCCCGACTACACTCGCCCGTGGATAGTAGCGCGAGGCAACGCCCAAGAGCTCGCCCCAGCCTCCGCCACCCTTCCCCGTTCGGTGCGCTCCGCCACCGAGGAGCAAAAGGTCGCGGTAGGGGCGAAATGACAGCCCCGTGTCACACTCGTCAACGTACATACCCGAAATTTTCTCGGCGCCCCGAAGCGCGATAACGTAGGAGCGATGCTGGTGCATCTTTAAAAAATAGGCGCCATGCTTGTTAAGAAAGGGGAAATGCGTTGCGACTACGGTTTTCTTGGAGCTTATTTTACCCCTATCTGTAAGCGCCCCCGAGGGCGAGAGCCCGAGAACCTTAGTGTTCTCGTATATGGGGAGCCCGTGTGATATGGCATAGAGAAATTTTAGAGGATTAAAACGAGCCTGATTTTTAACACGGACAGCCCCCGCCACCTCAAACGGCAGCTCCCCGCCGCCCGACTCCTCAGCCGTGACACCGAGCTTATTCAGCGCGTGAATTTCTCTTTCTATTTTTTCTCTGTCACGAAGCGAGAATACGTAGGAGTCGCATCTCTCGAAATCGCAATCGATTTTCTCGCAAAGCTCACCGTAGAAGGAAAGCGCACGCTGTGCCGCATCGAGATAGAGTCTTGCATTATATACCCCGCGTGCCTTTATCAGTCTATCATATATCAAGCCGTGCTGAAGCGTAATCTTCGCCGTCGTGTTTTCCGTAATTCCGCCTGCAATTTGCCCGGCCTCTACCAAGATGCAGTCAACCCCCGCACCCGTCAGCATATACGCCGTAAGCAGCCCCGCAATACCGCCGCCGATAATAAGAACGTCGGTAGAGGCATCACCGTCGAGCGCCTTAAATCGCGGCCGCTCCACCCCTTCACTCCAAACAGAGCTCATACAATACCCCCTTTTTTGTAAATAGTCTTCGCTTTATTTACGGTGGGTATTCGTGAATAAGGAAAAATAAATAACAGGTAGAGACTATTTTTCTCTACCTGTTTTTGTTTTTGGTTATGCCTAAATGCGACAGCCCTTCATTTTTAGTGCTGATTAAACCACTCGACGTACCCCTCGGGGTCAAAGTGGTCAACGTGACCGTGTCCCTTGCCCGAGCCGGCCTCTCCGACACAAACCGCCTCGACGGTCTTGCCGCTCTCTTCAAGCAGCTCCTTTAAAGGTAGAGAGTTAGCAGATGCGGGTGTCGTCGTGTCACCGAGCGAATAATATATCTTAGTCGCGGGGAAATAGCCCACCTTAACGCCGTTCTCCACGTTCGCGTAAAGCGGATCAAACTCGTGACCTATGAGAGCGGCTATATCGTCAGCCGTCGCTCCCACGGGAACCGTTATACCGTACGCCGCCTCGATGCCCTCTCGGTGGTCGGGGTGCGCTACGTACTGATTTGAAAGGCAGGTAAGCGGGTACTGAATAATAATCGCCTTGACCTTTTCTTTAAGCAGATAGCTCGCATTAAGAGTAGTCATAGCGCCGTTTGATGCACCTATCATATAGCAGGCATCCTCGACGTTATAGCTCTCGACCATATGGTTAAAAAAGTCGACACAGGCATCACGGCAGTTATCGTTGCCGTAGAGACTGTCTCCGTAGTTCTGTGTGCCCGCAACGACGTAGCCCGCATCGAGGAGCGCCTCAATCGTCGGATTGCTGTACCAGAGGCTCTCGTCCTCGGTAAGGATATATCGGCTCGCCTTCGCGGCCTTGTAGCCCGGGGCGTTCGGAGACATATACATAGTTATATCGGTCCAGTTAGCCTCCCAGGGATTGCCGTTCATGCTCCAGCCGTTGCCGTGGTTGGCAATAACGAGACGGTAGGGCTCGGCACGGTCGTGGTCATAGTCCTCGGGAAGGTAGACGAAGCACCAATCGTTGCCCGCTCCGCCAAACTTATATACGTTACGCTTTTCATAGGTTATCACAGTGTTATCCTCTCCAACCGTCACCTCGGCATCCCAATCGGCGGGGGTCAAATCCGAGCTATCGCTCTTACGTGCGATAACGGTAAGATATCCGTCCTTATTCACCGTATATCTGCCCGAGCCCGAGATCCAGCCGCTCTTCTGCAAAAGCGAGGTCGCATCGGCACCCGTAACTACGCCAAAATAGAGCATGAGCGACCCCGTGTCGTATCTGACAACCGTGCCCGCAGTAATTGGAATAAGTCTGTTTACGCATATTCTGTCGTCTCTGTTACCGTAGGCTCCGTTGGTATATCCACCCTGAATTATGTCGGCAGAGGTAATAATCACGCCACCCTGCTCGGTACCCTCACCCGGGTTCTCGGGATTGGGGTTCTCGGGGTCCGGGTTCTCGGGGTCGGGGTTCTCGGGCGCGGTGCTGCCGCCCGTGGCGGAAACGCCCGTGTCGACACCGTCGATAAACCAATTGCCGTTCTCACCTATCGTGATAGAGGGCGTGTGTCCATTCTCACCGGGGGCTCCGGGTGCGCCGGGCTCTCCGGGCTCACCCTGCTCTCCCTTTGCCGATACGCCGCTATCGACACCGTCGATAAACCAGTTACCGTTCTCACCTATCGTGATAGTCGGGGTGTGGCCGTCCTCACCGGGAGCTCCGGGTGCTCCGGGCGCGCCGGGCTCGCCCTCTTCTCCCTTTGCCGATACGCCGCTATCGACACCGTCGATAAACCAGTTACCGTTCTCACCTATCGTGATAGTCGGGGTGTGACCGTCGGCACCGTTTAAGCCGTTAGTAACCGTAAAGGAATATTCATCTCCGTTGCTATAATAAATGGTGTAGGTGTCTACGTTTCCGTTCGTTGCGGTCTTCTCAATAGACACAACACTCACAGGCTTCTGACAAGCCGCAAGAAAAAGCATAAGAAGAACGCATACTATAACAAGGAAGGGTCTAAGTTTTCTCATATAAAGCGCGAGCCGCAGGGCTCTCTCCTTCTGTAGTCGCGGGTAAGGCTTCCGCTAAAATAATTATATCTTAGACCAATCCGCATTGTCAATAAATATACCGCCAAGGCGAAGAAAGTGTGTCCTTATATTTATCACGCCCCCTGTCTTCTCGTCAAAGAAAAGTGGAGCACGCCGCAGGGCGTGCTCCGCTTTTCACTTAATTTGCATACTATTGTTTACATTCCGCGGCTTCTGCAAGTGCCTTTCTCTTTTTCTCCATAAGAGCGTCAAGGAAGCACACCCACTTAACCGTAGCCCGTCTGTCGGGCTCGGGGTAAACGTATATAAGCTGACCGTTGTGGTAAATATCAAAGTGGTCAGCGGGTGATATCGGGAAGGCAACAATCTTCTCGGGGTCTACCGAGAATTCTATTTTCTCACCGTGCATAACGCCCGAGAGCCTGAATACGTCGCGGTCGAGATAGGCCTCTCCCTCCCCCGCCTCGGGGTCCATAAAGCCGTCCGCCTTACAGCAGCCGAACTTTACACGCGAGGCGAGGCGCTCGGTATCGGTGTCTATCGACGCCTGCTGCCACTCGAACCACTCGTTTATGCGCTCGAAGGGCGCGCCCGTAAGCCTGTATTTGTTGTCAAGCGTAGCATCGAGCCCGCACTCGCAGCGAATATGACTGCCCTCGGTGCTGATAGTACCCTCTCTAAGACATTTCGGGCACTTAAAGAGTATCTTATCGGCACCGCGCGCGATAGCCTCGCTCTTATATTCCACTCCCGCCATAGCGAGCTCGTCATCGTGGAATATCGCCCGCTCGGTAATCTCGCGAATCTCGGAAACGTCGCGCTCGGCAACCTCCTCGGCGCTGAGAAGCTTCTTGACAAAGGAATTGATTTTTCCGGGTCTGTCGTCACCCTTGTCACGCCACTTCGGGAAGGTGAGATAGGCACCCTCGGCGCGCCAGAGATAGAGGTCCACGCCAAGCTTCTTTATGAGCTCCGCCGTGCCCGCCGCCACGGGCAGCGTGTGACCGTAGCAGGACAGTCTGCCCTCGGGGAAAATGACGATAACCGCCCTCTCACTCTTCGCACGGATAATATTCATTATCGTCGAGACGTCGGGGGTAAACATCTTCTTCGTAATAACGTGCATCAGCTTTAACAGTCCCGCCGTCTGCGGATTGTGCATAAAATGCTCGCTGACTATGTAGGTCGGACGTATGGGATAGAGGTTCAGCGCGGAAATTATATGGTCCTGGTCCGAGGTGTGCGTTGCAATTACAACCGCGGGGCCCTTTATATCCTTTACCGCACTTCTGTCAAAGCTTATTCCGTATTTTTTGGTGTACCTTCTTTTGAGAATCGCATGTACTATCGCATAGAGAAGGGCGTTAGCCTTGCCTATACGCTTTTTACATTTTCTTTTCTTTTTCATACCGCACCCAAGTATTTTTTGTTTAATGTCCCGTGCCTTTTATATTATAACACTATTCGACCGCTCTTGTCAATCTATTTTAACCTTGCTTTACAGAAGGAGGAAATTCGAATGAAAAAACGGCAGTCGTTACGCTGCCGTTTTTGCTTTTTTCCTGTAATACCTTACCGCCTCTATAACGGCGAATATTAAGCCGTGTGCAGATAAATACATAGGTGCCATAACCCACGCCGTCAGGCTCGTGCCGCTAAGGAGCGGCTCGACTATGTGAAAGGCGTCGCTAAGGTGGAATACCGACATCAGAAACGCCCCGACGGTGAGATAAGCGGTAAATCCGAAAATCACACAGTACCATTTTCTGTAGGTTATATCGATATACCCGAGTAAAAGCAGTGCGATTACCAAAATAGCCGCAAAGCTATGGTGCAGGAGCCCCGATATCGTTGGAATATAGAAGAAGGAGTGATGCTGGCTGACGAAGGTCGGATATACCACCGTCGATATTCCCCCGAACAGGCCGAGCAGCCAGGAGAAATGAAGCACGGCGTTGTCGCGCTTACCGAAGAGCACCGCGAGCGCGAGAACGAGGCTCGTCATACCGCAGAAGCTGTCGGGAATGATGCAGTACCAGCGTGTTTCTTCATATCTGAATACCTGTGAAAATCTGTTGGCTAAAATCGAGACGAGAAGCAATAGGGCAATCGCCCTCAAAAATATAGCCCGCTCCCTCTCGCCTCTCGCATATTTCCTGATGAGCACGAGCGTTGCCGCGCCGACCGCGGTGGATATTATTAAGTAAAGTATATGCTCTATGCCGAAAACCTGTGGAACCATGGCCGCCTCCTTAAATGATTTAAACCATTATACCACCATTTCCCGACAAACGCACACCCCGAAGGGTAAAAAAAGAATATTTAATAAATATTCTATACGAATACGAAGCAAGGCTCATGCTAAAGTTGTGAGCGCTTGACAATATATGTCGAAAGTAGTATAATTAAGAAAAAAAGGAAAGAGGTATCCCGTATGAATAGGCAAAGAACTTTATTACTTACCCTCGTGCTTATCCTCGCTCTTGTGCTCTCGCTCGCAGCCTGCAAGAACGAGAAGCCCTGCACCAACCACACCGATGACGATATGAACGGTGTCTGCGACAACTGCGGCGGCGCAATGCCCCCCACCTGTGAGACCCACTACGACCCCGATATGGACGCGGTCTGCGACTTTTGCGATGGGGCTATCACGAACGTCATCACCGTTGCCGAGGCTCTCGAGCTCTGCGGCGAGGTGAGTAACGTAACCGACGAACGCTACTATATTCGCGCGACGGTTGACAATATAACCGACAGCAAGTACGGCGCAATGATTATCAGCGACGATACGGGCAGCATCTCGGTTTACGGCACATATAGCTTCGACGGCGCACTGAGCTTCGCCGCTCTGCCCGAGATGCCTAAGAAGGGTGATACCGTTCTTCTTCACTGCGTGCTCCAGAACTATAAAGGAGATAAAGAGGTTAAGAATGCGCGCCTCGTCGGCTTTGTCGACAACAGCTCTCTCTTCGATGCGTCTCAGTATACCGAGGCTACCATTGCCGAGGCAAGAGATATGGCTAAGGGCTCTCTCGTTATCGTTGAGGGCGTAGTAGCCACCAAGACCTATTCTACGGGAATAAAGCCCGCCGGCGTAATTCTTGTCGATGATACCCAGTCGATATACGTCTACGATGCCGCACTCGCAGGCTCTGCCTCGGTCGGTAACAAGGTAAAAATCGCGGCGGAAAAGGACTTCTGGATACTCGAGGACGAAGAGGCAAACGCCGCAAAATACGGCTACCGCGGCTGTAACCAGCTCACGAACGCCTACGTTCTCTCGAACGACGGCGGCAACAACAAATTAAATACCGCCTGGGTACCCGAGTCTACGGTTATGGATATACTCGAGACTCCCGTCACCGAGGATATTACCACCTCGCTTTATAAGGTTACCGCCCTTGTTGTAAAATCAGAAGAGCCCGGCTTCGTGAATTATTACATCAATGACCTTGACGGCGAGACCGGCACCTACGTTTACACTCAGTGCAGCGGCGGCGATTTTGCATGGCTCGATCAGTACGACGGCAAGATCTGCACCGTCTACATCACGGCGCTTAACGCCAAATCCACCGCTACGGGCTGCGTATTCAGATTCCTGCCCGTTGCAGTAGCGGCTATCAACGACTTCAGCTTCGCCGACGAGAGCGTACCCGCTCACGTTATGAAGTACTACGCTATGAAGCAGCTCTCGGCTAAGTATTCCGGCGACCCCGCGCTCGAGCTTATCACGAGTGTCTCGTCGGAGCTTCTCGGCTTCACGGGTGCCTCTGTCAGCTACTCCTCCTCGAATAACGAGGTTGTCAGCTTCACCGCCTCCGGTGACACGGTCACTATGAACTGCCCCGGCTACGGCACCGCCACGGTAACCGTAACCGTAAGCTATAAGGGTATTACCGCAACCGAGACCCTCGAGGTCACGGTAGAGGAGCCGCTCTCGATAGAGTTTATCACCGTTGCAGAGGCTGTTGCCGCCGACGTAGATAGCGACGTCACCGTTAAGGGTATCGTCGGTGCATCACTCGTAAACCAGGTAGGCTTCTATCTCATTGACGAGAGCGGTGCTATCGCCGTTCAGATAAACGCCGATGCATTCGGCAGCATCAGCATCGGCGACGAGGTTATCCTGAGGGGCAAGAGAGCCCTGAAAAAGGACACCCAGATATATATTTCCGACGCTGAAATCCTCGCTAACTTCTACGGTGACAACGCTCTTCCCACGAGCTCCTACACCGAGACCGATATAAATACCGCCTTCGCCTCCACCGATACGACAAAGGTTCTCGTCACAAGAGCTGTAATCACGAAGGTTGGCGGCGGCTACTCCATAAACTACTATATCACCGATCCCGCCGATGAGGATAACAAAATACAGATTTACTCCTCGGGCGAGAAGGGTCTCACCTGGCTCGACACCCTTTTGGGTCAGGAGCTAACCCTCGAGCTGATAAAGTGCAACTGGAACGGCAAGGGCTACAAGTTTGCGGTTATTTCCGTAATTACCGCCGACGGAAAGATCTATAGCAGCTATAATTTTGATAATTACGGTAACTAATTACGGTAACTAATCTTAAATCAAAAGAAGCACAGCCAAGACGGCTGTGCTTCTTTTTTCTGTTTATTTTTCGGCGGCTATTCTCCTTGCAACGTGCACGCCGCTTGCCGAGGCGTGCGAGAGCGAGTGAGTAATACCGCTGCCGTCGCCGATGATATAGAGCCCCTCGAGGCAGGACTCGAGGTCGGAGTTAACCTCTACCTCCATATTGTAGAACTTAACCTCTACCCCGTAAAGGAGAGTGTCGTCGTTCGCCGTTCCCGGCGCGATTTTATCAAGCGCGTATATCATCTCGATAATTCCGTCGAGTATCCTCTTCGGAAGCACGAGGCTGAGGTCGCCCGGCGTCGCCTTCAAGGTCGGGGTTATAAAGGCCTCGTCGATACGGTTCTGGTTCGAGCGGCGGCCTCGAATAAGGTCGCCGAAGCGCTGAACGATTACACCGCCGCCGAGCATATTGCTGAGGCGGGCGATAGACTCGCCGTAGCCGTTCGAATCCTTGAACGGCTCGGAAAAGTGCTTCGCTACGAGAAGGGCAAAGTTGGTATTCGCCGTCTGGCGCGCGGGATCCTCGTAGCTATGTCCGTTTACGGTGATAATTCCGTTCGTATTCTCGTTTACAACGACACCGCGCGGGTTCATACAGAAGGTGCGAACCTTGTCACCGTATTCCTTCGTGCAGTATACTATCTTGCTCTCGTAGAGCTCGTCGGTCAGGTGCGAGAACACCTCGGCGGGAAGCTCCACACGGACACCTATATCAACGCGGTTGGATTTCGTGGGAATATTCAGCTCGCGGCAGGTCCTCTCCATCCACTTGCTTCCGCTCCGTCCGACAGAAATTATACATTTTTCGCAAAAATAGGATTTATCACCCGTGACAATCTCGTAGCCCGAGGCGGCTCTTTTCACCGTATCCACCGGAGTGTCGAAGAAAAAGCTCACACGGTCCCGAAGACTGTTATAGAGATTTTCAAGCACGACGTAGTTTATGTCCGTGCCGAGATGTCGCACCGAGGCATCGAGAAGATGCAAATCGTGCTGCACGCAGGTCTTCTTTATCTTCGTTCCCGCGGTGGAATAGAGCCGAGTGCCCGCGCCGCCGTGCTCCATATTTATATCGTCGACGTATCGCATAAGCGAGAGCGCCTCGTCCTTGCCGATATATTCGTAAAGCGTGCCGCCGAAGTCGTTGGTGATATTGTACTTTCCGTCCGAGAAGGCGCCCGCGCCGCCAAATCCGCTCATAATAGAGCAGCTCTTACAGCCGATGCAGCTCTTAATTTTCTCGCCGTCTATAGGGCAGCTCCTCTTATCCAGGGCGTGTCCCGCCTCGAAAACGGCAATTTTAAGCTTCGGCATCAGGGCCGAGAGCTCGTAGGCCGAGAAAATTCCGCCGGGGCCCGCTCCGATTATAATAACGTCAAAATTCATAGATGAGATCCTTCCTTTCGCCCGTGTGGCTCCGACCTGTAAGTGCCGCCATCACGAAATAAACAATTTACCGTTCGTAGTCAACCATTTACGGCGGTTGGTAGAAACGCTCAACCGTATTTTGAGCATATACGCAAAGAACACACCCTTAATTTTACCATATCATACCAAAAATGTCAAGGGGGTGTCACGCCTCCGATTTAATCCATTCGATAAAGACGTCGCGTATTAAATCGTCGGTATCGACGCAGCTGCCGTTTCTGTAATCCGCGAAGGAATAGCCGAGGTAGACGTAGTCCACAATCGCCAGCTCGTATTCCTCGGTGTCGACTATGGAGCTTTTGTCTATACCCCAATAAAATATACCGCTTGTCCTGTCTAAATAGGACCTTAGGCTCTCGCCGTCAAGCGTAACTATGTACACCTCGTTTTCAAAGGGTAAAACCTTAAAAACGTCGGCGTAGGTTACCTCTCCCGCATCGATTGAGGTTCTGACACCGCCCGAGTTGATTACGGCGAAATCGGTGCCGTATTTCGAATACATTGAGCGTGCCACGCTTATACCGACCTCGTATCGGTCAACCTCGCTGTCTATGGTAAGCAGCACCTCATCGCCGAGCGACATATGCTCCTCGTATTTCTCGAACACATCCGACAAAATCCCCTCGCCGACGTAGCCGTCGGTATCGTTAAGCCTGCCGTCGGTATCGGTTAAGAGACCCGAATCGTTAAACTCCAGCGTGAGAGTGGCAAAGGACTCGCCGTATCCGCCGTTTTGCAAAACAGGCACACGGCTCCCGTCCTCCCTTTCTATTTCCTCGTCGGTCGGCGTATGCGAATGGCCCGTGAAAATGCCGTCGATTTTAGAGAATCCGTCGTAGGATGCCAATGTAGCGTTAAGTCTGTCATCGTCACCGTGCACCGCGACGATTACGGCATCGCACTCACGCTCCGCCCGCAATTCATATGCGAGGTCCTTAACGATGTCACTCGCATCAACGAAGTCGTAATCGGCAACGTGCGTAGCAATAATAGAGGACTCAATCTCTCCGATAATTCCGATTATGCCTACCCTGACCCCCGAGAGCTCCACGATTGTGTAGGGCTCGAGCCAATCAACCATTTTCCCCGTGCGCCTGTCGTAGATGTTTGCGCCGAGAAACGGAAACTCGGCCTCGCCGTTAGAGGTGTCGCCGTCCTTATATTTTCTTATCTCGTCAAATCCCCAGTCGAACTCGTGATTTCCTATCACGAAGGCATCAAAATCCAGCGCGTTAAGCGCATCGAGCATCGGCAGGCCCCTCAGCGTGCTGCTAAGGTACGTGCCCTGAAGCATATCGCCGTTGGCAATCTTAATCACGCCGCCGAGCGAGGCGTAGTAATCTATGCCCGAGGCGATTTTGTCGAGGCCTCCCTCGTCCTCGCCGAGCACGCCGTGATTGTCGTTTATCATAATGACGTGCACGGGTGACTCGACACCCGTGTCGCCGCCGGGCGCGGACGGGGCGCCAGTGTCGGGCGTATTACAGCCCGAAAGCGCAAGGACGAGAGCGCTAATCAAGGATATAATCAAGAGCACGGACAGAATTTTTTTCTTCATAGCTAAGACCTCCGCAAACGGTACTGTTCTGTGTGAATTATAGACTCAGTTAAGAAAATTTTACCATTTTACTCTATACAAGTCAATGGAAAATCGGCAATTTTACGCTTTTTATACGGTTTTAGGAGAAAATCCGCAATTAATGCCTATTTCTCGCGTGCCCCGAGCGATGCTCTTTTTGGGTGTGTATTACGCTTAGGGTTGCACCCATTTTAGTTCGATAAATTGGAATTTGTAATGCTGTTAAGCGCAGTTATCTACCTAATAGTTGTTCGAGTGTGGGAGTTATCGTATTTGTAAGCACCTCGTATCCTGCGGATGTTAAGTGACCGCCATCGG
>JAFVQW010000050.1 GCA_017504605.1 Clostridia bacterium
CCATAGTGTTTTTATATTCCTCGAACGCCTCGCCAAACGTTTTAATTCTTACGCCTCTTTCGGTTGCATATTTGCAAAGCTCAATGATGTTATCGCGTATTTCCTCGTCGAAGTAGAAGATTCCGTCATTACGCAGATGGGTCATAATAATTACCCATCCGCCGTTAATTATGGCATCGTCAATGTAGTCTTTTAGGGTGTCTAACGATTTAAAGCTGTGAACGGATACGATTTCGCCGTTATATTCCTTTTCGACGGAAATGCTCGTGTCATTTATAGAATACCGACGAATATGGTATGTGTAAATGGGAAGAACGTTGTCGCTCTCCATTCCGAGCCCTATACCCGCAGAAAAATATTTTTGCACGAGTGGCATTAAATCTGTGTTAATTGCATTATAGGGATAAACGAGATAGCGGGATTCACACCCATGCTCTCTGAGCGCCGCAATCGAGTCTTCGAATTCTTGTATTATACGTTCCTCGGAGCTCTTCGTGAGATTGATGTGATGATGAGTATGGCTAACGAACTCAAAGCCCTTGTTTTGAAGTCGCATAACGTCTTCCCAAGAAGCCTTAGCGGGATTTTTTTCGCCATCGCCCATAACGCCCGTGACGAGAGCAGAGGTAATTTTAATTCCGATTTGGTCACATATTGATTCCCAATTCATAAGTGCATCTAACGAACCGTCGTCATCAATAAAAGTAAGCGTGGGCGTGGGATAAAACGACTTTGCTTTTTCTTCACTTAAGAAATGTATGTTTTCGCATTCCTCAAGACTTACGCTCGTTGCATCGTAGCGATAGAGCATCAAGCGAATTTTGTAACCCTGTAGCCCCTCGGTATTGAGGTAATAAAGCTTTTTGGTAGAAGCGTTGGAAATCTCTTTTCCGTCCCATGCTCCGAGGCAATTTCCGCTCTCATCATAAATATGTGCGGTGAAGGTGTAATCACCTTGTGCATAAATCAGCGACACTCCTTTTGCAAGAAATTCCTTTGTTCGCAGCGTCTTGGAGGATTTATATTCCGAGCCCGACACTGTGATTCCGCCCGTTTCCCAAAGCTCCTCGCTGTTTAACTCGGTGCTTAAATAGTTGGAGGGTAGACCCGTCGCGGATTGCTGTGTGTTAACGCCATCTATATACCAATAGCCGTTTTGTATTGTAATGACAGGGGTGTGACCGTCCTCCCCTTTAATTCCGGCGGGGCCCTGAATACCCTGTATGCCGTCAGCACCGTTTGTTACGGTAAAGGTGCTAGTGCTTGCGTCTGAAAAGGTAATAGTATATGTGTCCACGAGTCCGACGGTTGCGGTCTTTGTAATAGAAACTATGCCGTTTCCGTCTTTTCCCGGCTTCCCCTTAACTTCTATTGCCTCGTATCGCGTACAGGAGACGAGTGCAGCGAAAATAGTAGAGAAAATCAATAGTAGTGCAATCACCCTTGAAGCTTTTCTTTTCATAGATACCCCCAAGCAAAAAATAAAAAGAGCATCAACCGCAGTTGACGCTCCGAAAAACGCAAACTCCGATTGCTGCTACACAAAACCGGATAAACGGGATAACAAAATCCGCATACTACTACCCGATGGAATTTGACGCTTTTACCAAATTCAAACAGTAATAGTATAGCGAAAAGAGGGAGTAATATCCCCTCAAAAAAGAAAAGATTATTATACCCTAAGATTTATTCGGTTTTGTGTAGCATACTCATTATACCATACTCCTTCAAAAAAGTAAATGATAATTTCTAAAAAAAGGTAAAAAGTTAGAAAGAGCGAGGAGGTGCGTTCCGCACCTCCTCTTAAAGAGTGACGGGAATTTCGCCGTATGGCGAATATACCCACGCCCTGCGCCTGACAAGCGAGCTTGTCGAGCTCCAGGCGGGGTATGCGAACCCGATTCGCGCCCGAGCCCAGCGATACACAGTGCGGTTGCGAAGAGCAGTGCGAAGAGAGTAGATAGCGCGAGCGGGTTCGACTCCGTGTCGGTTCCGCCACACGCAAAAAAAACACCGCCAATTTCTTGGCGGTGTGCGTGTGGTGGAACCGACGGGAGTCGAACCCGTGTCCAAAGGTCAATCCACGCGACCTTCTCCGTAGGCAGTCAGTCTATTGATTTTCCCACATCGGAGCGCCGACAGACAGGCTCTCGTCAGGGTAGCCTCTTAATGCATGACCGATATAAAGGCAACTCTCGGTTCACGTGCACTACTGATTTGACGCACGGTGTGGGCCGTAGTCCTCCCACACCGCACGGGCGGCATATTAAGCCGCGGCACTGCCCTTAGGCAGCCATAGCAACAGTGTTGTTGTCGTTTATTTTTTAAATTTGGACATTTTGACGCGATTATCCGGCGCGCTACGCTTATCGTGCTTCACAACCCCTGTCGAAACCATTGCGGCCCCATAGGTGCTCTATTATTATAGCGCCTTTTTTAAAAAAAGTCAACACCCGTGGTAAAATAAATATTGATTTTGTCCTTTTTTAGTGTTATAATATCTAATGTATAATGTTTTTTATGGAAAAATAGGCTCGCGCGGGGGATACCGTGTCGAGTTTTGCGTAAAAAACATCGGTTTTTTGGAATAATATTCCATAAATGTAAATTAATGTTTACGAAGGAAGGAGAGAGCAAATGAAAAAGCTCGGTGCGGTGTCAGCCCTCGTTTTACTGTGTGCGGTGCTTCTGCCGCTTTTTGCACTGCCCGCCGCGGCCGGCGGCACCGTGGGTAGTGACGAATACGACTACTCGCGTCGTGGCTCGGTGCATAACACCACGCTCGACAGTGCAGAGCTGCTCTCTCTTATCATAAACGAGAGTCTCTCGGACACCGAGAGCGACTATCTGCGCCGCTTCGGAGATATCAGCCTATCCTATCACCAGGGTATTACCACCGAGGGAATAACCGTTGAGCGCGACGGCGACACCGTGAGGGTCACGGCGGAGCCCTATCGATATACTGCCGACTGCGGCACGCTTATCGAGTGGCTCCCCGAGCTTCTCTCACTTGGCGGTGAGGTCTGCCCATTTACTCTCGGGCCCGACGGATATACCGCGAGTGCCGAGTTTGCGGGAGCAGAGAATGAAAGGGCGCGCATTACCTATAAGCTCTCGCTTACCGTGTCGGCCGAGAGCGTTAACAGGCTCTTGAATATGGCATCGACCGATGCCTCGGCATTAAAGGACAGGATAGAGCGCGAGGAGCGTGAATATCTCGAGCTTCGAGCGAGGTACGACAGCGACCTCGAGGCCTTCCTCAGCTACGACGGGGCTATGGCCGAATACGAGGCGCGCCTGCTTCTTTACCGTGACTACGCCTCAAAAAAGAGAATTTACGACGAGGCTCTTGCCGAGTATGAGAGCTATCTTTCGGCTCTCTCCGAATACGAGGCGGCGCTCGAGTCTCACGAGCAGTACGGCGAGGCACTTGAGAGGTACACTGCCGCATACGCGGAATACCGCGACTATCTCGTTGCGGTAGAGGAGTATAACTCTCGCTACGAAAGATACGCGGAATACCTATCCCGCCTCGAGCACGCGCGGGCACAGCTCGCGATAATAGATGCGGCAAAGGTGAAGATGACCGACTACCGCGACCTCTATTCCGCAATCAAGAGCGGCATCGTTTCGAGCGTTATCGAAAATAAGGATTTAATAACGAGCGAGCTCGTTAACGTCGACGGCGCGGTCGTCGATGCGGCGGGAGCCTCCACGTCCAAGCTGCGCGAGCTTCTCGACAGCTACTTTGCTCTTACCGACGAGGACGAGAAATATACCTATTACACCGTAAACTACGAGGCCTTCCGCGACAGCTTCACCACGCTTTTGCGTTCTCTTGACAAGCTCTACTCCAACAAGAGAATAAGGGCCGAGCTGATACGCCAGCAGCGTGACAAAAAATACATCATACTCGTCGCACAGCTCTATATAACCGCCCGTGCGCTAAACGAGGGCGAGATTTACACCCTCGACGGCGTACCCTTTAACGAGAGCTACAGAATTGAAAACAAGACCCCGCTCGAAATTCTCGAGGGGAAGACCTATATTGACGGCGGAATAGACCCGATACCGCTACCCGAGGGGTATCCCGCGCCCGTGACCCGGCCCGAGCTGCCCGAGCATATGGACGAGCCGATAAAGCCCGTCCTCGTGCCGATACCTGCACTTCCCGAGGCGGTGGAGCACCCGGGAGAGCCGCCATACCCCGTGATTTCCCGACCCACCCCTCCCGTGTGGGTTGCCCACCCGGGAAAAGCACCCGAGCCCCCGACGGTGTCCGACGAGGAGCGCGCTCTTATCGCCGCTCTTGATGCGGGCGAGCTGCCTAAGCGGGACGGGGTGCACGGTGATACGGTTATCGTTATCAGAAAAGACGTGGAAAAGAGCGTTTACGCCACCGAGAACGTATGCGTGCGCTTCATCGGCGCGCTCGGAGAGGAGCTCTATTCGACCTCTGTTGAGCGCGGCACCCTTGCCGATTATATCGGCCCCCTGCCCGAGAGGGCAGAGGACGGCTCGGCGAGCTATGCCTTTGTCGGCTGGCGCGACGGGGCGGGGAATGAGCCCGACCTGTCCTCGGTCGAGGGGGACCTTACGCTTTACGCCGCCTTTACTCCGACACCGAAGTATTACAAGGTATCCTTTAACGTCCTCGGCGAGGTAACCGAGGAGCTGCTGCCCTACGGAGCTATGCCCGAATATTCGGGCGCCTCTGCCGTGAAGCCGACCGATAAGACCTGCGAATATTCCTTTGTCGGCTGGGATAAGGAGCTCTCTGCCGTTACCGCCGACGTCATCTACACCGCGGTATTTGAGGGCGCGTATATTCTTCCTTACACCGATGGCTCGGGCGGCGCCGAGGTAGACCTCACGGATACGGCGGTTATTGCCGACTGCCGACTCGGCTTTGCAAGAGGCTTTGACCTTGCCCGTATTGCTGCCCGCGCGGCGCTTGACGAGCTTTGCCGTCCCCTGATTTTGAAAACTAACTTCGGCGATATATCGCTCTCGTATTCCGCATTGCTCTCTATTCACGAGAGCGGCGCCTCGAGGCTTGATGCCCTGGCGGCAAGAAGCGGGGCGGGGTATACCTACCGCATAACGCTCACCGATGCCTCGGGAGTGGAGCACACGGGTACTCGCGTTTCGCTCGTGGCGCCCGTTTCGCTCACCGATGCCGAGCACGCGGTGCTCTCCTACCGCACGCCCTCGGGCGACGAGAGCTACGCCCGCTTCTCGCTTGGCGAGGCAGAGCTCTCCTTCACCGCTATCGCAGGATATACCTATACCCTTCGCGAGCTATATTCCGTCAGCGTTATACCATCGTCGCTCGTCGGAATTAAGGTAAGCGGCGACAGCTGTACCGCGGGCACGAAAATTTTGCTGACCCTCGATGTCCCGCTCGGCGTAGAGGTGGATAAGATTTACTATATCAACTCGCTCGGCGAGGAGACCGTTCTTGAGGGCGACGTCTTCGAGATGCCGAGGGGCGACATCACGCTCGGCGTTATCGCGCGCCGCACTGAATATAAGGTCACCTTCGTAAACGGCGGCAGAGTAATAGCCGTGCACACCTATTATTACGGCGAGATGCCCCGCCCGCCGAAAAGCCCCGGTAAGGCCTCGGACGAGCTATGCAGCTACGAGTTCATCGGCTGGCGCGGCGAGATAAAGCCGGTTACCGCCGACGTCATCTACACCGCGAGATACCGCGCCGAGCTTCTCCCCGCTCCCGAGGAGCCCGAGGGAATACAGATAAGCGACAGAATTCTTCGCCTCATCATAATCGCCGCCGTCGCGGCGGTGCTGCTTCTTGCTGCCCTCGTAACGGTCGTTACCGTCGTCACGGTGAGGCTTGTAAGGCGGAGAGGGAGACGCCGCGCCAAGGGCGCAAAATGGGCTGAAAAATCACCGTAAGTCCCATACCGTGGTAAATTTTCGTCGAAACTTGTGCAATTCGCATTAAAGACTTTGCCTAAAATGCTAAAATTAACGTATTTACAATTTTTCGGTTGACAATCCGCGCGCGCGGTGTTATAATTTTTATAACGAAAAAAATTCGTATTAATACAGGAAAGGTGATAACCAAAATGAAAAGAAACACGCGCTTGCTCGTTACTCTTTTGCTCGTAATTTCTCTCGTTTTCGGTGTATTCTCGGTCGGCGCTTCGGCCGCGGGTGCACTGATAGGCGGTACCGACGAGAGTATCGACACGCCAATTGACAGTCTTGACCGCGGCTGGCTTGATATTACCTACTACGATAACGACATCGTGGTTACGGTATATCCCGACCTCTCCGCGCTTCTCGATTTCGACAGAGAGCAGCTTTCGGAGATTAAGGATATTCTCTTCGCGGCTCTTCGCGACATCGTCGTCGAGGAAATCAAGAACGAGTTCTTCGCATCGGCGCACGAGGCGGCACCCGTGCTCTACACGCTCCGTGCGACGGCTCCCTCCTACGAGACCTACAAGTATCTTTGGAATACGGGTCTTAAGAACTACGTTATCGACCATTTCGGCGGCGAGGAGCACACCCTTGAGAGTGCTTACGTAGGCTTTATGGAGTCTGCGGTTAATCACGATGCCGAGGTTGATAAGTTCGTCGACTACGTTGTTGACCTTCTCGACACCGCCGTTAAGCTTGACGTTATCGAGCTTGAGAGCCTTCCCACCGCTGCCGACGTTGAGCAGCTCGAGGCAATCAAGGAGGAGATAGCAAACGTCTTCGGCGAGAAGAACGAGGAGTACGTAGATGCCCTCACCGAGAAGCTCGGCTCTGAGGTTGTTGCAAACCTCTCCGATACCGTTGCAGAGTATGCCGAGACGATTGTCAGCGGCTATACCGAAAAGGTTGAGGAGCTGAACTCGGCTACCGAGGAGGAGCTTGAGATTTCCATCTCCGATATAATCAAGCATATCGACGGCATTTATGTTGACGGTAATATGCTCTGGGGCGAGGCTGACGGCGAGATGGGCTTCAGCATGAGTGCCCTTCGCAAGATACTCGCAGAGCTTCCGAGGCCCTCCGAGATTGCCGATATGGCAGACGGTGATATGAAGCTCGATTATATGATTACCGTTCACACCGATTACGGCACGAGTGAGTTCGGAGCTACGGTTGCTCTTGGCGGCGGCTACGATACCGTGCGCGCGCTTGCGGCACTTGTGGCCGACCACGTGAGCTTCGAGGCCGAGGACGGTGTGATAAGCGTAGAGGTTAACGCACCCGAGAAGCTCTCGGAGCTTCTGCTCTCGGCGCTTACCGCTCCCGACGCAACTCTCTCCGACGAGCTTAAGCACAAAATATTCGCGCTTATGAGCGCTACCGGAGACGATGTCTTCGAGCTTTATAAGAGCCTCACCTTTGAGGATATAAAGGCTGTTGTTGATGCAATCGACTTCGAGAGCGTATTTAACAGCGAGTTCCTCAAGCAGTACATAGACCTTTCCCACCTCACGAACGAGGAGATAGAGAAGAAGGTTGACAGCCTTCGCTCGGCTATCGAGAAGCTCCTGCCCTACGGCAACAGGCTTTTCGAGCTTATCCCCGAGAGATATATGGACAAGGGGCTTATCGACCTCTACGACGGCGCGGGAAGCTTCTCGGGCAGCCTTAACGCCTCTCTCGACTATAACGACGTAGAGCGCGTTCTTACCAAAATCAGCGCGACCTGGGGTCCGACGATTGCGGCATACCTGCATTTTGATACCACCCTTGACTTCACGCTTAACGTCTCTGTAAGCACTCCCAAGATTAACAAGGTTGAGTATTACTATCCCACCGAGACCGAGCCCTTTGCATACGGCTTCCTTCCCGAGGGCGCACCTCTTGCATTCTTCGCAGATACGGCGGTTACTCCCGACGGAGTAGCGATAATCGGCTGGCTTGACGAGAGCGGCGCGCTCGTTACCGAGATGCCGAACAGAGATACTAAGCTCGTTGCGGCTATCACCCCCGAGATTACGGCAAGCGCTGACGTTGACAAGACCTTTGACGGCAATGCCGCTACCGTTGGCGTAACGCTCGGCAATATTCCCGCGGACAGCACCGTAGCCTACGCGTGGACTAAGAACGGTGTGTCGATAGACGTCACCGAGTCGAGCTTCACCGTATTCGGTGTAGCCGACAGCGGCGAGTACGTATGTACCGTTACCGTTAACGGCACCGCATACGTTTCCTCTCCCATCACCGTTACCATTTCCAAGGCAGACGTTGATATGAGCGGCGTATCCTTCTCCGACCTCGCTACCGACTTTAACGGCGAGCTTCAGGGAATTCGCCTTCAGGGCACGTTGCCCACGGGCGTGAACGTATCCTATAGCGAGGATAAGAGAGATGCGGGCGTTTATACCGTTACCGCAACCTTCACCCTCGGCGAGGGCATGGAGAACTACAACTGCCCCGCACCCATGACAGCTGAGCTTACTATAAACAAGCTTACCGTAAGCCTTGACGGCATTTCCTGGGTATACGATGCATTCGTTTACGACGGAGCAGAGAAGAAGGTTTACGTAAAGGACTACTCTCCCTTCCTTACCCCCGTTTACAGCGGTAACACCGCTACCGATGCGGGCGAGGGATATATCGCTACCGTGGTATTCGAGTACGAGCAGAGCAATATAACCCTTGCGGGCAGCTTCGTTAACACGCTCGAGTGGGCTATTGCCAAGGCGGAGCTCGATATGAGCGGCGTTACCTTCTCCGACCTCACCGTTGACTATACGGGCGATGCGTTCGGTATTCGTATCGAGGGCACTCTTCCCGAGGGCGTTACCGTAAGCTACAGTGCCGACAAGACACAGGTCGGCGTTTACACCGTTACCGCGACCTTCGCCCTTGGCGAGGGAATGGATAACTACAATTGTCCCGCACCGATGACGGCTACGCTTACGATTAATAAGAACAACACCAACACTCACTACTATTATGACAGCGACGGAGCGCTTATCATTCAGATTGACTCGGCAGAGGGTATTCCGGTTGACAGAGACCTCGTTGTTAACAACGTAACCGCTCTTCACCCCGGCGTATGGCTCTCCGACGACGTGTACGTTAAGGTGCTCGTAGCCTACGATATGTTCTTCGCTAAGGACAGCACCCGCTATCCCGCTGAGGACGAGTTCACCGTTAAGATGCTCGTTCCCGAGGCGCTTCGCGATAAGACTGCTCTCAAGATAGTTTACATTAACGAAAACGGCGAGGCCGAGCTTCTCGATGCGAGCCGCGACGGCGATTACATCGTGTTTGACACCGACCACTTCTCGGTATACGCTATTGCGGAGGTCGCAGAGCCCCCGGTATATACCGTTCCTACCGATTACACCTGGATTTGGTACGTTGTAGGCGGCGTTCTTCTCGTGGCGCTGATAGTTGTGATTATCATAATCATAGTTAAGCGCAAAAAGAAGAAGAATGGCGGCGACGATCCTACCGAGCCCACCGACGAGCCCACCGAGCCCACCGACGACGCACCCGCAGAGGAGGCGCCCGCTGAGGAGGCTCCTGTCGAGGAAGCACCCGTCGAGGAGGCACCCGTCGAGGAGGCTCCCGCCGAGGCACCTATCGAGGAGACCTTCGTCGAGGAGGCACTCGTTACGGAGGAGCCCGTTAAGGAGGAGCCCGCGGTCGTTACCGTTACCGCCGAGGAAAAGGCACCCGCTCCCGCGCCTAAGGCCGAGAAGACCGCCTCCGAGGAGGATATGGTAAGTCAGGCTATAATAAACGGCGAGGTCGTTATGGTTCGCTACAGAAGCTCCTTCACCTCCCGTCTTATTCAGTCCGAGACCGACATTCAGGATTACTACACCGTAATCAAGAATGCGCTTCTCTCCTATAAGGGAGTTAAGGCAAGGTCGAGCTGGAACTACGAGTCCTTCAACAAGGGCAGAGTACAGTGCGCTAAGCTGAACATCAAGGGCAGAACGCTCGTGGTATATCTCGGACTTAATCCCGAGGAGTACAGCGTAAGCAAGTATCACTTTACCGACGTATCGGATAAGGCGAAGTTTGCGGGCGTTCCCATGATGATGAAGATAAGAAGCGACAGAGCGCTTCGCTACACCGTTGAGCTTATCGACGAGATGATGAAGAAGCTCGATATTCCCATGGGCGATGCGGCGAACGAGGATTACCATATGCCGTACGAGACCACCGAGGAGCTTGCAAAGCGCGGGCTTGTTAAGGTTATTCTCCCCGACGGAAAGACCCTTGACGACGGTATGAGCCTCGTTAAGGTTGACGTCAGCGAGCATATCGGTAAGAGCGATAAGTCCGCCGAGGCGGTCGAGCCTATCCACACCGATGCGGTGCACGCCGACGAGCTTGTCACCGACGAGGAGGCAGAGGCCAGCATCGAGCATATTCACACCGGATATCACACGGGTAAGATGGATACCATCAACCTCGATACCATCTGCGAGAACTTCGAGGACGGCGAGACCGTAACCCTCGAGGCACTTAAGGAGAAGGGACTTGTCGGCGCCACGGCAGGCAGAATTAAGGTTCTTGCCCGCGGTGTTATGACTAAGACCCTTACGGTTATAGCACACAGATATTCGCTTCAGGCTGTAAAGATGATTACCCTTGCGGGCGGTCACGCAGAGCTTGAGGACTGATAGAAATTCCGAGCCGCGCAGAGACATCTCTGCGCGGCTCTTTTTTACTGTGAGAAAAAGACGCGTAGCTTCTTGACATTTATCTGTCAATGTTGTATAATGCACTTGTAATATATTATTAAGGAGAAAGCCAATGTTAACCGATATTGAGATTGCTCAGTCTGCCAAGCCGAAGCACATACTTGAGATTGCGAAAGAGGCGGGGGTAGATGAGAAATACATCGAGCTCTACGGTCGCAATAAGGCGAAGATAGACCTCTCCATTTTGAACGATACCAAGGACAAGCAGGACGGGCACCTCGTGCTCGTTACCGCAATAACCCCCACCCCTGCGGGAGAGGGAAAGACCACGACCACGATAGGCCTTGCCGACGGTATGCACCGCCTCGGTAAGCGCGTTACCGTTGCTCTTCGCGAGCCCTCGCTCGGCCCCGTTTTCGGCGTTAAGGGCGGTGCCGCCGGCGGCGGATACGCACAGGTTATTCCCATGGAGGATATTAACCTTCATTTCACGGGCGACTTCCACGCCATCGGCGCGGCGAACAACCTTCTTGCCGCTATGCTCGATAACCACATTTACCAGGGCAACGCCCTCGGTATTGACCCCCGCCGCATCACCTGGAAGAGATGCGTGGATATGAACGACCGTCAGCTTCGCTACGTTACCGACGGCCTCGGCGGCAGGGTGAACGGCGTTCCGCGTGAGGACGGCTACGATATAACCGTTGCCTCGGAGATTATGGCGGTGCTCTGCCTTGCGAGCTCGCTCTCCGACCTGAAGGCGCGCCTTGCTAAAATTATAGTAGGATACACCTACGACGAGCGCCCCGTTACCGCGGGAGACCTTAAGGCGGAGGGGGCTATGACGGCACTCCTTAAGGACGCGCTTAAGCCTAACCTCGTCCAGACCCTTGAGGGCACACCCGCCTTCGTTCACGGCGGACCGTTCGCGAATATTGCCCACGGCTGCAACTCTGTAATCGCTACCAAGACGGCTCTCAAGATGGGTGATTACGCTATAACCGAGGCGGGCTTTGGCGCCGACCTCGGAGCAGAGAAGTTCCTTGACATCAAGTGCCGTATGGCGGGACTTGTTCCCTCGGCGGTGGTTATCGTTGCCACGGTCAGAGCGCTTAAGATGCACGGCGGCCTTGCCAAGAACGAGCTCGGGGCAGAGAACCTCGAGGCACTCGAGAGGGGCGTGCCGAACCTGCTTCGCCACGTATCCAATATCAAGAACGTGTACAAGCTTCCCTCGGTCGTTGCAATTAACCGCTTCCCGACCGATACCGATGCCGAGATTGAGTTCATTATCGAGAAGTGCCGCGCCCTCGGCGTTAACGTGGTGCTCTCTACCGTATGGGCCGACGGCGGCCGCGGCGGCGAGGCTCTCGCACGCGAGGTAATTAGGCTCTGCGAGGAGGAGAAGGGCGACTTCACCTATTCCTACGAGCTTGACGGAACTATAGAGAAAAAGATAGAGGCTGTCGTTAAGAAGGTTTACGGCGGTGACGGAATTTCGGTGCTCCCCGCGGCGAAAAAGCAGATAGCGGCGCTCGAGAGCCTCGGGCTCGGTGGGCTCCCCATATGCATTGCAAAGACGCAGTATTCCTTCTCCGACGACCCGACGAAGCTCGGTGCTCCGAGCGGCTTTACCGTTACCATTAAGAACGTTAAGGTTTCAAGCGGTGCCGGCTTTATCGTTGTTCTCACAGGCGATATTATGACTATGCCGGGCCTGCCCAAGCTGCCCGCGGCAGAGCGCATAGACGTTGACGAGAACGGCAAAATTACAGGACTTTTCTAATACAAAGAGCAAACAACGAAAGCGTGACCGTGCACACCGTGTCACGCTTTCGCACTGTTTAGAGAAATAAAAGTAAACAAAGGGTTACAAAAATGAAGCTTATAATAGCCTCTAATAACAAGCATAAGATTTATGAAATCAAGAAGATACTCGGCAACAGCTTTGACGAGATTCTCTCGCTCTCTGAGGCGGGGATAGCTCACGAGACGCTCGAGGACGGAAATACCTTTATGGACAATGCGCGGAAGAAGGCGCGCGAGATTGCCGAGCTCTCGGGCACGGCGGCGCTCGCCGACGACAGCGGCATATGTGTAAACGCCCTTGGCGGAGAGCCCGGCGTTTACAGCGCGCGCTATGCGGGCGAGCACGGCGACGATGAGGCGAATAACCGTCTGCTTCTCGAGCGTATTCTGCCTCACAGTGATAAATCCGCATACTATGCCTGCGCTATGGCGCTCGTCTATCCCGACGGCCGTGAGGTGCTCGCCGAGGGCTATATGCACGGCACTATTACCCACGACGTGCGCGGCACTCGCGGCTTCGGCTACGACCCGCTCTTTATACCCGTGGGAGAGAGCCGCACGGTTGCCGAGATGACCGACGAGGAGAAAAACGCAATAAGCCACAGAGCCCGCGCTCTTTCGGCTCTTCTTGCGAAGCTTGAGGTAAAGTAAATTATGGAAACGATAATTTTTATCATCGAGCTTATAGGCGTTGTTTCCTTCTCGATTTCGGGTGCGCTCGTTGCAATCGATAAGGAGACCGACGTCTTCGGCGTGGTTTTCCTTGCCGCAGTTACCACCTTCGGCGGCGGTATTATGCGTGACGTGATACTCGGGCAAATACCGCTTTTCTTTACCTCGATGCCGCTCTACGTGCTGACGAGCATTATCACCTCTCTTGCTGTATTTTTCCTTGCTATGATATTCAAGAGGCATTACGTCAAGGAGGAGCGGGCGGTTTCCTACATAAACGACTTCGTGGACGCGGCGGGTATCGGCGTGTTCGCGGTATCGAGTGTCAGAATTTGCCTTGACTTTTGCCCCGAGAGCGGTGCCTTTCTCGCCATTATGATTGGTATGATTTCCTCAATCGGCGGCGGTATGATACGAGACCTTACCCTTCGCGAGATACCCTTCGTGCTCTGTAAGCGCATCTACGCCCTCGCGACGATTGCGGGCTCTGCCGCCTACTATTACCTCTCGCAGTATCTTTTCGCCGAGCTTGCCTACGGTGAGGTAATCGCCGAGATTATCGGTATACTCCTTTGCTTCGCCATTCGCGTTCTCGCCATTCTCTTTAAGTGGGATATGCCGAAGGCAATTGACTTTAGGAAAATGAACGAGGAAGAGGAAAAAACACCGATTTTGAAGTGATTTTTGTGTAAATGGTACAATTTGCCACTAAATACTCGCGCATTTTCGCGCTAAAAGCGCTAAAATAAACAAAACAAATAAAAACTATTTACAAAATAAAAAAAGTATGTTATAATATTAGTCGGCCTGTGACTGGGCTTCGTGTATGGCCTTACTCCGTATGCCGTCCCGAGGACGCCTACGTGGTATGCGCGTTTCACCCGCACGACTCTCGGTTACACGGACGAAAACAAAAAGAAAGGTGAAGTAAAAATGATTTCTAAGGAAAACAAGACCGCTCTCATTGAGGCTTACAAGATCAACGAGAGAGACACCGGTTCTCCCGAGGTTCAGGTAGCTATTCTTACTACCAGAATCAATGAGCTCACCGAGCACATGAAGAAGAACCCCAAGGATTTCCACTCTCAGCGTGGACTTTCCAAGATGGTCGGCCACAGAAAGCAGCTTCTCAACTACCTTGCAAAGAAGGATATCGAGAGATACAGGGCAGTTATTAAGAGGCTTGGCCTGAGAAAGTAATTTCTCTAAAAGTTAAGATACGGGAACGGAGTATCTTCGTTCCCGTTTTCTTAGAACCCCGAGTGGCGGAAGTAGCAGTTAAATATGTGCTTGCCCCATCGAGCGGATATTTAAGTGCTATGTTCGCCTCTCGAAAAAAGATTTTTTCAAAAACAGGAGGAAACAAAAATGGTAGAAAATTTCAAGACCTTTGACGACTACAAGGTTTACACCTACGAGCTTGCAGGCAGACCCCTCGTTGTAAAGACGGGTAAGATTGCAGGCCTTGCAAACGGTGCCGCACTCGTGCAGTACGGCGAGACCACCGTTCTCGCGACCGCGACTGCGTCGGCATCTCCCCGTGAGGGCATCGACTTCTTGCCCCTCTCGGTTGACTATGACGAGAAGATGTACGCTGTCGGTAAGATTCCCGGCGGCTTCCTTAAGCGCGAGGGTAAGCCCTCGGAGAAGGCGGTTCTCGCGGGCAGAGTAATCGACCGCCCCGTTCGTCCTCTTTTCCCGAAGGACCTTCGTAACGACATCTCGCTTCTTCTTACGATTATGTCGGTTGACCCCGACTGCTCGCCCGAGATTACCGCTATGATCGGCGCATCTATTGCGCTCTCCATATCGGATATTCCGTGGAACGGACCTATCGGCGGCGTATTTATGGGCCTTGTTGACGGCAAGATTGTTGTCAACCCCAACGCGGCCGAGAGACAGGTAAGCGACCTTGAGCTTACCGTTGCGGGCACTATGGAGAAGGTCGTTATGATCGAGGCGGGAGCCAAGGAGGTTTCCGACGAGGTTATGTACGAGGCTATTATGATGGCTCACGAGGAGATTAAGAAGCTCGTTGCCTTCATAAACGGCATTGTCTCCGAGATTGGAAAGCCTAAGTTTGCATATCCCTCGGGCGAGCTCGACCACGATATGTTCGACGAGATATTCGCATACTGCGAGGAGCGCGTTATGTTCGCTCTTGACACCGATGACAAGAATATCCGCGATGCGAGAATGCAGCCCATTATGGACGACATCGTAGCTAATTTCGAGGAGAAGTACCCCGACATCAAGGTTGTTCTTCCCGAGCTTATCTACAAGATTCAGAAGAAGATTGTTCGCCGCTGGCTCCTCGTTGACAAGAAGCGCGTTGACGGCAGAAGAATGGACGAGATAAGACCCCTCGCGGCTGAGGTCGGCCTTATTCCGAGAGTACACGGCTCGGGTCTTTTCACCCGCGGACAGACTCAGGTGCTTACGATTGCCACCCTCGGCACTCTCTCCGATGCACAGAAGCTTGAGGGCCTTGACAGCGAGACCTCGAAGAGATATATGCACCAGTACAATATGCCCGGCTACTCCACCGGTGAGGCTAAGGCGCTTCGCAGCCCCGGCAGACGTGAGATTGGACACGGTGCTCTTGCTGAGCGCTCGCTCCTTCCCGTTCTCCCCTCTGAGGAGGAGTTCCCCTACGCTATCCGTCTTGTTTCCGAGGTCGTAAGCTCCAACGGCTCCACCTCTCAGGGCTCGGTATGCGGCTCTACTCTTGCTCTTATGGATGCCGGCGTTCCGATTAAGGCTCCCGTTGCGGGCATCTCCTGCGGCCTTATCACCGCTGAGGACGGCTCTTGGGACACCATGATAGACATTCAGGGTCTTGAGGACTTCTACGGCGATATGGACTTCAAGGTAGCGGGTACTCACAAGGGTATCACCTCTATCCAGATGGACCTTAAGATTGACGGACTTACCCCCGAGATTATCAAGCGCGCGCTTGAGACCACTCACCAGGGAAGAGACGAGATTATCGACAAAATTCTTCTTGCCGCAATTCCCGCTCCCCGCGAGGAGGTTTCCGCATACGCTCCCAAGATGATTACCATGCACATCAACCCCGACAAGATTCGTGAGGTTATCGGCTCGGGCGGAAAGGTAATTCAGAAGATTGTTGCCGACACCGGCGCTAAGATTGACATCAACGACGACGGCACCGTATTTATTGCGGCCGTTGACCGTGCGAGCGCAGATATGGCTAAGGCTATTATCGATGCTATCGTATTTGAGCCTGTCGTTGGCGAGACCTATGACGGTGTAGTTACGAGAATTATTCCCATCGGTGCATTCGTTGAGTATGCTCCCGGTAAGGAGGGAATGGTTCATATCTCGAAGCTCCAGAATCAGAGAACCGAGAAGGTTGAGGACGTTGTTGCTATCGGTGACAGCGTAAGAGTCAAGTATCTCGGCACCGATGAGAAGGGCAGACAGAACCTCTCTATGAGAGATGCGGCTCCGAAGGCTGAATAAAATAAAAAAAGTGTTGTGCCGCGAGGCACAACACTTTTTTTATTCTTAGCTCTGGGTGTTAAGATAGAACCAGACGAATATGTATACGAGAATAAGAATGGGAGTTGACATAAGAAAAATAAGAAGACCGGTGGTAATCTTATCCCATACGGCAAGCCACTTTTTCTTCTTTGCCATTTTGATTTCCTCCTCGGTAAGACCGAGCTCGGTATTCTTAATATCGCTCATAATTTACTCCTTAATCTGACGCCGCAGCGAGAATAGTTCTTTTTACAATGCTATTTTAGCACACTTTATACGATAAGTCAAGGGAATTGCGCAATTTGTTCTCTCTTGACAAGCCCCGTCTCGGGTGATAAAATAATAATAATGAAATTTTTTGGGGGAACGATGACACCTATCGAAACCGAGCGCAAATATATAATAGAAATGCCGCGCCTCGATATTCTCTCGGGCATGGCGGGATATACGAGAAGCGAGATAGAGCAGATATATCTGCCGTCGGCCTCGGGAGTTACCCGCCGCATACGCCGCCGTGATTTCGGCGGAGAGGTTGTTTACACCGAGACGGTGAAAAGACGGATAGATGCTCTGTCCTCGTTCGAGGACGAGCGCGAGATTTCCGCCGAGGAATACGAGCGGGAGAGGGAAAATATCGCCGAGGGCAGCCGCCCCGTCGTAAAGTGTCGGCATACCGCCGAATACCTCGGTAAAACCCTGGAAATAGATATATACCCCGAGTGGAATAGGTGTGCCGTGCTCGAGGTCGAGCTCTCCTCGCCCGACGAGAAAATCGCTCTGCCGGAGTTCATAAGAGTCATAAGCGAGGTCACGGGACGGCGCGAGTATTCGAACGCTTCGCTCGCACGCCGCTTTCCGCCCGAGCCCGAGCTTTAATTATTTGTGGTATTTTTTTCCGTGTATTATAGTGAAGGCGCGATAGGTCGCCTCGAGGAGTATCACCCGCATAAGCTGGTGAGGGAAGGTCAGCCGAGAGAAGGATAGGCGCTCGTCGCACGCCGCCTTCACACGCTCGGACAGCCCGTGTGAGGAGCCTATCACGAGGGCGATTTTACCGCATCTGTCGGCGCCACCGCGCAGGAGCTCGGCGAGCTCGGGCGAGGAATACTGCCGTCCCTCGACGCAGAGGGCGAGCTTATATGCATCTCTTTTAAGCGCCGCGAGGATTTTGTCGGCCTCGCGCTCGAGCGCTCCCTTAATTTGGGTCTCGTTCTCCTCGTCGGCTATCCGCTCCTCGGGAATAGATATTTCATCAACTCTCGCAAACTGCGAGAGCCTTTTTTTATATTCCGCCACCGCCTCGGTGAGATACCTCTCCTTCAGCGTGCCGACGGTGATAAGCGTAATCTGTACCATTATTTAACCCTCGCAAGTCGCACGAGGGCGCGCTCGAGAGCCGCCGCAAGTGCATCTATGTCCTCGGTCGTGTTCCTGTGCGAGAGGCTCACGCGGATAGAGCAGTCCGCCTCTCCCTCACTCCTGCCGAAGGCCACGAGCGCGCTCGATACCGCGCGGGAGTTTGAGGAGCAGGCCGAGCCGCTCGATACGAATATTCCCTCGGATGAGAGGAAGTGGAGCGCCGTCTCGCTCTTGATGCCGGGGAGCGTGAGATTAATTATATGCGGCGCGTGTGCCGCGGGGAGTGTAGGTGAGATTTCGGACAGAGCTCCCGAGGTGCGAAGCGCTGTGAGCAGGCGGTCGCGAAGAGCGCCGATATGCTTCACCCGCTCGGCCATGCTCGCCGAGCCCTCTCTTACCGCCTCGGCAAAGGCGGCGATAGCGGGTACGTTCTCGGTTCCCGAGCGCAAGCCGCCCTCCTGGCCGCCCCCGAAAATAAGCGGGGAGAGCCCCTTGCTTTTTATAACGCTTTTGTCAACGACGAGAGCGCCGACCCCCTTCGGCCCCTCTATTTTATGAGAGGAGAGGGTAATCATATCGGCACCGATGCCGCCCTTTGTGAAGGGAATTTTCATATACCCCTGCGTTGCATCGACGTGAATGAGTGCCTCGGGCGCATATGCCCGAACGAGGCGCGCCGCGGCGGGCAGGTCGTAGACCGCACCCGTCTCGTTGTTAACCATCATAAGGGTAACGAGAATGACGCTCCCGTCGAGCTCGGCGCGAAGCCGCTCGAGGTCGAGAGCGCCCCCGACGGTCGGAATTTCGACGACGGTGAAGCCGAGAGAGGATAGATGCATAAGCGGCTCCCTGACCGAGGCGTGCTCGCCGAGGGTTGTTATTATCTTTTTATTTTTTCTGTACCGCTCCTTCGAGAGTGCGCGGCCTATAATGGCGAGGTTGTTAGCCTCGCTGCCCGAGGCGGTGAATATAACCTCTGCCCCCTCGGCGCGGATGCTCTCGCGCACGGCGGAGCGTGCATCGGTGAGCAGTCTCTCTGCCGCGTGTCCCGCACTGTGTAGCGAGGAGGGGTTTCCGTACACCTCGCGCGAGACCTCGTTATATCTTTTCAGTGCCCCCTCGGATATTCTCGTCGTGGCGCTGTTGTCAAGATAAATTTCTCTCATTGTCAGTCAAACCTTATTTTTTCTATAGCCCGCATAGCCTCGTCTAAGTGCTCCGCGTAGAGCTCGCCCGAGGCAGAGTAGGTAAATACGTAGCCGTTATAGCCCTTTACTATCATAGCCTGGTAAACGTGATATTCCTTACCGAAGAGGGTGTAGGTGTATTCGTAGGCGCGGGCCCAGGTGGCACCCGACACGCTGATAAGCTCGCCCTCGGTGATAAGCGTCACCTCGCCGCCCGAGAGGGCCTCGAGGTCGGCCTTACGGTCGGCGAAGTAATCCTCGTAGGTAACGCCGGTGTAGGTGGCCTTAGACATATTGATATTCGTGCCGTCGGCGTGGGTGGCGCTGACGATGCCGCTCGAGTAGTCGGGAACGAAGCTCTCGGGAACGAAGAGCTTAAAGCCCGCTATAGCCTTGTCCGATATGAGAAGATATCCGTCGCCGTCACTCTCGTATTCCGCGGGAGTGCGCCAGTCGTCCTTCTTCTCGGTAAAGCGGAAGCTCTCCATAACGGCGTTTACCTTTTCCATATAGAACCCGAAGTAGCTCTCGCCCTCGGTTCGCTCTCTCGCGTAGGAGTTAAAGGTGAAGATATAGAAGTCGTCGCCGTTGTATACGAACACCTGCATAGTGCGGAAGCCGTAATCCTTATAGGTATAGTCGTACACGTAGCGATAGGCCGCCGTCGCGTTGCCGAAGTTGATGGCCTCGCCCTCGACCGAGAGAGTGATTTCAAAGGGGAGCTTCGCCGCCTCTGCCCTGAAATAGTCGGAGAGGCTCTCGGGCTTCTCACCGCGAGTGAAGCTTATCGAGCTGTTATCAACCGTGGAGACGTAGGCACAGGCGATGTCGCCCTGATTAGCCACCCGCCACTCCTTCGGAGCATAGATGCAGTATCCCTCGCCCTCCTCGGCGCGGAGCAGCTGCATACCCTCGGGCACGCCGTCGTCCGACGAGCAGGATAGCATAGAGGCTAAGGCCCCGAGAATAAGTGCAAGAAATAATGCACACTTAATGATTTTTTTCATGTCCTGTATTTTCCTTTTTATATATCTGCTTTTTTAAAGCTTCTTAACAAGTGTACGAAAGCGCTCGCCGCGCTCGGTAAAATCACGGAATTCCCCGTACGCCGTCGCGGCAGGGGAGAGAAGCACCGTATCACCCGCCGCGGCAGGCTCGCTCGCCGCCTCGACCGCCTCGTCGAAGCCCCGGTATAGCGCCGTGGGTATCCCGAGAGGGAGAAGCACGGGGTAGAGCTCCTCGCCCGCCTCGCCGTAGAGCGAGAGGGATTTTGCATAGGTGGACAGGGGCTTAAAAAGAGGCGAGGGGGAGAGCCCCTTGCCGCGCCCGCCGAGAATGATATGCACCCCTCTCCCGAGAGCCTCGAGAGTTGCGGCGGTGCGGCTCGGTGTCGTGTCTATTGACGAATTGATAAATTCAACGCCGCGATGCATGCGCACGAGCTCCGCCCTGTGGGGCAGTCCGCCGTATTCGGCGGCGGCCGAGTGCGCCCCTTCTGCCGTAACCTCTCCGAGTGTCAGGGCGAGCGCCGCGGTCATATTGATTTTATCGTAGTAGAGCGAGCGCCTCATATACCTCGTATCGAGTATCGGCAGACCGTCAAGATAGACGGTGTCGCCCCTCAGCACGGCGGTATGGGCCGCCCCGAGCGAGAGAAGCTCGCGCTCGTCGCTCCTCGACGAGAAAAGAGTGAAGCCGCACAGGCGCGGGAGCAGGGAGCGGGATATTTCACAGTCGGCAGGGAGTGCCGCCCGCTCGGCACCGATAACGGCTCTCGCCTTGGCCTCTATATATTCGGCCATATCGGTATGCCAGTTAAGATGGTTCTCGCTTATATTGGTTATCACCGAGGAATTGGCGCGGGGATAGAAATAATTTAAATTAAAGCTCGACAGCTCGGCGACCGCGGTGGCACCGACGGGAAGGGTGCAGAAGGGGCGGCCGTAGTTTCCCGCGGGATAGACCCGCCGTCCCTCCTCGGAAAGCAAAAGCGAGGCGATATAGGTAGTAGAGCTCTTACCGTCAGAGCCCGTTACAACGTGGGAGCCCTCGCGCCCGCCCTCGAAGTACACCTCGGTATCCGAGGTTAAAAGCGTACCGCGCCGAGCGGCACGGACGAGCTCGGGGTGCTCTCTGTGCACCGTCGGGGAGAGAAAAAGAATATCCTCGTGTATGTTTTTATAGCAGTCGCATCCGAAATAGCTCTCGTCACACGGTAAATCTGCATCGGGGCGCTCGCTCGCGCGAAGCACGGTGCGGGTGTCTTTTCTCCCCCGAAGCGCCGAGAGAAGCGCAAGGTTTGTTTTACCAAGCCCGACGAGCCCCACCGTGAGGGGGCCGCAGTGAGGTGCGTGCCTGTCGAGAAATTCCATAAGCTCTGCCATATAATTCTCCAATATATATTATAAATATTTTGTCGGCTTTTGCAATAGATAGGGGCCAAAGTTTACAAAAATAATATAACTGCCTTGATTTTGGGCGCGCCGTGTGCTAAAATAAAGCCAACAGTAAAGAGTATGAGGTAAGAGCCTATGAGTATTCGGGAAAAGATAATAACCCTGACCGTAAACCCCGCTATAGACCTGCATATAGATGCCCCGAGCTTCGCTGCGGGGTGCGACAATCCCGCGCGCGTTCTGAGTAGAGATATGGGCGGCAAGGGGATAAACGTCTCCCGAGCGCTTCTTGCTTACGGAATAGATAATCTCGCCGCCGCGGTATTCGGCAGGGAGAACCGAGAGGCGTTCACCTCATCTCGCGATTTATGCGGTATGCGGCTTCTCTTTCGCGAGGTCGCGGGCTTCATAAGGGAAAACATAAATATTCATTCAAGAGATACGGAGACCGTAATAGCCACCGAGGGCCCCGCCGTTTCGGCCGAGGTGATTAACTCGCTCGGGGAGGATATACTCGCGCGGCTTCTGCCGGGGAGCTATCTCGTCTTCTCGGGAAGAATATCCGAGGGGAGCGACAGGGCGGCGGTTATGGAGCTGCTCCGCTCGGTGCGCGAGGCGGGGGTGAGGCTCGTCCTCGACTCAAAATCTATTACCAAAGAGGATATATCGGCGCTTCGGCCGTATCTTATAAAGCCCAACCTCGACGAGGCCGAGGAGCTTCTCGGGCGAAAAATTCGGGGTAGAGAGGACTACGCGGCGGCCCTCGGCGCTCTATCCTCGCTCGGTGCCGAGTGCGTGCTTCTTACTCTCGGCGGCGAGGGCGGGGCACTCCTCCTTGACGGCGAGACTTATATAGCCGAGGCACCCGCCGTCACCGTGCGCTCCACCGTCGGCGCGGGTGACAGCACCGTCGCGGGCTTTATCGCGGGGGATATACTCGGCGTGCCGAGGGAGCGCCGCCTCGCCCTCGCTATGGCGTTCGGCAGTGCGGCGTGTATGACCGCGGGAACGGGAGCCCCCGACCCGTGCGAAATAAAAGAACTGTTTTCTAAGATTAAACCCAAGAAAATGTAAACAAATGTAAACAAAAAAGCACTGCTTGAATAAAGCAGTGCTTTTTTTGACTGAACGTGTAAGCCGGGTTCTGTACGCCTCTCGGCGCAGCAATCATCTATCTTCACTGCGCGTTACCGCGCAGTTCAAGCCTTACGGCTCTGCCACCATGAAAAAACGGACGGGCCGCCCGCCGAAAAACGGTTTTCAAGGTGTTGCATCGGATAGGGTTTACAGCGGGCCCGCGTTACCGTGGGCTCGGGTGAGCTCTTACCTCGCCTTTCCATCCTTACCGTCCGAGGACGGCGGTTTATTTCTGTTGCACTTTCCCGGAGGTCACCCTCGGCGGACGTTATCCGTTATCCTGCCCTGTGATGCCCGGACTTTCCTCACGGTAATACCTTTCGGCGCCATACCGCGCGATTGCCCAATTCAGTCTAAAGTATTATACCCCAAACCTCGTCTCTTGTCAAGAAAAAATCTTGAAAAGAGGTTGCTTTTTACAAAAACCACGGCGAATTTTACCCTAAAATAAGTATTTGTTACAAATTTGATAAAATTTCCACAATAATATTGTATATTTGAAAAAGTTGTGCTATAATTTATGATGGTGTGATAGGGTTATCGCGCCGATTGATATGATGAAAATAAAAATATTATATTTTGGAGGATTTTCAAAAATGGCAAATGTAAAAGTTGCGATTAACGGCTTTGGCCGTATCGGCCGTCTCGCGTTCAGACAGATGTTCGGCGCAGAGGGCTACGAGGTTGTAGCAATCAACGACCTTACCAGCCCCAAGATGCTCGCTCATCTTCTTAAGTACGACACCGCTCAGGGTAAGTACGAGCACGCTGATACCGTTTCGGCTACCGATGACAGCATCACCGTTTGCGGCAAGACCATCAAGATTTACGCAGAGAAGGACGCTGCTAACTGCCCCTGGGGCGAGCTTGGCGTTGACGTTGTTCTCGAGTGCACCGGCTTCTACTGCTCTACCGAGAAGTCGATGGCTCACATCAACGCAGGTGCTAAGAAGGTTGTTATCTCCGCACCCGCAGGCAAGGACCTCAAGACCATCGTATTCGGTGTAAACAACGAGACCCTTACCGCTGACGATAAGATTATCTCGGCTGCATCCTGCACCACCAACTGCCTTGCACCCATGGCAAAGGCTCTTAACGACTATGCACCCATTCAGTCGGGTATTATGACCACCGTTCACGCATACACCGGCGACCAGATGATTCTTGACGGTCCTCACAGAAAGGGTGACCTCCGCCGTGCACGTGCCGGCGCACAGAACATCGTTCCCAACTCCACCGGCGCCGCTAAGGCAATCGGTCTCGTTATCCCCGAGCTCAACGGCAAGCTTATCGGCTCTGCTCAGAGAGTTCCCACATGCACCGGCTCGACCACTATCCTCGTTGCAGTTGTTAAGGGCAAGGACGTAACCGTTGAGAGCGTTAACGCAGCAATGAAGGCTCAGGCTTCCGCTTCCTTCGGCTACAACACCGACGAGATTGTATCCTCCGACGTTATCGGTATGAGATACGGCTCGCTCTTCGATGCTACTCAGACCATGGTTGCTAAGATTGACGACGATACCTATCAGGTACAGGTTGTTGCTTGGTACGACAACGAGAACTCCTACACC